>CAZUHX010000001.1:0-2187 GCA_964620795.1 uncultured Chitinophagaceae bacterium
TATTGGTCGGAAACTGAGCCAGTTGGCACAGACCGCTCAGTAATAGTCCAAGGAAGCCGCCTTCGGTACGGATGGCAAATGCAATCAAGATCAGGAGGTTGCCAAAAAGCCATGAAGATTTCCCTTTGTGGTTAAGCAACAAAGAGCCACCAAGGAACGAAAGAATAGTGCTTGATTTGGTCATTTCAGGATAGAGAATGACAGGTATGAGAGAAAGCAAGCCAATGCATTTCTGAAATCGGGACCAGGATTTCATATACATAGCAGATGCATATAAAACGAGGCTGAGTATTACGACTGTATATCCATCGAACCATTCTGTTTGTGGTTTCCAGAGATACAGCATTTTTAAAATATGACTGCTGCCCAGATAGAAGCCAAAGCTTGTAAAATAGTGTTCAGGAGAGCAAAATGTACCACGTACCACATGTCGGGTAATAATGTCGGAACCTCCATCATAGAGCAACAGGCCGGAGTAGCCTGATAAAATTACGGCCAGAAGGCTCAGCAAGAATATCAGCGGTTGGAACGAAACCGGGGATCGTAATGCCATAGGATCTGAGTAAATATAATGAATGGCATTAATCAAATCGATTCAACTTAGTCAGAATTCAGATGGAAACTCAATTGTGGATGCTTTATCGATTTGCTTGGGACCCCGTACTGTACTCAAGTTAATTATCCAATTCAAAATCAGGAATGTTCGGTTTTGTAATGATTTTTCCTTGTAAATCGGGCGCGCCGGCCAAAATCCAATCTGCAATCAGTTGAATATCTTCATCAGGTAATGCTTCCCCAATGGTGTTTTGAGGCATTCGGTCGTCCTGATTTACGAAGCAACAGTTGGAGATTCTTTCATGTAATACGGAGGCGGCGGTATCGAATGGTACAACTCTGTAAGTGAAACTGTTTTGTAAATTATTTTTAACAACAGCTTGCCAAACCAGAGTTTGATGCGCCGAATAGGGCGTCATCAGATGGGGTTCAAACGAGCCGTCGTGACAACCATTGAGTGCGCAGGATTTTGAAAAAACCCGGGTATATACTTTCATATATAAATCACTCCTATAATTATAAATCTTATGTTCAGACAAATGCTTGTCATTCGTACAAGCGCTCATCAGGATCATTATAAGAAAGGCAAATGCAATCATACAAGGGCTTCATTTAAGATTCGTCCCTGAACTTTGAATCCCAATTCATCTTTGAATCCCAACAAATGAGCTATCGTAGGGACAATATCAATGCTTTCTCCCGTTTCAGCCCGTATTTCCTGATTCTGCCTGATAATGTGAGAGGGGCCTGCAATCATGCAGAAAATACGTCTGCTCATTTCATCGCTGGTGTGATCAAGCGCCAGTCTGCCAAAACGATCGCGCAGCGAATTGGGTTCAAGATTCCGGCCATGTTCCGGAAGGGCGATGAGTACAGTATCGTCTCTCAGCATTTCATTTTGCTGAATTGAGTCCCAAAGGTACCTCAGTGCATAATCCGCTTTTCGTATGTTATTGCAGTATAGAGTAAAGTCTGTATGACCTCTATCTATTCCCATCATATTGACCACCAAAAGCCGTGGTCTGAACTCATTTAAAATTCTGGTAGCAAAGAAAACATTGATCAGATCTTCATTGACTACTTCATTTGGCAGATTCATTATATTCGAAAAATTGCCGTCAAGATGGTTTTTGACTTCCTTGCGTATGTAGTTGTCAATCCGTGCACGATTTAGCTCGGTATTTTGAAACGCGTTTTTATGAAAATTCCATTGAGCGTTTGAATTTTTATCGAGAATATTTTTTATCCGTTCCGCCTGTCTTTGTTTATTTAAAATATCATTATTAATCATATGATCTTGCAGAATGTTTCCACGAAGCAATGTGCCGGGATGAAAGTAATTCGCTCCAAAAGCAGCACCATACTCAGGATTAGCGCTGTAGCTGCAAATATTGAAGGGGTCGTTTCTTTCAGCAATCCACCATGCTTCCATGGCGCTTTGAACAGGATCCGAATGTTTTCTGAAGTATTCAAACAGAGTGGGATAGGGCGATCTGTATTTGGGATTATGGCCGTTGATAAAGTACTTGCCGGTTAACACGCTCAGATGTCCGCTGACATGGGCCGTTGGGCCTTGAGAGAATCTGAAATTTCTGTAAAGAGTGCCGAATTTCTGTAATGGTTGTGCTGCTT
>CAZUHX010000001.1:2287-20023 GCA_964620795.1 uncultured Chitinophagaceae bacterium
GAGAATCTGAAATTTCTGTAAAGAGTGCCGAATTTCTGTAATGGTTGTGCTGCTTTATTGGGCAATGGATCAAATCCATCCCTGATGTCTGCAGACAAGCTGTTTTCTCCTTTCAGCAGATTAGGCATGAGATTACCTTCCTGCATATCCAGGGATTCCATATTCCTTACGCCTCCTGCAAAGAGGCATAAAACCACATGCCCCGCGGGTCGTTTACCGGTTGAAGCGAATAGTCTGCCCGATGGCAGGATCATCGGGATAGAAAGGGCTGTAGCTGCTTGCAAGAAGTCCCTGCGTTTCATGGCTTGAATTTAACTACAATAGCTGGTATTCGTCGCTCATCATGAATGCCAGATACCAGTCGGAGGCGGTAAGGGGATCTTCTTGATGAGCAATCAATAACTCAGTCAATTCCTTATTTGAGGGTACTCTCCGATAAAACTGTTTGAAGCAAAACCGGAGAAAGGATTCGGGATTCACCGCAAGTATATTCTCTCCGGGCAAAGTCTCAGGCTGATTTTGAAGTAACTTCATGATCAGAGCCTTTCGATTCAGTTCCCGGTCTCCCTGACTTAGAAAAACCTCTTTTATGCTGTTTAGTTCCTGTTGGGGGATGGCCTTACCGAATACATCCATGTATGCGATCGATATAAATTGAAGATCGGTCTTGGGAATTCTGCTTTTCTTTTCGGTTGAAGTTTTTTCTTCATGCCGCGATGGACCTCCGCAAGAGGCCAGTATCAGCAATAAAATGCACAGAGACCTCATAGATTTATAAATTCTTCAGAAGATAGTAATTGAGCCCAGATCCTGCCGTGATCTCTGTGCAGCAGGTAGTCATCCGTGTATTGTTTTAGTTCTTGCGGCCTTGCTTCTCTGTATAACAACATTCTGATGAGTTTTCTGACTTGTCCTTCCGCATATTCTTTTCGAGAGAAAAAAGCACTTATATAATTTTCCTTACCACATATAAATTTATTATCGAAATACGTGCAGTTTCCGTTAGTGAGTATAATCCCGGTTTTGAGCTCATAAGCGGTAGGTGGCCTTTCAAGGAAATTGTGATACAACGAAACTACAAAGTTCTCACTCCCCATATTTATGAAGTCGTAATACGAATTGTGAATCAATGTTTTTTGTAGCTCTTCGTGATTCATTTTCCCGTCAATTAGCATCCGGGGGATGAGTTGAAGTTTTCTGAGTCGTTTCACCTCCGGCCGCCAGATGCTGTCGGGATACATCCTCTTCCAAACATCTATGGTTTCCTGAATAGATGAGGAATCCGGATTAAAGATGAAATTCAACAATTCAGATCTGGCGATATTGTATCCGTTCAAGCTGAATTCTTCAGACTTAATCAACCGCTCGCAATAGATTCTTCTCCAGGCTTGTGATTTGGAACCTGAATTGAGAAATATTTTTCCCATAATTAGCTCAGGTACAGATGCCTTTCTGCCATAGAGCTGAATGTGAATTCTGTGAATGTAGGATTCAACAGTCAGTTCGTCCTGCTGCCTGCTTTGTGATTGACAACCGAACAGCAAACTCAATACAGACAGCAAGCTGAGCCACAGAAATTTTTTGTCTGACTTAATAAATTGCATGAAGCAGATTATCTTGGAATCCTCGTCTAAACTAATGCACTTCAGATTAACAGAGGGGGATCAATTGATTAAGTCGGGCAAAATTCTTGCCTCTCTTTTCGTTTTAAACTTCTTGTTTTCTTTGATTTTGCTCAATGTTTGGTATCCTGAAGGACAATTGCCCGGGCCTTATGATAGCTGGTTTAATCTTTCACTTTGCAGGGAATGGATCAATACTTTGTCTTCTCATTGGGAAGGGATTGAACCTACGTACGTTTTTTGGCCGAATCGCGGACTGGCGGCCTATTCTGAGCCCTCGCCTTTTCTGGTACCCTTTTACTTTATCGGCACTTGTTTTTTTCCCGACCCTTTTGATGCTTATCTGTGTTTCATCGCTATACTTTGGAGTCTGAATGTAGTTGGAGTTGCGGTTTTTGCCCGAGGTATTTTGAATGCCTGGCTGCCTGCCATACTCTGCTCAATATTCTTTGGCTGGTCTAATTATTTTTTTTCCCAGATAGAGCATCCCAATGCCTTTTTCTGGGGTTTTTGTTTTCCTGCCTTACTTTGTCTTGAATCCGCTCTTCGCAAGGAACGAACGAAGTATTGGTTAGCCTTTGCATTCTTGGTTATTCTCCAGGCTTATTCCTCAACTACTGTTCTGACTTATTTGTTTGTGATTTGTGTTTTACTCGTGATCTCCTCATGGAGGTACTGGTTTTTTAGCCGCAGGCAATGGCTTAAAATGTTGATGACAATTGGCATTTTGCTTCTTTTGATATATCCCCTTATTAACTTTTATCTGTTTTCAGGATTTTTGAAAGAGGCCTACAATCCTGCAGTTCATGCAGGAGCATCGGTTACTTCCAATTTGCATTTTGAAGATTTTTTCCATGCCTCACCCGGTAATCTCTGGCTACCTTCGCATCCGGAGTTTTCTTTTTCACTATTGGCAAGAATCAGAAGTGCTTTTCCCGGATTAACACTGCTGATTGGATTTTTTTGGATGATTCTTGGGAGCTCAACGAAGGTCCGTGAACTTAAAGGCTGGGTATTTTTATTGGGTGTAAGTGGTTTTATTCTTTCCTCGGGATCTGAATTGAATATTTGGGGAATACATATTCCGATGCCAATGAAATTATTTTATGATTATGCAGGTGATTCAACCTTCCTGAGAACTCCAATCCGCGCATATTTTTTAATGATAATGGCATTTTCGCTTGCCTCGGCTCATGTAATGGCTTCCGGGAATCGTCTGCTTAGTCCGTTGTTTGTATTACTATTTTTACTGGAATCTGTTCCGTGGACTGCAAAAGGAGTTGCCGGGCGTAACTTTTCTCCTGAACAGAAACAAATCAGGGCTATTCGTAATGTAGCAGCAGGGGCCAAAGTACTTCATTTGCCTTCTTCCGTTTTATTGGGCAGTCCAGGCAAAGGGGTCTATCCCGACTGGATGAGCCGTGAATACATTTATGATTATTGGCAGACTGCACATCAGTTGAATTCCATCAATGGTTTTACGGGCTTCCTGCCCTATTCCCGAATCAGCATTGACCGCTTATTGAAAGAAGAGAAATACGATTCTTTACTGATCAATTATTCAGTCGGTGCAGTTGTTTGGCATAAGCGGTTTATATTGAAGGAAGAGCCGGTATTGCCAGGGAAGATGTTGAGGGGGAAAAGATATCAGATGAAGGAGTTTTATTCTGATTCGGCGATCACTGTATACAAAATTCAGCGGATCGGAACCTGAATTTCCCCGCTGCCAAACCAGACATCATTTCTACGGATTAGCAGTTCGTGAACAGCGCCTGGTACTGAAAAGATAGATTCTGATTTTTCTCCTGTGTTCCAGAGATATTCAATGGCACCCGGCGGTGCGATAAGCAGCACGCTTCCGTCTCTTTGTTTAACTATGTCTACCTGAGGTCTGTTCAGCCGGAACGGGAGGCTGTCAATATATGCTCTATGTGTTTGAAATCCTCCCGGGAATCGCATGTCCCAGACCGTTTTTCCAAGGGCATCAAATAGTTGTACCTCCGATCCATTTACATTGTCACCCCAGCATACAAGTTGTGATCCGTCTGAAGTAATCTGATAACTGCCTCTGGCTGTGCAGCTCACCGTATCCGGGTAAGTAATGGCGGAAATTAATTCTGCTTTTTTATCAGGTACATTCAATTTATACTTTTCTGCTGATGGGCGCGAGGGACTTAAGTGAAGACCGTTGTTGAAAAACAATAGGGTGTCGTTTTTAAGACTTGCATGGTGCTGATGAGATAACATTCTTTGAGATACTGGTGGAAAATCAGATCTGGATCCTCCAAACTTCCAGAAGGCTTTGTTTTCCTTTTTAGACAGGTTAATAATTTGATTGCAGTTTCTGACTGAAATGAGCAAGCCTGTATCTCCTGCAAAGGAAATAGAGTTGGCATGTGACAGATTAATTACTGAAGTGTCGGTGCGATAAGCCGGAGCAACATCTTCAGGAAGAAGGATGTCTTTTAAACTCCATTCTTTCAGGAGTTGATGATTTTTGTCCAACTGCTGAATGACACAACCTCCGCAATTGATGTTTGTTTTTTCATTATAATTCCTACCCGAACGATCTTTCATTCCGGAAGTCGTTCCGCTAAAGTTTTCATTGCACATCAGATAATCAGTACCATCCTTGTCTGCTATCATATCATGTGGATCTGTTGTTCTTCCGTTACATCTTATCGAATCTGTAATCAACATATTGGAATCAATTACATACCAGGCACCGATATTTGTGCCCCAGAAAAAATATCGTAAACTTCCTTTTCTGTGTGGCTTAAAGTCTATCAATGCCCCTTTAATGCTTTCGCTGCCGTAATCTCTCTTAAAGGATTTGTAAAGAACAAGCTTAAAGTTCATATCAAGAACTATAAGCGCTCCGTAATGACTTGCTTTTGGAGTTATTTGGTAGGGTGCAACAAATATAAACTGATTTGTATCTGCAACTTTTTGCCCTGAAACATTCACTTTTAAAAAGTCTTCAGGCAGTAATACATCTTGCGCTCTTATTTGATTAACGTAAAAACAAAATAAATATAATGTAAATAAAAATGTGTACATGATTAATGCCGGTTTCTTTTCTGAAGAAGTGCAAGTTGTCCATCTGAAACAGAATTGCCGGTTTTGAGTTTAGCTTTCATCAGCTTGTTTTCGATATCGAAGGTGTCTTCATCTATATTATCCTTATGCATCGGCAATTTGCAATCGGTCGTATATCCCATTTTTTTGAGTGTTTCTGAAGCAGCCGCTTCAAACAGGCAGCAGTTCTCAGCGCTAAGAAGTTTAGAGCTGTCAATTTTCTCAGTCATAGGTTTATTGATCACATGCTTCCATAAGGGCCCTGCTTGTGCCGTAATTATTGCCTCTTCAGTTTCATGATATCTGATCATGTTTTCATCAAATTCAAGATCGACTTTGTTGCATATTTTTACAAGAGTGCTCTTCGGATCTCCCAATAATTCTTCATACTTAACCCTTATGAATCGTTCGGCAGGAATTTCATCCTCCAGTTTGAGGCAGGCTTCCTGATCCTGTGCCCAATTTTTACCTAAAATGTAAGGATGCTTATCACCGATAGGGCTATTCATAAATGAATGTGCATTAGCCTTTCCATTCCTGACAAGATGAATATAAAGTGCTTTAATTCCTCTTTGTTCGAACTGTTTTGCGAAAGAGTAATCACTCATACTTTTATTTACAAAATAGCTTTTCCCCTCAGTTTTGGCTTTGTAGTAAAGCAGTGAATAAAACAAATGAAATAAGTCGGGTTCTTCACAGAGGCTTATGAGTGTTGACGGGTCGGGTATACCGTTTATCCAGGGAACGCGGTTCAGTTTAACAAATTCACACACATCAGCCGCCAGAGCCGAAAAATTTGCCGGTATTTGCAGGGAGCCATAGGAGTGTATGACGGGGAAAAAGTTGGAAAGTATATGGGGAGGATGTGGTGCGGAAATCTTGGGGTGTGCATTGAGCATGAGCCGGAGTAAATTGGAGCCGGATCTTTGGGTACCGATGATATTCCACAACATGAATGAAAAGCTATTTTTTGATAAATCGGTAATAGATCAGATTGCCTATGAACTCGAAAATGGTGGTTAAGCCTACCATTGAGGGTCTGCGCTCATTTTTTAGAAATACCGTTGCAATCTGACAGATACGTAGTTGAAGTCTTTGAGCCTCTATCATCATTTCAGCATCTGTAAACCAGTCGTCGGAAACAAGATTCATTTTTTCAAATGCTTCACGACTGATCATTTTGGGCTTTGAATTTATGTCGAGGACCGGAGTTGATGGTTGATATAAAATTTGAAATATCAGATTGTAAATTTTCGAAAGAAGCAATCTGTATATGCCA
Source organism: uncultured Chitinophagaceae bacterium (assembly GCA_964620795.1). Taxonomy (GTDB): domain Bacteria; phylum Bacteroidota; class Bacteroidia; order Chitinophagales; family LD1; genus CAZUHX01. The sequence goes on from CAZUHX010000001.1 coordinate 8,267, forward strand.
TCATAACGACGAATTCTAAAGGTTTTGACAAGGTCAAATCGGCCTGTTTTTATTACTTGATAAACTACCGGAATGTCACTCACGGGCATTTGTCCATCGCCGTCGATTACTGCGATGTATTTGCCTGTTGCTTTCATCAGGCCGGATCGCATATCCCAGCCCATTCTGCCTTTTTTTAACTGACTGATTACAATGGTTTGAGGATTTTCAGAGGCAAATTTTTCAGCAAATGCAGGAGTGGGGTCTGAAGGTTCATCATAGTTGGCAACCAGGACAATTTCAAAATTGATTTCCATTTCCAAAAGTTCCCGGCGCAGTTGTGCGCAGAAGCTCATCAGCTCTCCTTCTGTTTTGTAACACAAAACAACCACGCTTAGGTCAGGCCTGTTCATGCTTTTCGGAAAATACGAATAATGCCTGAGAAAAGATTTAGTAAGTATTGGTCAGCCGTTATAATCCAATTCCATATCAACGGATAACACACCGATGGTGTATCTTTTTTACTTAATATCACAACCTTTTCAGCTGCAAATTTGTAGGAGCCATATAACGGAATCCGCGGCTGTTCCTTTAATGGTCCACTGATCAGGCACGATATTCTTCCCGGATATGAATTTTCCAGCAGTTTCAGTCCCTCTTCAGTCTTCTTTTTGCAGTCGTGATATAGTGGATTGAGATGATCATTCAAATGTGCCAAAACCGACGAGATAAAAATGATTTTTACACTATCCGACTCTTGAAGAAATGTTTTGGCAATTTTAAGAGGATTGATATGGTTCATTCTGATATAGGTCTCGGTTTCATCAGGCGGTGGAGAAACAGATCTGGTGTCGGCTGCGTTTAATATGATTATTTCGGGTGTGAGACCCAGAAGGTTTACTTTTTTAAGAAGCAGATCAGCAGCGTTCTGGACTGAAAGATCAATCGTTATGTCATCATCTTCAGAGTCTAAATTTCTTGTGGTTCCAATTACATGAAATCCCTGTTTCTGGAAGCTTTCCTTTAGGTGTCTCCCCAATTTTCCTCTGATTCCTGTGATCAGAACTTGTTTGCTGCCGGTAACCATTTTTTAGAATCTGCCAATTATGTCATATCAGCTCACTAAAGTCTTGCTTTTAAGTCAGTATAAATGTATTAAATACATCTGTTTATGCAGAGTTAAACATAAGTTCTCATACAGTTTTCAATTAATTTTTATGTATCACTGCAAGTATACATCCATCTGTTTGAAATATTTTTTGAGCTTTTGCAGAACTGTTTTAGTGTTGATTACAATAACGTATGACAAGGTGTTTAACTTCCCTTCAGTTTTAAAAAACAATACTGTTGAAATTTTGGCTTTGATCTTATTTCGATTGGCTTTTATACTTAGGATAACGAAGATTCAACAGAGTATAGATTTGATCAAAAGCTTTCGGAAGTATTAAAAATGAATATAATATTGATGTGATTTATAATCAAAATCTGTGTCTCATCGATATATGTTTTGTAATATCTTGCGGTATGCTCAGTTATGTAAATTATGTTTCAAAAAGTAATTATTGGCTTTTATTTCAATATCTTATCATTCGATTTTACTTTGTCGAGCCAACCCGGTTTGAATAAAATATCCGAATCAAAGACAAAGGGAACCTTATGAGTAAATTTCGTTTTTTTTCGGGTGGAAACTGCTTTTTGTGGTATTCTGTTTATTTCCTCTTATTGTTTTGCCAGTTTCCTTTAAGAGGTTCTTTGCCGGGTAATGTGGATACCTGGTATTATCTCGCCATTTTCAATGACTTTGGGAATCTTCTTTTTGGGGAGTCAATATATGGTACTTCACTTTATCCGGTAAAGCAGGCTTTTTTACTAGGTGAGCCATCCTTTATTCCGGGTATCATCTTTGTTTTTTTTAAGCTCTTGTTCAGCAGTGATCTGTTAGCTTATTACCTTTTTATTTCTGTTACATATTCATTGAATTCAATATCTGTTTATTCTTTATGCAGGAGTATTGGCATTGATAGAATGGCGGCTTTTGCCGGCGGTTTCTTTTATGGAAATGCAGCATTCATGTTGGGTAATATAGAGAACCAAAATGCTGTTTTTGGTTCGGCAGGTATTTTTGCGGTAGCATTATGGATCAAGGGAGTCCGCCGGAATAATTCCTTTTTAATAGCAATTTCATCGCTACTGATGGCTTTGCAAGTTTATTGCTCCAGTTATTTGTTTCTGTTTTCAATGCTTGTTTGGGGTATTTTTGTCATGGCTGATTTTTCAAACAGCCGCCAAAAGTTTTATCATATCCAAAGAGTGGCGGCTTATGTCTTGGGAGTTTTGGGTATGATCCTTCCGTTTCTTTGGATTTATGTCATCAAAACGCCTATTTCTGAAGCAATAAATCCAATTCAACTATACCATTTTTCACCAACACTTTGCCTCACATTTTCAGACCTTGTCAGGCCTCTGCATAACAATCTAATTTATCCTGCTCTTTCGGATTTGGAGATTGACTGGTTGTATAAGGTACACAGTGCATTTCCGGGCCTGTTGTTTCTGGTTCTTTCCGCAATTGCACTTATGAGTAGCAGAAAATATCGCATCCGATTGTTGATGGTGTGTATGTCTGGTTTTATATTGGCTTCAGGTCCTGAGTGGAAGATTGGAAATTATGTGTTCACGGCTCCGATGTTTCCGATTTATAAATATGCTGATTTTTCCAATTTTCTGCGTTTTCCGGTGAGGGCATTTCAGATTTCTTTACTTGCATTATCTGTTTTAGCCGCCTCAGGATTGGCTATTTTACTCAGAAAAAATTCAGGCAAAGCTCTGCTTATCCTCATAGTATCTCTGGCTGTTTTTTTTGCAGAGAATGTCCCTGTGCCCTTTCCTGTCTTTCAATCATCAACATTTGTACCTCCACCGCAATCATATATAGATTTTATTAAACACAAAAAAAATTCGGTAGTACTGTGTCTTCCCAGTAGGATATACGATTCGCCCCGATATTTTAGAAGTCCGATAGGTGAAACGGCTCGCGAACATATTTATATGTACTGGAAAACATTTGGCAATCACAATGTGATTAACGGATCAAACGGCTATATGCCCAAGAGTAGAATACAGAATCAATATTTTATTGAACACTTATCAGATCCCTTGGTTTATGACAGCATGCAGCGCTATAATCATATTGATTTTATTATTGTGGCTCATAAAATGTACTTGTATGGTGAGCCTTTAATAAGGTTAGATCATTTACTGAAATCCGGTAGGCTGAAATGTGTGCAGGCAGATGAAAACCTAAGTATTTTTGAGTGCAATTAGGGTCTTAATTATTGCTTGTTTTTTCATGAATTAGTTTGGCCAGCAAATCACATCCTTTGGTGTTAAGATGGCAGATGTCTAAAAAGTAATCTTTATTGTGTGGTACTTTTGCCTCAAAATCAATGAGTGGTAAGTTGTATTTATTGCTTAGTACATGAATGATTTCATTGTGCTTTCGAACTCCTTTTACTACATTTTCCGGTAATCCATATAATTCCGTTGGCCATTTATTTGCTGCATAATCCAGCTTGCCTTTCAGAAATAAGCTTATTGAATAGTCTGGAGGCGAATGAATAGCATATGTACTGAGGATCAATTGTTCATTCTTGGTTTTAGCCAAATGAATCAATCCTAACAGATTTTTTCTGAAAGTCCCTGCAGATTTAATTTGTGCCCCTTCTTTCAACCATGAAGTATCAAAAGGATTCAGATTCATATCTACTATGGTATTTGGCCTTGTTTTCATTTGATGCCAGATTCCGGTAGTTGTATCCTTCTTCATGATTTCATTAAGAACATCTCTCTCAAAAATTCCCGGATGTAATACACTAAACTCTTTAGGAATGTATTTTTTTAATCCCATTGCAACAGTCCACTGTTTCCATATACGCTCTGCATAGTAAAGGCTTACAAAATATTTTAATTCCGGGTGTCTGATATAGGTGTTTACTTCGTCATAAAAGCCAATATGACTGTAGTCATCGTTAAAGAATTCATCAGGACAATTGTTAACTCTCGTATCATTGATGCCATCATAAACGAATACATAGTCAAAATGAAATTGATTTAATAATTGATACTTGATTCTTGAATCCATGCTGTTTTGAGCATACCTGGCGAGGCTGTATATGGCAAGTGGTTTACTGTTCGGTTTAGGAATATTAAGGTTCTGAATTAATTCCGGCAGATCACAAAGGGTATTGGTGACCGCACTTCCTCCAAAAATTACTAGCCGAATACTGTCATTGCAAACCATCGGTATACTTCCGTCAAAAAACGGATGCAATTCCGGATAATAATTGAGGATAATCTGATCTTGCTTAAAGAACGGGAGTTTAAAGGCAATCATCCCTCCAATCCGCATAATCAATTCAGTAAAAATGACCAGTGCAACTACCATCAACACCTTAAATCTCAATTTCCCCCTATTCTTCATTGCTTTTCAAACGATATATACTGAATTTATTTACTGACGGAAGATAAAAGTGAAAGGAAGTGCTGTGTAATATGTCTTTTTCGTCTTGTTCAATGTTGAACTTTTGATTCATGCGAAGCTTAAAGTATCTTGATGTAAAATTAGCTTTGTATTCTGAGTAAAAAAGCAAGATTTCAGGACTGCTTTCCAAATACTTAAGCCGTTTGTAAAGATCAACACCACCTGCATTTTGAGAATAATATTTTTTAAATGCATCATAGAATATAGTCCAGTACTCACCGTTGGTGATAAAGTGAAGGTTTGAATCTGTTTTATCTATCAAATCCGGAATAACGATTGAGTTGAGGTCTAAAACAATAACGGATCCGGGATGATTTTCTTTGATATGTTTAAATAGAATTGTTGCTCTTCTTGCCTCATTAGACTTATTCTGAAAGCTTTTAATTATTGCAGAAGACTGATAGCCGGCGAAAAACAATAAAATAGCTAAAAGTAGGCATTTCACAGTCTGGCCGGAAGCTATATGTTTATTTCTATCTGAAATGTAAAGAAGCCCTCCTGCAATAATCGGAACAAGCAGCCGATATTCCCACTTAAGGAATAGCATAAATGACAGTATAAATAATATATATAAATAAATAATAAATCTATTGGTTAATTCTTTAAAAAGTCCTGTAAAAGCAACAACAATGAGCCAAATGACAGAGATCATCAACGCAGGTCCCAGATTATAAATAGTTGTATATTCTTTGAATTGGCTAAGCGATGCTAAGGCCATTTTTACCTTTGCAGAAATATTATTAAAAGCAGCCCATTGGAACGGATGACTAAAGGTTAATGAGTTCAATCTACCGGTGTCAAAGGCCAAATCATCTATGCTGTTCCACGACAAAAGAGCTTCTTTATCAAGCAGTGCCAGGCTATCTGATGGGTCAATAAATTTGGTAAGGTAGGCATCATTGGCAGTGAAATTGTACTGATTGAATAGTTCAATAGCATTCCTTTCTTCTTCAGGGTACATGCTGTTGAAACAAGGCACTATTAAATAAATCAGAAAAGCAATCAGAAGTTTAACAGGGTTTTGTCTGAATTTAGCTATAGATGAAGCTAAGTTCAGCATGATCATTGGCAATATTAAGCCCGCAATCAATAATGCCGATTGGTAGCGCATAAGGGCACCAAGCAGTAATAGGATTCCTCCATATAATAAGTCATTATAACGGCTGCACGAATTGATGTATAAGAACCCCAGTACAGTGCATATTATTGCAGACATGGTGTAATTGGGGAAGCAAAAGGCCGGCAGGATGAGTATCAAAGAAAGTACACCGGTGGTATAGGAAATGAAGGAAAATCTTTGTTTGGATCGAAACCAAATGATTTCCAGAAAAGCAGTGAGCCAGATAGAGTTTACCAGAAGTGACAGATGATAATAGGCGTCGTTTCGTCCAAATGATTGATTTATATAAATACACCCTTTCCAAAATAATGCATTAATAAATGCCCAGTCATTCCCCGGGGGACTGCTGAAAAATGAGTCAAATAGAATTCCGGAAGTAAAGATGTTGGTTATGGAGTCATCATACCAGCCATGGTAAATCAGCTTGCCGCATACTTTCTGCCAAGTTTCGACTGAGGTAAAAATCAGTGCTGCAAACAATACTCTTAGCCACCTTAATCCGGATTTACCTGCAGTCATTTTCTTATTGCAGATGTTTAACTCTTAAAGTTATAATATCCTTTGTTTCGTACACTTTCGTTAATGATAGTGAAGAGGATATCACTTCAGTAAGTGCCGAATCTTTCTTTGAAGTGCACAGCCATTTGTGGTAAACCACGGTATGCAGCCGATAACTTTTTATCAGATGGTTTAAATCGTCAGAGCTGCTTAGAGCGGAGCATAATGAGTCTGTTTTTATGCGCTCTTTAGGGTAGTATGCAAGAACTCCGTTGAGTGTGTTTCTCTTGTATTTACTTTGCCAGTACATGTAAAACAGTTCACGGATCTGTCCTGTCTTACTGTAAATTCCTGAGGGAAGGTGAAGTACACTGGCTGTTTCAGGGCATGTTTTTAGCATATCAATGTATTGTTTGTGAGAGTCAACCAATTTGTACTCCGGATACACAGGAAGTGCAAAAATGTAGTTCTCGGCGAAGAAGCAGATACTGGCAGCCAATGCAACAGTCAGTTTAAATGGGGATTTTCTTCGAACAAGAACATGAAGCCCTTTTGCGGCCAGAAGAGATAAACAAATAACCGGTATTATAAAGCCGCGGCCGGGCATTCTGAAGAGCCGGTGTATCTGTAGATCAGAGAATAAAAAGTTAATTGGAGAATCAACAATCCTGATATGATTAAGCGATATATACGGACCCATAGAAAACAAAAAAAAGAAAGCTCCAAGTACACACAGAAATTTGTTAAATCGATCAGGTTTGAAATACACAGCCAGAGCAGATAAGCTCCAAATTCCAATTCCGAGATAGGCGGTTGAGATTCCGGAGCAGTAGATCATATTGTAAATATCAGCAAATGATATTAGAGGATTATTGGGCTGAACCCTCAGGAAATCGTTGAGACTTAGGGAAAAAAAATTAGCCATATTTAAATCCTGCAAGTAATTGAAATTTGAACGGATACTCGATTTTATCAAATAAAAATATGAATAAATTAAGGGGACAACTATTGTGGGGATTAGGCAAAATATAACCTTCTTATTATATCTCAGATGTGCAAATATGAAATGCCATCTGTAGATACACAAGGCGGTGAAGCTGACTGCAAACAAGACGAAGGATACCGGTGCAAATAGAAGTTGCATTGACAGATAAAAGGCTGCCATATAGAATGTCTTTGACTGCTTGTTTTTGAAAAAGCGAATCAGGCCCCATAGCGCAAGGCAGCCAAAGAAGTAGAAAATCACATTTGGATTATCAATATTCCCCAGTATGTAATTGTTTAAACCGGCAAAGACCCCTGCCATCATAGAAGCGAATTCTGAGATGTTTAGTTCTCTGGCCAGCAGGTACATTCCAAGGGCATTTAATGAAAAAACCAGAACGATGAAAACATAATAAGCCCAGAGATCATTAACTCCGGCCCACATAAAAGGTATAAACATTATCCCACTGAAAAAGTCAAGACCATAATTGATCCAGAAATCTGCAGCCGGATAGTTGGGGATAGCTGCAGTCTTGCCTTCCATCCATGAGCTAAGTGTATTGGCCAAGTGTCTGAACATTGAGAGGTTTGCCCAACTGTCGGTACTTCCCGGGAGTGAGCAATTGACAGGCCATTGCAAAAAAACAATTCCAAACAAACCCATGAAACGCAGAAAAACTTTGATCACTATGGTTTGATTTTTGGTGGTTATTTATCTTATAAAATGCGTGGTCCCTTGTAAATATACAAAAGCGTAAGTATAAGATTCCGTTTGAAAATTGTTTACTGTTGCCGATTTGATTTCGGCATTGAATATCAGTTTAGGAATGATCAATGAGAAGTTATGGCCTTCTAAGTACTGACCAATGTGTCTTTTGAAAGTAGGGGGTATTACTGTTAGGGTAATAGTAAGTTTTATCCTTTCTGATTACCTTAAGTTGCATGAAGGCGATTTGATTGGGTCTGAAATCTTGAGCAAGCACATCTGCGGAAAAGTCAGTTTTGTTTTTTTTCAATTCATATTCTGTAATCAGTGCTGTATAATTTTTGTCAGAGAAAAAAGTTAAATTGTATTGTTGCTCATCGGATGGATCTTCGTTCCGGATGTTAAACTGAAAGCTGATTTTTCTAAGCTCAGGGTTTATCATGAGAGGATTGGCATAAAATCCGTCTTCATGAAATGTGTCGCTGTTCATCGAGATGGAATCATTACCCTTTACCTGATATCTTTCGTCAAAGTATATTCCTGCAGGGGGGCTTACCGGTGCAATTCCCAATTGGTTGGCAGCTCCCTGTATTATCCATTTTTTGACCATATCGGTTTTGAACGATGGTAGAGTATCGCCAACAGTGAATGGCATACGGTCATCCTGATTCACGAAACAACAATTGGTAAGACGTTCATATAAGACCGACTCTTCAGGCTTTCCGGGTAAAACTCTGTATTTGAATTTGTTGCCTAAATTATTTTTCACCACTGGGTGAAAAACCAGCGTGTTGTAAGAGCTTTCTGTAGTTCTGAAATCAGGCTCAAATGATCCGTCGTGACAACCGGAAAGTGCACAGTTGGGGGAAAAGATTTCCCGCTGCAACATTTGAAAACTCGTAGCCTTTCCGTTGGAGTTGCTTTGAGCGCTCAGATTGTTTGAAAACAGCAGACAGGCTAAAAAAAATCTATTGATCATACAAAAGCTTCTTCAAGAAATCGCCCTGTGAGTGAAGAGTATTTAGATGGAACATCTACTCCCAGAATCTTCAGAATAGTTGGTGCCAGATCAATGGTTTCGCCTCCGGATGTTATTCTTTGTCCTTGTTTCACTTTTGACGGAGGGCCGGCAATGAGACAAAATATCTGTTGTGATAATTGATCTCCTGTATGATCAACTGCCAGGCGACCGAACTCGTCTCTGAGGGTGTTGGGTTTTAGATTCCTGCCGAATTCAGGTGCAACAATCAAAATGGTATCATCTTTCATACCCGGTGTATTTTGAATGGTTTCCCACAATTGTCTGAGTGCAAAATCTGCTTTTCTGATATTGTTGCAGTATTTAGTGAAATTGCTGTGACCGATGTCACTGTGCTGCATATTAACCACCAATAGTTCAGGCTGAAAGGCTTCGATTATTTGTGCAGCGGTATACATGGTTGAGATGTCTTCATTACCGGAGGTTCCTGTGCCCCAGGCAGAGAAGTCAGGACTTTTGAATTTATTGTTCAGCACCACCATCAACTGCTCAATCCTGTAGCGGTCTTCGAGCGTGTTTTCGATTTGTTGTCTGTTTAGCTGCGAAAGATCAATTTTTGCATGCTGATTAAAAAAAGCCTGCAGATCATTGATCTGCTCACATTGCTTTTCGCTCCAACGGAGATTTCCGTCAATAGCTTGATTAAAGAATGAAGTAGGCTGAATCATATTTGCTCCGAATGCAGGACCAAAACCTGCTGCATTGCTGTAATTCAGATATGTAAACGGGCCGGCCTGATCGCTTACCCACCAGGCATTGATAGCTGTTTTAGACGGACTGTTGAATTTCCTGTAATATTCAAATACAGAAGGGAAATTGAGGGGTTTCATCAACTCGGTATTGTTGGTGTAAACACCCATCATGGCAGATGCATGTGCCGAAAAGTGAATGGTTTTATTACTCTGGAATCTGAAGTTGGTATATAGTGTTCCAAATTGTTCCAGAGGAGGTTGTGATATTTCAGGAAGTTTATCCATTCCTTCAGCGATATCCTTACTGATGGTTTCAGAACCTTTTAAAAGCCCGGGCATAAGATTCCCCTCTTTTTTTTGCAGGGATTCAAAATCTCTGATTCCGCCGGCAAAGAGGCAAAAAACCACATGATTTGCAATGCGCTTGCCGGTTGGGGTGCTTAAACTTCCCGTTGGCAACAGATAGGGTGTCAACCCCAGGCTCAGCGCAGAAAGTCCGCTATTTCGGATAAACTCTCTTCTTTTCATCAGTAAAAGCTATATTCTTTTGAAGTCATCAGTGCATAATAGATAAGTCCGGGGCTGATATCCGGATGATTGTTTATATACTTTGTAAGAAATTGAATTTCATTCTCCGTAGGATATCTGATCAACAGAGCCTCATACATTTCTTTAATGAATTGCCCGGGATTTTTCCTCATAAATTCCGGATCCGGCAGAGTGTTTTCTTTATTGTCGGATTCGTGGGCTTCAAAATAACATGAATTCTCCTGCATGGGTACTCCTAATCGGGAAGTCAAAGCTCTGATGTAATCTTTAAACAGGCCTCTCTCATTTGTAATTTTCCATTCATGGAAGGTTTGATTAAACATCGCGAGTGCTTTCAAATATTCATCAGGCTTCGTCTTCATCCAGTTTGCACAATAGACCATACCCCATTCCATCTCCTCTTTTTCAGATTTCCCTTCAGGAGCCTCATTCAGACCGAAGGGAGCATGTGGCATATTTACTTTTTGCCATTCCAGAAACCGAAAATGTCTTTCAACCAGATCGCCACTGTCTTTGGCCATTTTAGACAAGTAATTGGCCAGGCCGATCATATATGGATCCGCATTCCTGTTTGCACAAACTTTGGGACACATCTGCAGCAATCTCAGGTATCCGGTATCCTCCAGTATCGCTGCAGGCTGAGACGGTTCACGGCCGAGAACAAAGTCTCTGAACAGTATAGATGTGACAACCGTTTTGTCTCCCATTGCGGCATAACTTTTTTCCAATTGTTTGCTCAAAGAAGGACGAATCGCCTCTCCTTTCAGATCCTGATATGCAATTGATAAAAAGGCTTTTGAAGATTTGAGTTGTTGCTTTTCCTCCTGTGCCTGAATACTGAATGCGGAGATCATTAACCAAAGGAAGAGCAGAATCGGATGCAGTCGCTTCATTTTCCGGAAAATTCAGGATTGAGGATAATTTGTTCTATCAGCATTTCCGGTGAATTGCCCGGTAATAAAGTTGTCATATTGCTTAGCTCATCATGAGTAGGGTTTCTATTGAGTAATTTGTTGAACCAGAATCTGACTTGTCCCTCCTTCCAGGCATCTGAATTAAAGATGATGTTGAGGTAGTCTGATTTGGATCCTCCCTGAACGGTGAAAAGTACACCGGCCTGATTATTGACCATCAGTTTGCCCTGTTCAAGTTCATAAGCGGTTGGATTTCTGAATAACAGATAATTGAAAGTAGATACAACGTAGTTGTGATCGCCCATGTTGATCTCATCGAAGAATTTATTTTCAAAAAATATTCTTAGAAAATTTCTATAGTTGATTTTCCCGGAGTGGAAATCTGATTCGGCACTTTGCAGTGCCATAAATCCATTCAATTCTTTTTGAAAAATATCCGCAAATTTTTCCTGTGTTTTGATCGAAAGCAGTAATTTGTGATTGGCTATCTGGTTCTCAATTTCATCAGGATCTGTGCCCTGCAGATAATCGTATCGGAAGAGATCAAAAAGGCTTTTGCTGAATTCGGGAAAGCGCAGCAGGTCTTTAATCAATTCTTTTTTTCCGTTTTCCGGATTTGAAAACAGCTGATAACGGTTTGTCGCGGATTGCAATTCTGTTTTGTCCGGTTTTCTGTTGAGAAGAGAAATGTATGCTTTGACCACAAAGTTTCTCATTCTGAGGGTATCACTTTCAG
>CAZUHX010000001.1:20033-25725 GCA_964620795.1 uncultured Chitinophagaceae bacterium
CATAAGACACCATCAGCCATCCTGTAAGACAGAAAAAAAACCTGATAAGGTGAACAACAGAATTTTTGTTCATACTGCCTAGCTGGTATAAATTTATTTGTTTTATGGCACAAAAGCAGATGATTCCCGGCAATTATTTACCTGTTTCAGCAGCCTACCTTCCTGCCCGGGAAGAACTGTATCATTATCTGGATCGCATTTACGCCACAGGAACCGTTACAAATAATGGTCCTTTGGTACGTGAACTTGAAGCCAAACTCCGGGAATGGTGGGGTGTAAAACATGTTTTTTTTGTCGCCAACGGCACCTGGGCGCTGCAATTGGCCTATAGGGCTCTGGGTATCCGAAAGGGGGTTTTGCTCACGCCTTTTTCCGCTATTCCGTCTCTGAGCAGTCTTCAGTGGGAAAAAATTCCGGTTTGTTTTTCTGATATACATCCCGGTAACTTTAATCTTGATCCCGATCGGTTGCCTCATGACACCGAAGCATTCGACGCCATTTGTGCAACCCATGTTTTTGGAAATCCTTGTCAGGTTGATGCTTTAAGCGAATACTGTAGTAAGCATGGACTTAAACTGATCTTTGATGCGGCCCATGCTGCAGGTTCGCTTTGGGCAGAAAACAGTGTTCTTCAGTACGGAGATATTTCTGCCATTTCATTTCATGCTTTTAAGATCTTTCATTCTGTTGAAGGTGGGGCAGTGATTACTTCAAATGATGAAATAGCAGAATCAATATACAGAATGCGCTATTTTGGCCTTGACAGCCACATGCAATTCCGGACTGTGGGCACCAATGCCAAAAACTCTGAATGGCATGCAGCAATGGGTCTTGCAAATCTTGGCCATGTTTGTGATTTGCTGGAGCAAAGGAAAACAACTTACATTGAGTTCCATGAGTTACTTCAGCATCCCGCCCTGCGTTTTCAGGAAGTGCAAAAGGGGGCAACACCTAACTATTCATATTTTCCCCTGGTTTTTCAGACAGAAAAAATGCTGTTGCAAATAGCGCAGGATCTCCATAATCAAGGATTTATGACCAAGCGATATTTTCATCCGGCACTCAATAGTCTGGTGCCAGCAGCAGCAGCTATGCCCGTTGCCGAACAGCTTGCATCTACTATCCTCTGTCTTCCTCATCATTCCGGGGTTACAACAGAGCACCGGAAGCAAATGGCACAGATTATTCTAAAGAGGGTTAATGCATGAGTAAGCTTCCGAAATCTTTATTAATCTGTCTTCCTACCTACAGGGAAGAGCTTAGTATTGCCATAATGATTGATCAGATTAGGTCTTTGAATTACCCTCTGGTAGTGACGGATGGAGGATCAGATGATCGTACTGTTCAAATTGCAACTGATAAAGGTGTTGAGATACTTGTGCGCTCCGGTTTGGGCAAAGGTGCCGGTGTGATTCAAGTGCTCGATTTTGCTCTTTTAAAAGGTTATGAAGGAGTTTGTTTCCTGGATTGTGATATGACCTATCCGGTAAGTTCTATCCCTGATTTGGAGGAAGCATTTTTGCAGGGAGCCGATATGGTGGTGGGTTGCAGACCCTTTCGAAAAATCGTGTTCCTCAATCGCTTGGCCAATCAGATTTTTACTGGTCTTATTAATCTGCTTTTCAATGGTAAACTCAGAGATTCACAAAGTGGAATGCGTATTCTGCGGACTAAAAAGTTTGCCGGCAAACTGCAGGCAAAAAACTTTGATATAGAAACAGAAATCAGTTGTTATGCTTTGCATAACAGGCTTGTTGTGCAGCAGATTGATGTGGATTATCATGAGCGTGTGGGTGAAAGCAAAGTGAGTATTTTGGATGCATTCATCATTATGAGACGCATCTTCGGTGAACGATTTATGTCATGAGCTAATGTTGACTGCGAAGAGGTATGAATAAGCCTAGATTTTCACTGGATAATCAAGAACTCGAAAAGTTAAGCCGACCCTCAGCATATGCGGTCTTCAGAGCTTTATTAATAATTTATCTTCCGGTAGCGGCAGTTGTATGTTCAACGGTTTTTTTCTTTCAGCCCTGGCTTTTGCCTTTGGCTGTTTTTGTGATTGGTAACCGGCAATATGCAGCCTACAGTTTGCTTCATGACGGAATTCATTTTTTGCTCCATCCCGACCGCAGAAAGAATGAATTTATGGCCAGATGGCTTCTTGCCGTTCCCTTAGGTATTCCACTAAAGAAAATGCGTAAAAACCATTTGAATCATCACCGTCATCTCGGGCATGATTCAGATCCCGAAACTCTTCATCTTTCTTATCCGGAATTTCGCTTTCCCATGAGCCTGTGGTCATTTATGAAAATCACGCTTTTGGATTTGTCGGGACTCAACTGGATGCGTTACCGGCTGAAAGCATCTTTCCGAAATTTTAAAGCCGGGGATTACAAATTGTTTTTCACCGGCGTTTTACCGTTTATAATTTCTGCTCTCTTAATTAGTTTTCCTGCAGGTATATATTTCTTTTTTTTATGGGTTTTTCCATTAATATCTGTATTTCAGTGGTTGAGCCGCATCCGGCTTTCAACCGAACATTTTTTGCTGGCTGATCACAATAGCTTTGGCACCCGAACCATGAAAACCGGAAAGTTGGAATCCATATTGTTTTCTCCCGGCAATCTGGGCTATCATACCGAACATCATTTGTTTCCGCAGGTTCCGGCTCATCGTTTGCCTGAACTTCATCGCCTGCTGATGAAAGAGAATGCTTACCGTAAGGGCCTGGAAGTCTGCAGCTCCTATTCAGCACTAATTCCCCGTTTTATTCAATAAGTCATGGGCTCAAATCCATTCGCCAAAGTTTTTCTTCCGCATGAGTTCAATGCCTCTGTATTTGAAGAAGCAATGTCCGCGGAGGGCTATGCAGTGGTGTCCGGGATGATTCCGGAGGAACGGATTTCAGCCCTGAAAGCAGAATTAAATCAGGCAATAGAAGCAGAATCGGTCAAGCATCACCGGCCGGGCACCCGCGATTATGGTATGTTGGTGGCTTGTCCGTTATACGGCACCCATTTACTGGCGCTGGCAGATTTTAAACCCTTGTTTAACCCATTTGAGTGGATCCTCGGCGAGAGTTGTATCATGTGGGTTTATACCTCATCTTCTATACCGCCGGGAGAAGGTAATTATGCTGCAAGAATTCATGTTGATCGCCCGCATTTTATACCCGGATATACCGAAGGTCTCGGATGTCTGATTTTGCTGGATGATTTTACGGAAGCGAATGGCGCTACCTGGGTTTTACCCGGTTCTCATCTGCAAAAGGATGAGCCTTCGGAGGAGCATTTTTACAGGGACGCTGTTCGCATAGTTGCCCCTGCAGGATCTGTATTTTATTTTCAACTGAGATTATGGCATGCCGGTGGAATCAATCACAGCAGCCATTGGCGACATGCACTGGGAATAGGAATGATCAGACCTTATATCAAGCAGCGCATAGATTTACCCCGGGCTTTGGCCGGCAAGGATCTCTCTGGATTGTCAGACTTTGCTTTGCAGAAGCTTGGTTTTTTTGCGCAGGTTCCCGCCTCGGTAGAAGACTATTTTGCCCCGCCCGAAAAACGTGTGTACAGACAAAAATCGGAATGGGAAAAGGGCACTTAACGCGCCTGATACAATTCCTTGTTTCTTTCTTCAGCTAAAATGCCGTCAGGCAATGACAGCATGTGAAGAAAAGAATAATGGTCACTCCATAAATCACTGAATCGCTCATAGTTCAGATAGGGGTATCCATACTTCTCACACAGTGCCCTGACTTCAGGAACCATGCGGCGCAGATTTTCTACCGGGACAAATGGAATCAGATGGTGCTCAATCTGAAGATTGAATCCTCCGGTGTACCAGTACCAGAAGTTGCTTTCGCTGCAGAAGTTGGTGGTGTGATGGCACACGTAATATCCATATACGTTTTGATATCCTTCGGGAATGGGCCGGGCAGAGGCCGGGACAAAATGATTGATGGCGGCACCCACATAAATGCCGTAAAACAACACGCACTGAAAAACGATGTAGAGCAAAACAGCTTGTAGCCAATTGCCGCTTATCAATCCCGGTAAAAGTATATACCAGCTGAGTGTCCAAAGAACAGAAAGACTGTGTTCGAGAGCTACGTTTCGGTTATGCTTTTGCCAGAAGCCCGAAAAAATGCCTCCGAAGGTGGTGATGTAATTGGCATAAAAAGGGTACATAAAGCGCGCAATCAAATGCTGAAAGCGATGAAAAGAGCGGTATTTGACTTTTCCCGAGTATCTCATGAAAGAGGAAAAGGCAGCCACTTCATAATCAAATTCGGGATCCCCGATTTTAATGTGATGGCTGTTGTGTTCATAACGCAGCGGATTCTGGCTGATAAAAGGCCAGATCAGGGGCCAGCCGATTTTCAGCAAAAACTTTCCGGCGGTGGATTCGGGGAAATTGCCATGCGTGTTTTCGTGGGCAAGAAAGCCAAACAGGGAAGTGCCGGCCAGTGCCTGAATTATTACCAGGGGGATAGCGATCCATAGAGGAATCAGACCATAAATGGCCGGAATGGAAATCAAAAAAAAGAGCAGCAGGTTGATGGTGCGGATCAGGTTAACCGGACTTAGAAAGCTGCGACTTCTTCTATACAGTTTATGGTGATTGATCAGTTCCAGCAATTCCCGCAAAAAGGGTTCATCGCGCTCGTCGGCCAGGATGCGTTCATGAGCAGGGAGCTCACCGATCAGGTATTGTTCCAGCTGCCGGTTTATGGCGCTGTTCAGTCCGTGGCGGGCATAGAAGTAGCTGCTTGCATCCTCTCCAGCCCGGCTCAGGAGAATTTCTTTCCCTCCGGGATGCGCTTTCAGAAAGGGAGTAAGATTATAGACTTTGTTGCGAATAATGATCCAGCAGTCTTGTTCCGTATTATGCTGTAGCACCTCAGCCCGGGTGTAGATGGCAGTGGTTTGGCGTTCATTACTCACAGAGTGTAAATATAAGCTTCTGCCTTGAACCAATTTGTCACCGATTCACTAAGGGTTAATCATTCAGGCTAGGTGAGCAGAAATACCTGAATTTTTGGATTTATAAAGCCCTGCTGTATAATTGTTGGGAATAAAATCTACATGGAAAACGGATTCTCACTTGATTTTTCTCCCATTGAAAGCGAAGTTCTGGGCTTGAAAATAGGCCGCAGCCAGGCAACAGAATTTAATCCTGCTCAATTCAGAAATGCCGTGCTTGAAGGCGGATTTGATCTGGTAAGATTCAAAGTGTCTTCAGAAGTGGAGATGGCTCAGGCGTTATTGTTTCAGTCGGGCCTGCCTGCCTTTTTTAGTGGAAGTATCCGTAGGTATGATACCCGGATCAATGCAGCACCGGAAGGAGAGTATAATCATCCGGATTTGATTTTTGAGGAATTTGACGGCAGCCAGGAGCAACTATTGAAAGATATGATCAGGGGTACCTGGGGTACTTATCCGATAGGCTATTATCGCACGCCTTTTCTTTCTGAACTCATTGATAAAGAGGCAGAGATAGAATGTCTATACCGATACTACAAAAAGCACAATCTAAAAACCAACAACCCTTCCAATACGATTATGTTTATCAGACAGGGAGACCGGTATATAGGATTTTTTGCTTTGAATCATCTGAATGGAAATCTTGAGTCGCATATTGGGGGAATTCTGGAGCCATACCGTCATGGAGGTTATTTTCTTGA
>CAZUHX010000001.1:25825-29868 GCA_964620795.1 uncultured Chitinophagaceae bacterium
AGTCGCATATTGGGGGAATTCTGGAGCCATACCGTCATGGAGGTTATTTTCTTGACAAGCTCAGGTACATCAAGCATTATTGTTTGGAACATGGGTTATCTAGATTTTTATTTGGAGCAAGGAATGAGAATCCGGGTGTGCAGCGTATTTTTCAATATGTTGGCTTCCAGCCGGTAGGTACAGACAATGTGTTTCATTTGCCTCTGTTTCTCAGCAGAAAAAGTTTACAGGAAGATCTTACTGCAGGAGAAAACAGACATTGGCTGGAAACACTGAATTCAAGAGTGCCGGGTAACATGATCAATAAAAGTATCTATTTGCTGTCTCAGGAACCGGGCAGAGGTGAAGTTAGAATAGATGTTCCTTTGCTTAGTCAGGATCAGATTTTTATGATTGTCAGGAACGATGAGGGTGGTCCGGTAGCATTTTGTTTAGCCTCGGCTTAGATATTCAGTTTTTCAGATTACGCCGAACAATCATGTCTTCCTTGGTGAGCCTGTTTGCTATAAAGGTGTAGAAAAGACTAGGTCTGGTAGATAACAGAAGCAAACTACTAAGCACAAATGAGGCTTTAAAAGCAGATAAGGGATTTACAAATTTATAAGCAACCCCAATGGAATCAGATTCGTTTCTGATATAGTGCCACCAAAACGGTGGAACATAAAGTACGTCTCCCGGTCCCAGTGTTACTTCCATTTTTCTGGCAAGATTTTTAAGCGGATACTCTTTTTGATGGCTCGAGAACGGCTCGGCAAAGGAAAAGAAATAGGGCCTTCGTTCTGTGCGTGGGTCCAGAAAAATCAGGTCCTCCGGAGGGTAAATGCCCCAGGTTTTGTAGCCGTGAATCTGGGTATAGATATTGCACGGCAATTCGTTGTGGAGCGGTGTGATTGACCCCTTTCCTTAGTCATAGGTTGTTCAAATAGACTTAATTTGCCTCTCGAGCTAAAGCCAAACAATCTATTCAGAGACTATTTTTTAAATCTAAAAGGCTAATAAGAATAACATTAGTTGGATTCGGATCGGAGCAGTGGGCCATCACCCTTTTGGCGAATATGGCCAGAGTCTGCGGTCAACAATTAGAAATTGTTTTTAGCGTAGCTCTGTTCAAAGAGTACGAATCTTCCTTTATAATTGGCTTGATGGATGACACTTCTGAAATGACTGCTCAGTTGGTGGCAAATAAACCGCAATTGGATCAAGGTGTTTATAATAAGCATGCTATTCTTGAGGATTACCCTTAATGTAAAGCTCAGTTTCGCGGGGCGGACTTAGATTCAGCGCACAATGTAGCCGGTAAAGGAGAATGTGGTTCAAATTCAGATTGACTTAATCTGGAATAGTTGTTGATAATCGCCTGAACGAAACCGGAGTTTTGCAAGAGTCTATACAAAAGTTTGTTTAACCAATTCAGGAAAAACGGAAGTTTACGATCAATGTCCAAATAAAGTACAATTCGATTTTCATTTGATTGATTATGGACTTCATGTATGGCTGTCTCATCAAACAAAATCATTTTTCCATCAATAAAATCAATAACTTCTTCCTCAATTTTTATCCAGCATTTACCGGTTGACGGCGCTTTTAAGGTAAATAAGCATCGCATGATTCCTTTATAAATGCCGGAGTGTGGAGGAATGGTTTTGTTAGGGCCTAATACAGAAAACATAGCAGCTGAGCATCCGGGTATTTCAGAGATTAGCCGGAACGTGAGCGGGCATTTTTGTGCGTTCGAAACAAATTTGAACCCAAAAAGTACAAGTGGGAAAGCCTTCCAGTTATCATCGGCAATAACATCATTATCTAAAGTGTAAAAGTCTTTGATATTTTGTATGGATTGAGATTGAATCAGATGCCGGTATTCTTCAATGATTTCTTGTTGATGATCTATCAGATTTTTCAATTCCGGAAGAACATCAGGATCAATAACTGCCTTATTGGGGGCAAAGGCGGAAAGTAAAGCATCAAAGGATCTGAGTACTGCAATACCGCAATTTTTGATGACCATTTTTTTCAATGCGATCAGCACTTTATGAGGGTTGTTATAAGCTTAAATATAATGTCATTATCCTTTATATATTCTGCTGCAAACAGTAAATGCCATTCGGGATTGTGGAGCTGTATGTTTTCGTTCTACCCTAGTCAATACTCCTGTCAGACAAAATTAAGAGACGTGTTCAGGATATAAATTGCCGGTTAGTCAGCAGACTTTCAATACTCAATTCCTTAAAACATAACAATTGAAATGAATCGGTGAGCCGAAAAGTGTAATCGTTGATTGTTCAAATTTGGATTTTAAAATAAGTTGCTTAAGTCTGTACTTACGGGCATAAAGTATTTGAAAATATTCATTGAGCATTTTGGCCCGAAAGTCGGAAATCATAAATATGTAGCGGTCTGTTTTACTATTGCCTATCCCATCAAAAAATGAGATGAAGTTAGTAAATGGATATACTTTTTCCCTAAGATACTTGTGATGTGAGAGGAATCCATGGTAAGGGTTTTCTCCGTAGCTGGTACAAACTATATTCCGATCAATCCGGAATGTTTCAAATAAACCTTTATGAAAAAACAACATAGAGAAATAGTCGAAGATTAAGATTTTATCTTTAAATCGATAGTTAATATCATCAATTACTTTGCTTGAAACTCTTTGCTCAGATTGCTTATGTTGTGCCCACGATTTAAGTTGTATTGCTCTGAATAAAATAAGGCAGGCAAAAACGATAAAAACTGTAGTGCTTATTGATGTAGAAGGAAGTTTGTAGGAATGTTTGGCTATCAGTATTAAGTAAATCCCAATGGTTATAACAGTAAATGGACTGAAAAGTCTGTCTTCGTATTTAAAAACACCAATTATGGTCACATTGATAAGGATAAAAAACAAGTGGGCGAAAACTATCTGAAGCGTGCCGGTTTGGCCAAGCTGTTTTCTTTGTGCTTTATACAGAAGGATAAAAAAGAGAATCCAGAGGATGATTTGAAGTGATAAAAACTTAATAAAAATGCTACAGGACTTATCAGTATCAAATTCTTTAATACTAATAGATTTGTAATAAGCGTATTTTAGCTTATGATAAAATCTTAAGCACAATTCCTCAATTTCAAATTGAGAAGGTGTATAACTGATTTTTGTTAAGTAATTCACGTTTATCTGGTCCTCATCATAGTAATACCACTGCTGCAAAGCCTTGAAGCGCATTTTTTCCTTATCGTCATTAAGGTACTTTGGTATTTTGGAACTGTAATTCTGACCGTCCAGCAAAGTCAGCAAATAGATTTCTCTGGAATTCAACAAACTTGCTTCCTTTTTTGAATTGATCACCTGATTGTATAAAAGTGCAGAGAGTATAAGGATTCCACTTACCGCGGAAGTTCTCAGAATGATATTCCATTTATTGATTTTCAGAATTCCTGCGATGAGGAGAATGCAGCAAATCACAGGAATAATTATACTATATCGGATGAGTATCCCAATCAAAACTTGAATGTATAGTCCGGTGTATCTTGCTTTATTTTGATCTTTCTCAGCGGTTGTTTGCAGGATAATTCTCAATAGTGATGAGCCGGAGAGCATTAAAGCAAGCTTTGTGAAATTCAGAGCAATAAACATCTCATTCAACAAAAGCAGAAAAAACACAATGAAGATTGCTGACGCAATCAGATATTTATATCGGTGAGGTCGAACTAAACGATATATCAGAGATGCGATGTTTATCAGTATCAATAAACTCAGGCTAATCATGAAATATCCATACCAGGCTATCCGGGGGTAGATCTGGTACAATGTGGCTAGAAGTTTGTTTATTATAAGGAAACATGGGCCTGCCGTTACCGGCTCTCCGGTCAGTTGCGCAGAGACTGTGTTCATGACCACGATATCATCTACCCAGCCGTAATAGCTTCCGTAGAAAAGCAAACTACATAGGAGAACGGTTGCAGGAACCAGATAAACGGTAATTAGCTTTTTAATATTTTCAGACATCGGATTTATCCTGAGATTCTGGTATAGATAATTTGGTTTAAAGTGTGCAGAAGGAATC
>CAZUHX010000001.1:29878-59711 GCA_964620795.1 uncultured Chitinophagaceae bacterium
GGAGAACGGTTGCAGGAAGCAGGTTAACAGTTGTTGGTTTTTTAATATTTTCTGCACACTTTTATCCTGAGATTCTGGTATAGATAATTTGGTTTAAAGTGTGCAGAAGGAATCTTTGGGCGACATTTAAATTGTAAAGATTGATTTTAAAGATAAAAGATCAAATAGCTATTCCACTTCTGGCAAGTAATTTTGAACACATAACATGAAATAGGGGACTTTACTCAAATTTTAAAACACAGCAATTCACACTAAAATTAAACTTTCCTCTGCTTGATAATTTAGTTTATTTAGTTGCCTTAATTTGTGAGCGAAAACACTTGGGATGTTAATTTTCAAAGACAGAATGGCCGATAAACTAGCAGTAGCACTCTGTTTAACCCTAGGTCTGCTGACATTCTATCCGTCAGTTCACTTTGAATTTATTCATTCTCTGGATGATGACTGGTTAATAACTGAAAATGAATTGATCAGGGAGCTTTCCTGGTCAAATTTCAAAGCCTTACTGTTTGAGGATAAGCGGGATTGTTTTTATTACCCTGTGTTTTTTCTGAGCCTTGCGCTTGATCATCATTTTTTTGGATTCTCTCCTTATTGGATAAAGCTGCATAATCTGTTGTTGCATCTCGCCTCAGGCTTCTTTTTCTGGTTTTTGTTGAGGCGTTTGAAAATAGAGAGAACAGCTGCATTTATTGCGTTAATATTATTTGTTTTTCATCCCATTCAGGTAGAAAACTTTGCCTGGGCATCATGTCGCAGGCAGGTTTTGTCGCAGTTTTGGTTTTTGCTTACCGTGCATGTTTTTCTTTCTTATTTAAAAGACGAGCATCGAATAAGGAGCGGGGTCTATTCATTTTTGATGGTTTTTGCCTATGTACTGGCTATCTTCTCCAAGTTCACGGCATCTGCTGCTTTGATTTTATGTCTGGCTGCTTCACTGCTATTTTTCAGGAAACGCTTGGGATTAAAGAAGAGTATACCTGTATTTATAGTTTTGGTATTGATCAGTTTGTTTGCATTTTACATGAACATGCGCGTTTCTGTTTACAACACCATAGTCAGGGATTTTGATTATCGGTGGTATGAGCATCCGGGGATTGTATTTCAGTCTTTTTTTCAATATATATTGTGGGTGTTCATGCCTAATAATATTGTTTTATTGTATCCGCCG
The DNA here is from genome assembly GCA_964620795.1 of uncultured Chitinophagaceae bacterium. Taxonomy (GTDB): domain Bacteria; phylum Bacteroidota; class Bacteroidia; order Chitinophagales; family LD1; genus CAZUHX01. The sequence goes on from CAZUHX010000001.1 coordinate 31,050, forward strand.
GCTCTGCCCGGAGGGGTATATTCTGGCGTTTCTCTTGTGAAAGCATTTGGTGGCATTTTGATTTTGGGTGTACTTCCGATTTGCTTTCTTGTTTTTAAGGCAAAGCGGTATTTAATGGCATGGATTTGGTTTGTTGCTGGCGTGATTTTGACAACCGATGTCATGCTGGTTAATAGTGATTTGCCATTCACTGTTTCGTCCAGACACTTTTATCTCGGCTCAGGCGGTTTATTTTTGATGATTGGTTTAATGTTTTCCCGTATTTCATGTTTAAAATCTTTTTGGGGTATAGGAATGGTTGCGGCATGTCTGGCACAAGCCGGAAGAATACAGACTTCTCATTGGTCCGATAGTGTAGCTCTTTTAAACCATAATATGGAAAGAGCTCCAAACAGAGAAGCTGCTAATCGTCTTGCATTAGACTTATGGCAATCAGGCAATAAGGATTCTGCTATTTATCTGCTCAGAAGGACTCATCATTTTGATGAGGCACTGACCATTAATTATCCCTATTATACACGTTTAGACCTAGCTGCAATCAGAAAGTTTTCAGGAGACAGCTTGCCGGCTCAGAAAATGATTTTTGATGCTTTACTTGCAGATACACACCAAATCAAAGACACTTCAATACTGTGGCAGAATTTTATCAAGTCTCCTCTACAGCTTCATCCGCCTTTTGACTTCAGGAATTATCAGCTTTATGTGTCATGGAGGGCTGATCTTTTCAAAAAATGTGGCTTAAGACTCAAAAATCAGCGCATCTGAATAGAATCCTATTTTGAGAACGATCTTTTCTGTTTACTTTTCAAATACAGAAATTTCGTGCAAAAATGATAGATAGGTTTGAGTTAAATAGAACTCTATTTTTGAACTTGCCATCCAAGGACAGGATTATAAGACGTTATATGTGTTCTTATAACTCCCCCACCTTTTTGTATCCGCCTACGGAACTTATTTGTCTGGCTGCTATTGCGCGTGAATGGCATCAATTATCTGTTTCTTTACTCGATGCGATTGCAGAAAATCTAAGTGTACCTGAGACCATTCAAAAGGTCAAGTGTTTTGATCCTCATGTTATTGTATGTTTAACAGGATTCGAGTGCTTTGAAGAAGACATCAATGTAATCCGAGAACTCAAGGAGAGTATACCGGGGGCTTGTTTTGTGGTGTTTGGTCACTATGCTACCGAGTTTCCGGAAGCTGTTCTGGATAATTCAGGGGCCGATTTTGTTATCCTTGGAGAACCTGATCTCGCCTTCGATGCACTATTGTCTTATATGGATGGGAATGAGGAACTGAAAAACATTTTAGCCATTGCCTACCGCGATGAAAACTCGGTTTTAATCAAAGGAAATTCTGCAAGAGTTCCTGATCCAAATGATTTGCCGATGCCGGCCTATGATCTTCTAGACATAAAACATTATTCCGAGCCATTTCTTTCAAAACCTTTCGGTCTGATACAAACAGCCAGAGGTTGTCCTTACAAGTGCAACTATTGTGTAAGGTCATTTGGTGTTAAACTTACAGCCCTTAGTCCGGAGAGGATCATGGAACACATTCGTTTTATGGTAAAACACCACGGGATCAGATCCCTTCGTTTCATTGATGATACTTTTACGGCTACTCCGGCACGAGTGGTCCGTTTATGCAAACTGATGCTGGAGGAAAATCTGAATCTGGAGTGGAGTTGTCTGAGCAGAGCAGATACCCTGAATCGTGATATGCTACAGTGGATGAAAAAAGCCGGTTGCAAGCGCTTGTATTTTGGAATTGAATCAGGAAGCCAGCGTATACTGGATCTGTACGAAAAAGGGATCGATGCATCTCTTGCCATGGAAAATTTGCAGTATTGTCATAAGATTGGCTTTGATACTGTAGGTCTTTTTATGGTGGGTCATCCGGAAGAAACAGAAGAAGATGTGCAAGAAAGTGTGCGTTTTGCTCATAAAGCAGGTCTTAGTTTCGTAGCTGTTTCGGGTCTGATGTTTTATCCGGGAACAAATATGTATAAGCGCTACAGCGATAAGATAGACTTTAATATTTATCCATACAGAAATCGATTTTGCGACAGTTCACTTGAAGATAGAAAATACACATGGGAGAAAAAATTCTATCAAAACTTTTACTATTCACCACGATTTGTTTTTAATCATGCCTTAAGACTGTTTAGCAGCCGTCCTTTAGATTTTATCAAAAATTTGCGATCCTATCTTGAATATTCAGTTCTTAGTTTGACCGGTAAAAATCGTAAGGACCTTATATAGTTTCATGCATAAGTTCGTGCTTATTTGTAGATGTAAACATTTGTTGAAGTATTATCATTTTGCTGAAAAGGACTAAAAATGCTGTCAATTAAAGTCCTCCTATTGATTGTTTGCTGAGCAATTTTGCTCTTTAAAAAATCTTTAGAGCAAGCAATGATGATTTCTGAATCCTCTTTTATTCTATACTTTTCAAGAATAAAGCTGTTAAAATCAGCCGAATAATCTTCCAGATCCGAAGATCTATCATCATTAATGTTCAGGTATAATGGAATTACAGGTGAAATTTTACCCAATAAATAAACAGTACCAGCCTCGTTATGTAAAAATAGAAGTTTACTTAAATTCTTGTTTTCGTTTAACCTGTGTTTTGTAATGATTTTTTTCCAGCCACTCAGGTAGTTTAAAGTTTCCTCATCAACCTTGATTTTATGTCCACTTAGCATTTTATTCTGATCGAACAGGGATGTGGGTATTCTGGTTGGGTATAACAAGTGATTGTGAGTAAATACAGATATGGTTATAGTCAATATCATTACGGATACAAAAAAAATATTTTTGTTAGATTTAAATCTATCGAGACATATAATGATAGAGTTTATCCAAAAAATATTGTAAGTTCCTGCTGCGAGGTGAGGATTACTCATTCCCCCAAATTCAATAATTACTGGCAAGAGTAAGGATAAAGTAGCATAGATGAATTGCGGTCGGAGACGACTATAAAACGTGTTAATTCTGTAGGAATTGGAAAGTAAAAGGAGATTAATGCCTGAGATAAGACTGGGCAGTTTATAAAAAAACAAAGAGCCTGATCTGTACAAGACAGTTATAGGCGTAGTCTCTTTGGTCAGCGACAACATGATCAGCCATGCTAGGGCTAAAATGCCAATTCGATGTAGAATCGATAGATTGGTTTTCGTAAAAAAATTTATGATATATTTAAAAATAAAATAGCATAAAAACACTGCCGTTCCATCTATTAGAATTGTTCCGAAAAAGGAAATCAGGTGTTCAGAACTGCCGTATCCTTCAAGCTTTGTATTTGAAATCCCGGTATTCAAAAACAAGATCCAAGAGTCAGCATTACCATGTATAAGGAATGCAAACAGTAAAACTGAAAAAATAAAGCTACCCAGTAAAACTGCATATTGTTTAAAGGATGACATAAAAATGGTGCTGAAGCCCAAGCATGTCAGTAATAGGATAGACGTAGTTAACTTGATATGAAATTGAATTCCCATAAGTAAACCGGAGATCACTATTAACCAGATGTTGATGGATGACAGACGCTTTACTGAGATGAAAAATGAGGAAAAGGCGAATGAACTGATTAATAAATTGATCGAATTATAGTTGATTAATCTGTCCTGCAAGGTTAATAAGGAGCCGTTAAGAATAAACACAAGGATATACACGAAATTGATTATACTTCGATTCCCCGCCAGCAGTCTGTATGTGCTAACACTTAAAAAGAGTGCAGAAACAGCGAATATTCCAATATTTATTCTTCGCAAAAAGACTATGTTTTCAACCCGGTCTCCAAAAATCTTATTTATAAATATATTATATGTATGCAGCCCGGTGGTATAGTAGGCGGCATTGTTATATTGCAATAAGTTATACCCGTCATCAATATTGTCAAAACCTCTTTCAGCAAACAAATAATAGGCTAATGCCATTAGTATAAAAGCCGGAAATCCTGAAAATATGATTAGTTGCCTTGATAACATACTCAGGCTCAAATTAACATTATAAAGTTAAATGTTGCACAGCTTGATCATAGTCTCCATCAAAAACCGACTTGTTTTGACTTGTTGGTCGATATCATTAATATTACTTAGTAATTTGTAGACGTTTCTTAAAAGATGTTTATTATTCCATAGCCAAGATGCTATTTATGAATGCAATTGTGAAGAAACTGGCCCGTTACTTTACATACCCTGTTGGCGGAATTATTTTTGTTTATGTCTATAACAGGATAGTTAGAGATAACGGCTATCCCTCTGATTTTCAGGAGCTAAGCCAGATCGGATTTTTGATGTTGTTTACAATGGGGGTAATTATAATTCTTGAGTTTTTGATTCCATATCGTCGCGATTGGAATAAATATCAATTCTCGGATCTAAGTGACCTAGGCCATTTTTTCTTCAGTTCTGTTTTGCCGGATTCGGCTGCAAGGTTTTGTCTGCTTTCACTGATAGGATTATCCGGCAATTACATAAATTTATTCAACCCGGCTTATTTATCTTCCTTTCCACTTTGGTTTCAGGTAATAATCGGGCTCGTAATATATGATCTAACTTACTATTGGTATCACCGCCTGTTTCATTCCAGTTCTTTTTTGTGGCGGATTCACCGTGTGCATCATTCTTCAGAAAAGCTGACATTTTCCAAAACATTCAGATTTAATGCTCTTGAGATATTTTTTGAAAATGTATTATTACTTGGCTTGCTTTTAATATCAGGAATTAATATTGCGGCTACTTCATGGGTCGTTTCACTAACCACATTTACGCTACTACTTAAGCATGCAAACATAGACATTCGAATACCACCAATTTTTGACTGGATTTTCGTTTCACCTGCTACACATCGTATTCATCATTCTTCAAACCTACAGGAATACAATAAGAATTACAGTGGATTTACGATGATATGGGACATGATCTTTGGAACTTACAAAAACGGCTCTGATTATTCAGGCGCAGAAGCAGGTATACCGGGATATAAGATTTCGAATGGCTTTATCGCCCAGGTATTTGACTTTTTGAAGAAGTAAGCAAAATTCTGATACACTCCTCACCTGCAGTGAATACTGAACTTATTTTTCCTGCTAGGACATGTATGGCTTTTCCCTCACTTATAATTAGGGATTCCCGGCCAGCATGCTTGTTGTCTAATTTGGTTCTCAGGCTGACGAATGAATCGCTGACTTCATAATGATTCGAAAAATCCGGATAGATCGTTCTTACATCTTCCATTAATTCAGACAAGTCCAGCCGCTGAAGAGGATTCTTCCTCCGGACTTGATCAAACATATCCGCAGCTTCTGTTCTTTCTGTGCTGCGAAATACTACTGAATGCCGCACATGATAAAGTGAATGACAGGAAGCGCCTTCAGCAGTATAAAAGGGATTGAGCGAAAAAAAATCCCCATCCATCACCACCAGTGCTCCGGCGCCTTCTTTGCTCTTCTCTTTTAATAGAAGGGTGACCACTACTTCGTGAATAAGCTGCTGATCGCAGAGTTTTGGCATGAGCTCGAAGTAGGAACAGTTGATGATGAAATCAAAAGATTCTTCCCCAATCAAAATCTGATTTTCCTGTTGAAGAAATTCACGGACATTCGTTTCATAGCGGATATCCGATTTAAGTAAGCCAGCAAAATATTCTCTGGCTTTATACGGATTGATGGCCAATTCTTCGCAAGAGATCACTCCTTCAATTCCTTTCAGGATTGCAGGAGTTTCTTCTTTTCTGTAAGGAATTCCCCCGGCATCCATAATCTGTAGATAAGTGCCATAGTCCAGCATTGATTTTCGCGCCACGATGGCATACATGTTTTTATAGGTCTTTTCACACAGTTGGCTATACTGAGATATAAACTGCTTGTATCCCTCGTGACTCTGGACGCGGGTTTCCAATGATCTTGGATAATGAAAACCCATATGAAGCCGGCCTGTATTGTATAAGGAGGTGCCGCTGAATAGTTGAGCCTGTTTTTCAAATAATACAACTCTTGCACCATGCTTTTTGACCATGGTGGCGATGTGGCAGCCGAACCAGCCTCCTCCGATCACGGCAATTCTCAAGTTTTGCGGCGGATTCAAGCTAAACTTTTGATTTCAAAACTTAACATTACACATTTTTGACAAATTATTGGAAATTTACCAAATGATGTATCATCGGCTTTCAGGTCAATTGGTTTATGCCAGGCCTGCTGAAACGAAGATTTGCAGTCAGTGCGTTCATGACAATTCACTACCGGGTATAAGTTTTGACGAACATGGTATTTGTTCTTATTGTAGATTTTATGATGAGATGGACAGATACTATCCATTAGGCGTTCAGGGTGAAAAGGCGCTTGAATTGCAATTGGACAGAGTTCGTAAAACCGGAAAAGGAAGAAAGTTTGATGTGGTGGTGGGAATAAGCGGTGGCCGAGATTCGTCCTATCTTTTGCATATGGCTGTTCGTGTGTGGAAGCTGCGTGTTCTCGCGGTTCATTTCAATGATGGCTTTGATAATCCCGTTGCCGGTGAAAATATGTTGCGTATGTGCCGGCAGCTGAATGTTCCCCTGAAAACCATTACTTCAGATTGGCGGGAGGCTAAAGACCTGAAGATAACTTTTCTGAAGGCTTCCACTCCGGATCTGAATCAGGGAACAGATGTAGGGATCGCATCTTCACTCTTTGGAGCAGCTGCAGCCGAAGGTGTTAAATATATTTTCTTTGGGCAGTCATTCCGAACCGAAGGTATCAAACCTTTGCTATGGACGTATTTTGATGGCGATTACCTGCGTGCTGTTCAAAAACAGCTGGGAACAGTTGCGCTGAGAAAGTGGAAACCAGAAGATCCCGGCTTTAATCTGGGTGTGCGTGAATTGTTGTATTACAATCTATTTCGCGGAATCCGGATTTTTGCACCTTTTTATCATATGAATTATGTGCGTGCAGAAACAGATGAACTTTTGAAAGCGCAATATTCCTGGGTGAATCCGGGGGCTCATTATTACGATGATTTGTACTGGGCTTTGATTAATCTGGTTCACCGCAAAAAATTCAATATTGATCTGAGGAAAAATAGTTACTCTTTTCTCATTCGGTCCGGTCAGATGAGCCGTGAAACAGCCCTGAACAGACTGGCAGGGGTCTATGAAATTGAGGATCCTAAAGTGATAGATCTCTGTATCAAAAGATTGGGTCTTACAGAGGAGGAGTTTAAAACTTATCTAAATCTTCCTCCTAAAACATTTTTGGAGTACCCCAATTCTTACGGCTTGATGAACATAATGCGCCTTCCTGTTAAGTGGCTTACCCGAACCGGATTTTTACCGGCCTCCGTTTATTTCAAGTATTTTCAGACAGGGATCCCCAAGCCCTAGTGCCGAATTACCCATTAAAATAAAACATATGCGTATTTATACTCTGTTATTTCTGCTGATTTTAGGAGTCTCAGCCTGCAGACAGGAACAAAATCAGGATTATATGCCGTTTTATTCGGGACATCTGTCTGATTATATGAATCGGCAGTTGAATGAAGCCATTATTCAGGATGGTTTTTCCCCTCCTGTCGCAAGTCGCATTTATGCCTACTTGAATATCGGAATCTATGAATGTTTTGCGCTGTCTGATAAGGAATTGCAGAGTCTGAGTGGGCAGCTCAATGGATTTGCCCCTTCTTTACCCAAGGCTGTGGATATGGATCTCTACAACCCTCAGTTTGCTGCTTTTCAGGCATATACAACTATCGCCCGGCATCTCGTTTACCGGGATTTTATAGTGGACACTTTATACAACAGGGGTCTGCAGGGTTTTAAAAATACATTGTCTGAAAAGCAGCTCAGTTACTCTGGGATCATCGGCGATTCGATAGCCGCTCAGGTGATTTCCTATACCTCTACAGACCATTATTCAATGACACGCAGTTACCCTTTATATGAGTTAAAGCGCGAAGCTGCAACATGGATACCTACGCCGCCCATGTACGGAACTGCCATCGAGCCTTACTGGGGTGAGATCAGGCCATTTGTGATTGATTCGCCCTCCAATTGGCTCGCTCCTCAACCATTGCCTTTTGATTCCAATCCGTCTTCGGCTTTTTATAAAGAGTCAAAGGAGGTATATGATTTTGGGAAGATGCTTACCGATTCGTTGAGGGATATTGCCCTCAGATGGGATGGAGACCCCATGCCGCCCTATCGGTTGAAGCACATCAATGTGATAAAAAGGCAGCTTAATCCTGTGGGTCACTGGCTTGCGATTTCTTCTATCATTGCTTCCGAAAGAAAGCTCACGGAGAAGGAGCATCTCCTGGCCGATGTTAGAATAGCACTGGGTTGTGCAGACGCCATGATTGTATGTTGGTATAATAAGTTTCATTATAATCTGCTGCGTCCGCATACCTATATCAATCGTTACATCGATGAAAGCTGGGATCCGCTGTTGACCACACCTTTGTTTCCTGAATACCCAAGTGGCCATAGTGTGCTGTCGGGAGCCGCTTCAGTAGCGGTGATTACCCAATATGGCGATGTTTCTTTTACCGATTCCAGTGGAAGAGAATTTGGCTTTGCCCCAAAGTATTTTTCGAGCATTACCAATGCTGCATCCGATTGTGCAATGAGCAGAGTTTATGGAGGAGTTCACTACCGGCAAGCAGTGGAAGTAGGGGTCAGGATCGGATCCAGACTGGCTGCCTACCATGAGTCCCGGCTAAAGTTAAAAAAACCAGACCGTAAGACGGCCTGGCTCTTTTGGTAATAAGCAAGTTGCTTCCGATGCGGAGTGAAACTTATATAGCTTAAGTTTATTTTGACTTTCTGCTAGGTATGCGGCCTGCTTTTTCCGGCAAGGTCCATGCTTTTAGGCTGTCATTGCTGGACCCCACCAAAAGCATCAGTCTGTTCTGCGCTGAATTTAAAATGAGGCTTGTTGATTTCATGTCTTTGTTGATACTGATGCCGGTTTTTGCTGCACTCAGAGAATTGAAGCCACCATGGCCATCACCCAGGAGCAAAAGGCCTCTTGCAGCAGCCGAAGGGCCATCTTCATAAAATGTGCTGTAAGAATTTCCGCTAATAAACAGGTCAGGCTTTCCGTCGGCGTTATAATCCAATGGACTGATGGAAGTAACCGGGGATATCTGTGCCATTGACGGAAGAGGAATAGATTTAAAGGTTCCACCCTGATTGATGAATACCGTTGATTCAAAGGTTCTTGCCTTCAATGTATAGGCTTTACTCAGGATCTCCTGACCGAAGATATCTTCAACCGAGCATGAACCATAGGAGCGGTAGGTAAGAAATCTGTTTTGAAATGATGGCATACTCCTGCAGAAGAGGTCTTTATCGGCATAGGGTGCAAGAATGCCTTCTTTGTAGAAACAGAGCAGCGGTTCTTTGAAACCGTTTTTATCAAAGTCTGTATAATAGCAGATAACCGGCTCTTCACTACCGGGTTTGAGTTGAGAGTTGAGGCCGAAGTTGCCTGCAATCAGATCGGGTCTTCCATCCAGATTTACATCTGCAACGGCCAAAGTGTTCCACCAGCCCTCAGTTCCTGCGAGTTTCCACGCATCTGTTTTTTCCTTAAATGTATTTCCGCTTCTTATGAATATTCGGACGGACATCCATTCTCCGCAAATTACCAGGTCATCATTTCCATCTCCGTTGAAATCTGCAAAGCTTGCATCAGTAACCATACCTGCGTTCCTGAGCGCGGGACACCACTTAGCAGTTTCATCCCGGAAAACACCCCGATCATTGATTAAAATGAGGGTAGGTACAGGCTCAGGATAATGTTCGTTTTTCAGTCGGCCTGCAACAAGCAGATCGATATCTCCATCGCCGTCGAGATCCTTTGATCTTACCGCACTTTTGCTGTATCCGGAGGGAAGTTCGATATCAGCTTTTTTAAATCTGCCCTTGCCATCGTTGAGATACATTCTGTCCTTAAGCAAAGGATGTTTTTCGCTAAACTCATTGCTGCCTGAGGCTATGTAAAGGTCTGCTGCGCCATCTCCATTCAGGTCAGCCAGCATTACGCCCAGATCTTCTGCGGCGGCATCCATTGCCCATGGCTGGTTAGGGTCTGCTTGAAACGAGCCGTCTGCTTGCTGGAGATAAAGCATTCCGGACTGGCCGGCTGCTCCGCCAATAAAGAAATCTTCTCTTCCGTCCTTGTTTACATCTGCAACCGCGATAGCGGGACCTTCTCTGGATACCATCTTCGGGATAAGTTTGTCTCTTCGGTAATCCAGGAATTCTGATTCTCTGTGAACGAAAGCCGGCCGGATCAATGGGTCGGCATTGCGACATGCTTTGCTTTCAGCCTTTTGAAGTTGATACCAGTTACCCTGGGCCTGGGATTGTTTGAAAGTGATGGTCTGCCCGGTTTTTACCTCCCGCCGGATTTCGAATGCCCCTCCCGGCCAAATCACTACAATCGAATCAGCCTTGGCTGCTTTGCCTGTGCCAAAACTGATCAGAGGCTCAGAGCTTGATTGCCATCCTTGTCCGTTGAGTAACTGCTGAAAAAGTTGCTTATCACCTGCATATAAAAACACTTTAACGCCTATGCCGTCTTTGTTCCCCGCAGCTCCTTCGAATTTGATTTTAAGGAAACCGTTTTTTAAAATCCGCACTCCTCTGTTTTTATATACATATAAAGGAGAATCCATCGCATTGATTACCAAATCCTGATAACCGTCATTATTGAAATCTGCATAAGCAACACCCTGACTTGGGGCTTTGGCATCTATGCCCCACTCTTTAGACACATTAGAAAATTTCAGATCTCCTTCATTCTTAAACAGATAGTCTTCTCTTTGGTAGCAGGGCATTTCAGTGATGAGTTGTTTGCCCTTTCTATGGTGTTTAAACTCGGTAAATTCTTTTCCCTCGAAGGCCAGCGCAAGGTAACTTTGATCGAATAGGTCTCTTTTGGTGCCGTTTCCTATAAACAAGTCATTCCATCCGTCATTGTTGAAGTCGGCACTCAGAGCAGCCCAGGACCAGTCGGTTCTAGAAATATTGGCAAACTCGCCGACTTCACTGAATGTACCATCCGGATTCTGCAGTTGAAGCATATTTCGGGATCGTTGTTCCGATTTAAAGGTCTTGGTAAGCACATAATCGTAGAATTCTACATCCGGATGTGGCATATTATTTTTGCGGCGGAGGTGCTCCGGCGGCATCATTTCGGTGGCAACCAAATCCAAAAGACCATCATTGTTGAGATCGGTTGCTGTAGATCCCATGGAGAACATAGGCATCACATTCATTTTTTCACGAATTACTTCGGTAAAGGTTCCGTTGCCATTGTTGTGATACAGGAAATCGGGTTGCAGCAAATCATTGTTTACATACAGATCCGAGAAGCCATCATTGTCAAAGTCTGCAGCGCAAACAGTAAACCCGTCGGCATTGACCATAAGCAGACCGCTCTGTTCGGTGACTTCGGTGAATTTTCCATTTCCTTCATTGCGGTATAACTTGTCGATATTGACGGGATCAAGAAGTCTTTTGTCGGTGTAGAAGGGAATTTGAAAACTCTTTCGGATGTCTTTAATGTTATTGACTACATACAGATCCAGATCCCCATCGTTGTCGTAATCAAAGAAGGTTGCACTTTGTGAAACACCCCGGTCATTGATACCCGCCTCTTTAGCAGCTTCGCGGAAACGCAGACCTCCAAGGTTGAGGAATAAAAGATTGTCTAAATCAGGTTCTCCTTTGTAGCCTGAAACACAAAGATAAATATCTGTGAGTCCGTCGCCATTTACATCAGCCATAACTGAGCCCGTAGGCCAGTGTTTGCTGAAAATACCGGCTTCTTTAGTGATATCCTTGAATTTAAAATCACCCAGATTAAGATACAATCTTGGGCCCACCTGATTCCCAACCACAAAAAGATCCTGCAATCCGTCGTTATTAATATCTCCTACCGACACTCCTCCTCCGGCATAGATCAAATCACTGTCATAAATGGTGATATCGCCCGTATCAATGACTGTGTTGGTAAAATTTATTCCGCTTTGTGAAGGTAGAACCAACTCAAAAAGAGATTCGGATGAGCTTTGCTCTTCTGTTCTTTTATAGCACGATTGTATCAGAATTATGGCCGTCAGTGAGGCCACAAAGGCTAGCTTGCTGTGGCAAGACTTCACTTTATATAAAGTCATAATAAAAAAATTTTACCAAAGATACTTATTTTGGCATCACACGGTTGTGCCCGGCAGGCAGGCGGAGCGTCTGAAGTTAAACCCGGCACACCGGATAATCATGAGTGATTGGCTCCCTTTTAGTAAACCTTTTTTGCCTGAGGGCTCATTTTCCGGGTTTAACTCACTCTCCGGAGATGATCAGTTTTTGCGGAAGAGAGAATTTACACGAGAGTGTATCAATAAGTTGAAAGCACTTACCGACCTGAGAAAAATTGAATTGGCTAAATCCTGCACACAGGCGTTGGAAATGAGTGCATTAATTCTTGATATCAAACCAGGCGATGAGGTAATTCTTCCTTCATTCGGCTATGTTGCAACAGCCAATGCATTTGTTCTCCGAGGTGCGCGCTGCAGATTTGTGGATATTGATCCGGATACCCTAAATATTGATCCACAGGCAGTTTCGAATGCCATGGATGAAAAGGTGAAAGCAATAGTTACTATCAATTATTCAGGTATTTCTTGTGATTATGATTCTTTAAATGCAATTAAGCGTGAAAGCAGTGTCGCAATAGTTGAAGATAATGCAATGGGTTTGGGATCATTTTACAAGGATATCCCTCTTGGGAATTTTGGAGATCTTGCAACATTTAGTTTTGATTATCTCAAAAACATCAGCTGTGGTGAAGGTGGTGCTATTGCACTCAACAATGAGATTTATGCAGATTGTCTGGATTTGATCTCAGAAAATGGAACTAATAAATTACAGTTTTTAAGAGGAGAGTCAGATTTATATGAGTGGAAAGGCATGGGAACCAATTCCTATTTGTCTGAAATTCTTGCTGTGGTTTTGTCTTCACAACTTGATCTTGTAAAAACAGTGACTGATCTCAGGTTGGAGGCATGGAATTTTTACCAGAATTCCTTGAGTCAGCTTGAGAAAACTGGTAAAATCAGATTAATGAAGGTTCCAGCTCATGTTAAGCACAATGGTCACAACTTTCTTGTTTTTACCAGTGGCCATAGAGAGCGTTCTGAGCTTATTCGATTTCTTCGAAATGATAATATAGAAGCAACCTTCCATTATGTACCTCTGCATAGCAGCGAGTTTGGCAAGAAGGTAGGTGCGTTTGCCGGTGAAGACAGATATACTACAACTCTGAGTAAGTCTCTTGTCAGGCTTCCTTTATTTACTGGCATGAAGAAGGAAATGCAGGAAAGAGTAGTTGAATCCATTTACAGATTTTATAAAAACTAAGGCTTGTTATGCGCCTGGCACTTGCACAACTATTGGTTGAAGGTGGGGAAGCCGAACGTAATTTTCAGCGGGCCGAAAAGCTGATCGCTGAGGCCGCTGCACAGCATGCCGACCTGGTACTGCTTCCTGAAACCATTGATTTCGCCTGGACACATCCGCGTTCTCTTGAGGAAGCCCATCCCATTCCGGGACAATTCAGCGATATTTTTTGTGCACTCGCAAAAAAATATAATATTTATATATGTGTAGGCCTTACCGAAAAGGCCTTTCCCCTCAATTACAACACAGCAATTCTGATCAGTTCTACAGGAGAGATCCTTGGCTATCATCGCAAAATTAATCTTCTCACGGTTGAATTCCCTTTTTATCAGCCTGGTACAAAGCTGGAAGTTTTTGATACGCCTTTCGGGCGTATTGGTCTAAATATTTGCGCTGATAATTACATTGACTCTCTTCATTTGGGTCACGCTTTGGCCAGAATGGGAGCTCAGCTGATCATTTCTCCTTCTTCATGGACCGTTGATTATTCCATTACGGAAGGAGATGATCCTTATAGGGATAAGTGGTTGAAACCGCACATGATTCTTGCTCAATGGTATGATATGATTGTAGCCAGTACCACCAGCGTTGGTTATATCGTTGGCGGACCTTACGAGGGAAAAAAGATGGTTGGATGTTCTATGGTGGTAGATAAATCGGGCGTAATCCGGCAGGGAGTCTTCAATGAGTTTGCCGGCGATCTTATAATAGCAGATATTGAACTGAAGCCAAGATTACTTAAGGGTACAGAGATTGGTGCCGATTTAAAAGGCAGAGGTTTTAAAACAGATGAGCTCCTCACTAACTGAAACAGATCAGCCGGTGATCGTAAACGGACTGAAGACCACTCTCCGCATGCAGGTCTGCCGAAGGTGTGTTCAGGATACCACCGTTCCGGGAATTTCTTTTGACAATCATGGAGTTTGTTCCTTTTGTAATCTTCATGACAAAATGGAGAAGCTTTTTCCCAACGGACAAAAAGGGAGGGAAATTCTGGAAAAGATTTTTCATGAAATCAGAACGGCCGGCAAGGAAAAAAAATATGATTGTATCGTAGGAATCAGCGGTGGGCGTGACTCCATTTATCTTTTGTGGAATGTGGTGAAAGTATGGAAGCTCAGACCTTTGGCCGTTCACTTCAATGACGGATTTGACAATCCGGTTGCAGGAGAGAATATGCTTAAAGCAGTTAGAAAATTGGGTGTAGAACTGCGAACCATAACCAGTGATTGGAGAGAAGGAAAGGACTTGAAAATTGACTTCCTCAAGGCTTCTACTCCGGATTTGAATCTTGGCACAGATATTGGTATTGCTACCGCACTTTACAGCCTTGCTGCCCGCGAGAATCTGAAACATATTCTCATCGGGCAGTCTTTTCGAACAGAAGGAGTAAAACCATTGTCCTGGGCATTTTTTGATGGAACATATCTTAAAAGTGTACATGCGAAGTTTGGGACGGTACCACTGAGGCCATGGGCGCCTGAAGACGCCGGCTTTCATCTGGGACCGCGCGAAATGTTTTATTATACAGTATACAGGGGAATAAAAACTTTTACTCCATTCTACTACTTTGATTATATCAGAGCAGAAGGTGAGGAAATCATTAAAAAGGAGTTGGACTGGACCTACACCGGAGCACATTATTTTGATGATTTGTATCACAGCCTGATCAAATACATTCATCGGGTAAAATTTAATATTGATATGAACATGAACAGCGACTCTGCGTTGGTAAGAACCGGTCAGATGGATCGGTCGCTGGCGCTACAGCGTGCTCATGGAATTTATGCCATCGAAGATCCTAAAGTGATAGATCTATGTATAAAACGTCTTGGAATTTCTTCGGCTGATTTTGACCGATGGATGGCCCTGCCGCCCAAAACATTCAGAGATTATCACACAAGTTATCCTCTGTTTAAGCTTGCTAAATGGCCTATTCGCCTTTTGAGTGAGATGGATATGATACCTAAAGTAACGTATTATAAATATTTTGAGTGTGGGGCATAAAGACCATGTAGTACTCGGTCTGAACGGCGGTTTTACCGGAGGTTATCAGGATGTATGTGCTGCACTGCTGGTTAATGGTGAATTGAAAGCAATGGTGGAGGAGGAGCGCTTAAACCGAATCAAGTTTTCACCTTCTCAGCTTCCCTTCCGCTCGGTTCATGAGGTGCTCAGGATTTCAGGCTTTGCAGCTCAGGATATAGATGCCGTGGCACTTCACGGATCAAGCTGGCATGAGGGTGTTGATCTGGAACTGGGACGTTATTTAAAACACCATTTCGGAATTGAACGGAAAGTCAGGAGATACCCGCATCACCATTGCCATGCGGCATCGGTCTTTTATTCATCGGGATTTCATGAGGCCGCAGTCATCACTTTAGACAATTCCGGCGATGGTTTGTCGGGACAAATATTGCGGATGAGCAAAGGCCGGCCTACAGAAGTGGTGTTTCAGTGGAGGAAGCCCAACAGCCTGGGAGTATTTTATTCAGCCATTACGCAGTATTGCGGTTTTTTTCGAGAATCAGACGAATATAAATTGATGGGACTGGCCGCCTTTGGCGAGCCAAGAGCAGATATGTTTTCTGATTTTTTGAAATCGGATTCTGTAAACGGATATAACCTAAATACGGATTACATTATTCCTATCTATCCTGACCGACCGTCTCCTTCCAAACATCATATATTATATTCTGATATTTTAGAAAAAATTACAGGAGTTCCGCCGCGCACAGCCGGCGAGGAGTTTTCGCAGCAGTACAAGGATATTGCAGCTTCTGCTCAGTGGGTGCTAAGCAAGGCCATACGTGATGTCACGGAACAGGCAATAAAACAAACCGGTTTGAGAAACATCTGTTTTGCGGGCGGAGTGTGTATGAATTCCCGGGCAATGGCAGAAGCAGCAGCACATTTCGGCTCTGAGTACAACTTTTATCTTTCTCCTTTTTCCGGTGACATGGGTATTTCTGCCGGGGCTGCCATGATGTTTGCAGAGGAAGACGGGCAATCCGTTAAACCTCTTGCCAAAGCTTATTTAGGAGCAGAATACACAGATCAGCAGATAGAGGAAGTGTTGAAGGGATTTGGTCTATCGTATTCTTATTGTGAGGATGTGGTTTCCAGGGCAGCTGATTTGTTGCGAAATGGCTGCGTACTTGGATGGTTTCAGGGCCGTGCAGAAGCAGGTGCAAGAGCTTTGGGAAACAGAAGTATATTGGCCGATCCTACTTTTGCAGATGCTGCTGAGCGCGTAAATCGTGTAGTCAAATTCAGGGAGTCCTTTCGGCCATTTGCCCCTGCGGTCATTGAAGAGTCGGCCAGTGATTATTTTATGATTCCCGGCGGAGCCTCGCCCTTTATGACCATGGCCGTGAATGCAAAGGACCGGTCTTCAACGCTTATTCCTTCGGTTGTTCACCGGGACAAGTCTGCCAGAGTGCAGACCGTAAACCAGGAAAGCAATGCTTTGTTTTACACGCTTTTACGAGAGGTAGGTAAAAGATCGGGGCACCCCGTTTTGCTCAATACCAGCCTGAATACCAGGAATCATCCCATGGCGTATAAGCCTTCGGATGCATTGGAAACATTTTTCACCAGTGGTCTGGATGCACTTTTTCTGGGAAATTATCTTCTGCTTAAATCTCCGCAGGAATAAGGAGATCGGTATACAGAAGCCGTTTTTTCTTCCGTTTTCATGCCGTGTGCAAACTCCCGCCGGTGTTATGAAATCTTGGCTGTGCTTTCTATCTTGCAAAGGTGGCAGCAAAACTGGCTATCGTCATTCCCTGTTATCAGAGTGAAGGGAATTTTCCGGATCTGACGATCGGCATGGAGAAACTACTCCTGTCCTTGCCCGGTTTTGTTCAGACGGAGTTTGTATTGGTTGATGATGGATCTTCAGACCAAACATGGAATGCCATGCTGGCTTTTAAAGAGACAATTCCCAATACTACATTGGTTAAACTCACCGGGAATTTTGGCTCATATCCTGCCTTCCTGGCCGGCCTTCATCATGCAGAAGCAGATATGTATGTTCAGTTGCACACCGATCTTCAGGATCCTCCGGATCATATACCGGAAATGATTTCCTACTGGCAAAAGGGATGGAAACTGGTGATTGGTCAGCGCATGGAGCGCGATGAAGGGTTTTTTCATCAAATGTTTGCGCTCACTTATCATAAATTGATCAAGAAATTTGCATTGCCGCATATCCCTGAGGGTGGTTATGATCTGATTTTGTTTGACAGATCATTGCGTGATGAAGTGGTTAGGTTGAATGAATCCAATATCAATCTGGTTTATTTGATTTCATCGCTGAAACATCCTTTTGTAACGATTCCGATTAAGCGTCTGAAACGAACCATTGGGAAATCGGGATGGACTACCAGCAGAAAAATCAAGCTGGTGGTTGATTCATTTGTTGGTTTTTCCTATGCACCGATCCGCATGCTCAGTATGCTGGCTATAGTGATGAATCTGGCATGGTTTACGGCTGCTCTTTTTCTTGCCGGAGGACTTCTGTCAGGCAAGAGACCTGATGCATTTAATATTATAATATTTGTAATTCTTCTGGTTTCCGGATTGCTTGCCGGTATGTTGGCTGTGCTTGGGGAATATCTTTGGAGAACATTGGAGGCTGCGAGAAAAAGGTCTCCGTTTGTGGTAGATAAAGTATTGCGGTGAAAAGCATATACCGGATTCTTCGGAAACTGGTGAGAAGTCCTGAATGGTGGCACAGTAAAGTGCCCATGCTCACCGCCATATGGCTGGGTATTTCTCTCAGCTATGGAATGGATTGGTTGGACCTCATCCCCCTTTGGGTCTGGCTTCCATCGGCCGCTTCTTTCGGATTTTTGCTCAATGATTTTACTGATCGAGCTGCTGATATTCAGGCCGGGAAAACCAATTACACGCAGCATGTTCCGGATGCTCAACTTAGAATACTACTGATCACTTTCGGCATGTTTTCATTACTTCCCTGGTTATTTCATTCAAATAATCTGATTTTAGTTTTGGCTGCAATTCAGTTGCTCTTTTTTATACTGTATTCCATGCCGCCCTTTCGCCTGAGACGATGGGTGGGCTCTGCCTTATTACTGGATGCTGCCTATGCATTTGTGATTCCGGTGCTGATGGTTGTGATGCTGGCGGGACTTTATTCGCGATATGATTTATTGGTTTGGGCTGCATGGGCTTTGTTTGCAGGCCTGAGAAATATTCTTCAGCATCAGCTGGCAGATCGCAGAAACGACCGCAAAGCAGGATTGACCAATCTGGCGAATCTTGTTAAGCCCGGCACGGCCGCATTACTGATCAATCTGTTATTGATTCCGGAATGTCTTCTTGGATTGCAGGCCTACCGTCTTGCAGGGCTTCAGTTCAGTTTGATTTTTAGCATCTTTTTTCTTGCCCTGCTTTTAAATTTCATATGCTTCACCCGCTACAGGCCGCTTTTTTTCTTTAAAGGAAAACTCAATGCCGGAAGCTTGTCTTTTAATAAGGTTTATGAGCAGTGGGTTCCATTTGGTGTGATCATTACCAATGGAATAAAACAACCCCTGATACTCCTTTTGATTCCCGTTTGGCTCATTCTGTTTCGAAACGAACTTTTTATCAAGCTGTTTCATCTGTCAAAAGTTGCGGCAACCGAGTCTTATATTTTTGTGGCTTATAAGATATTGCTGAGTCCTCTGCGCTTGTTTTATCATCATGTTTTTCTACGTTTAATTTATGCGTTCTTATGGCCTTTCAGAATGGCTGTTAACTATGGTTTATATTACATCCGGCGCCTTGTTTTGGGTCAGTCTGAACAAATGGCAAGAAGATTGTCTGATGAGGAATTTAGAAAGTTCAAAGAGCCGGAAAGTGCTGCAGGGTCTGCACATGATCTGAGTATTTCTCAGTTCGCAAGTAGTTCTTCAGAGGATACCGTTTCCAACATCATTGTCAATGGATTATGGATTGGGGATGAGCTTTCCAGGCTTGAATTGCTAAGTATTCAGAGTTTTCTTGATGCCGGCCATCGGTTTAGGCTATGGACTTACGGTCCTCTCAAGAATAAATTGCCTCAGGGGCTGGAGTTATGTGATGCGGGAAAAATAATCCCTGCCTCTAAAATTTTCAGATATAAACATGCCAATTCTTTTGGCCATGGCAAGGGTTCAGTTTCAGGTTTCTCAGATGTATTTCGCTATAAACTGCTTTACGAGCATGGCGGATGGTGGGTTGATATGGATGTTTGTTGTTTATCTTATTTTAATATCGAAAGCCCTTACTTTTTTAGAAAACATCATGATCTGGCTTTGGTGGGCAATGTGATGAAAGTGCCGCCCCGCTCTGAATTGATGAAGCGATGCTATGAAGAGGCATCTCAAACGATTGATGAAAACAATACCGACTGGCATAAGCCTATTGAAATCCTGAACCGGCATGTCTTTGAATTGGGTCTCAATCACTATATACGTTCCGGTTTGGGCAATGAAGACCGCTGGGATCAGGTTTCAAAACTGATCAGTGGCAATGCAGTTATTCCATCCGCCTGGCACTTTATTCACTGGATGAACGAGGAATGGAGAAGCAGAAAAATTAGTAAAAATTATATACGTTACCATTCGAGGCTCGGTAATATGCTCATTGATGCTGGCCTTTTAAAGCCTCCTGCCAGTAGATGGATGCGGTTGAAAAACGATCTATTACATGCCGTTTATATTCCGGTTTATGAATACTTTTCATCTGATTGAAGCTCTTCATTGATTTGCTGTAATATTGAAAAATAAACTCTCCATTGGTTGTGCATTTTGATGAACACATATTGACTTACTTCAACGGTTCAGGCTGGCATGAAAGAGCTAAAGCTGATGGCTTTAGACCGGTGGATAAAGAAAAGTATGCGGCCTATAACCGTTTCCGGCCGGAGGGCGCCAAGCGAAAGTTTTGTTATCTCCCATACAGCAGTATGACTTTTTCTTTTGGCGGAAAGGTCTTTGTGTGCGGATATAACCGGGACATTCAGCTGGGTAGCTACCCGGAGCAGTCGATACTTGACATATGGAACAGCCCTGAAGCTAGACGGCTGAGGTCGCACATGGACCACAATGACCTTAGCTATGGTTGCGGACATTGTCATTTTTTTTTAGAGAAAGGAAAGTTCAGCAATCTCAGGCCTCTTGTTTTTGATAAGTATTATAAAAATACAGATGCCGAGCGACCTTTGGTTTTTGAGTTTGAAATGAGCAATGAGTGCAATCTTGAATGCCAGATGTGTATCGGAGAAGTGAGCAGCAGTATTCGGAAAAACCGAGATAAACTACCTGCCCTGCCAAATCCCTATGACAGCAAATTTGTAGAGCAGTTGATTCCATTTATTCCATCACTGAAGGAGGCTAAATTTTATGGAGGAGAACCTTTTCTGATTTCTGTTTACTATGAGATCTGGGACCAAATTCAAAAACTTAATCCGACGCTTTCGCTCTTTACCATCACCAATGGTACGCATTGGAATGCTAAAATTGAAAGGCTGATCAATGAGCTCAATTTTGACCTGGCTGTTTCTATTGATGCAGTGGAAAAGGATAAGTTTGAAAGGATCAGAAAAAATGCATCTTTTGAAAAGGTGATGACCAATATCGGTAAGTTCAGTGAGGTTTGTTCAAGGAAGCGAAAACATCTTTCGCTAAGTTTCACGGTGCAGCAGGATAATTGGGAGCAGCTTCCCGGAATCATTCAGCTCTGTAATGAAGTGGATGCATTTGTTTATGTGAGTTATCTGGAAAGGCCGGAGCAGTTTGCTCTATCTTCATTACCTAAGCAGAAGCTTATAGAAATACGGAACAGTTTGACAGGGAGGGTCTTGCCATCGCGTTCTTCCAAGGAGAGGCACAACAAGCGGTGTTACAATGATTTCCTCAGTTATCTCGATCAGTACATCCAAAGGGAAGAGGAAGTGCGGTACCGCGATTTTCACTTTGTTCAGACCTCAGCGGAGCCGCAGATTATGCCCGATTTTCAGCAAATTTCAGCAGATCCTGCCGGAAGGATTCAACCGGCAGAATTTGAGAGCTGGCTAATGCTTCAGGAGTGCAGTGCCGATGAATTAAAGGTGTTCAGGGAGAGGCTTGAGGTTATAACTTCCGGACTTTCAGCAGATCAGAAGGAGCTGGTATATTTTCAACTCACCTCTTCCGATTTTCGAAAGGTGTTTTTGGATATAAACACCGAGACTCCTGCAGCACTTCGTCAAAAAATCAATGCGTATCTTTCCACAGTGAATTAGGTTATTGTCATGCCGGTAAAAGAAGTCATCCATAAATTGCTCAGCAAAGTCAGCGGAAGTCTGAAATCGCCCTCGGGCCCCGGTTTGGACACCGGTCTCATAACCGCATATAATGCGGCCAGAGGCAAACCTACATCTTCACATATCTGCCATGCGCCTTTCTCTAACATGTACTTCAATGTGCATGGCGACTGTGCACCCTGCTGGCTTACCTTTATAGATCCCGATTCTTATCCCGATAAATCTGTACGAGATATCTGGTTCGGAGAGAAGTATCAGAATCTTCGAAAAAATCTGCTGAGTTATGATCTCACCGATAAGTGTAATGTCTGCCTGAAAAATCTTCAAAATGGCAATCACACCTCGGTGCTTGCACGTGCCTATGATGTGAATGAGGTGGCTGAGTATCCCGCCATGATGGAGCTGGAATTAAACAACACCTGCAATCTTGAATGTGTGATGTGCATTGGCGAGCTCTCTTCGTCTATCCGCAAAAACCGAGAGAAGCTACCTCCTGTGCGTAGTCCCTACGACGAAAAATTTGTTCAACAGCTTGAAGAGTTTATACCCCACCTGAAAGAGTTAAGATTCAATGGAGGTGAGCCTTTTCTTATTGGTATCGTATTTAAAATATTTGAAAAGGTAGAAAAGCTTAATCCGGGACTCAAAATCGTGATTGCTACCAATGGCACCGTGCTGAACTACAAGGTGAAAGAATGGCTTGGGAAACTGAATATTCACATCAATCTTTCCATTGATTCGCTTACGCCCGAAATTTATGAATCCATCCGGGTCAATGCTCATTTTGATCGTCTGATGGAGCATTTTGAATTCTACAGAGATTACTGTCGTGCCAACCGCCGTACACTCTGTGTTATGGTTAATCCCATGCGCAACAATTGGCATGAAATGCCGGAATTTATCCGTTTTGTTAATAAGCATCAGGTCAATGTTTGGTTCAATACCATTCACCGTCCTGTTGAGTATTCTATTTGGGCACTTCCTTCTCATGAGCTGGAGAAAATTTGTAATACACTTTCTGCTGTTGAGTTTAATTCAGAAGAGAGAAGCGGGTCGCTTTCTGCCTACAACATTGGTCTTTATCGTAATCTTGTAGATGTGCAATTCAGGAGCTGGTGGACAGAGTCAAAACAGCGTACAGAAATCCCGGGTATATCTGATGCCGGACCCCTGAGTGAAGAAGAGGCTGTACGTGTTTTGGAGAAGAATATTACCGATTATGTTTACCTGAATATCAATGAAGGGGAGGAGCAGAAGAAATACAGGATTCAGCGTTTCATGGAGAAAATGCATCTTCTGAAGCAGAAAGTACGGCAAACGGCACCTGATGCTCAGTTTTTTATGAATGTATTGCAGGTGCAGCCTGAACAGCTTTTTAAATCGGTAGAACAGGGAGATCCCGACAAACTGGCGGCACAATTTCTCAGACAGTTTTCCTGATCAAAGAAATTGGGAAAGTGTATTTTCGAACTCTGAGGTACTTCTGAGGAATAAAAATTCGCCCACTTCCACAGGTCTTGTACTGCTGATTTTCTCAAGGAAATGTCTTCGGTTCGGATGTGCTGCAATCAGCCTTGCTAAATCTTTTGTTTTATCCTGATCAGGTTTAGTCCACGACTGTCCGTCTGAAGCGAGATAGATTTGCTGGCAGATGAGGATAAAGGCGTGAATATTGTGCCAGGGATCTGAATCCATCAGATTCAGCAGGGCATTTTGTTCAGCCTTGAGGATATCAGAATCGGGCTTGTTTTGAAGGGAAATTATACGTTCAAGCAGTCTGCTGATGACTTTAAAGCGCTCATTTTCGGTTTGAATTTCTTGTTTGCTTAAAAGCTCACGTATTTGACTGTTTTCTGCTTCCACTTTCAAGCGATCCTTATGCCAACCCCTGAGCAAATGCAAAAAATCTGAATAAGCTCGTATGCTTAGAGCCGGAGGAGAAAATGAGCCGGCGTTGATTTTCTGCAAAGGTTTAGCTTCAAGAAATTCAATTACATTATGCAGGTAATCTGCAGATTGTGATCTCAGAGATAAATGATCAGGGGAAAATACTGCGTTGAAATAAAGCGTTATGTTTTTTTCTATACAAAAGTTGAGCATTTCGGGAAGCTCTTTCCAATTGTAGGTAATCGGACAAGCAGCCATGGAAAGAAAGGTGTTTTTTCTGCTGGTATAGTCTCGGAAGTATTCGAGATTTTCCATGACTCTCTTGAATTGTCCGTTGATCCTGATTTTGGAATAGGTTTCCTCATTTACAGAATCGCAGGATAAGATGATGCCAGCATTCAGACCTTCCAGAAGATCCTTGATTCGCTTGTTGAGAAAGGTTCCGTTGGTGGTTATATGGATTCTGATTCCGGGTTTGATTTTCAGAATCCGCTCCCAGATCTCCAGATAAACATCAATCATGAATGGTTCGCCTCCCAGGAATTTTGCATCGGTAAGATGTGGAATAAACTCCTCCAGCTGATCAACAAATTCTGAATTGTAGGGCGAAGAAATCGGCGGCAGGTTTTCTCTGTTTTTGCGAATGCTGCTGCTGAAGTATCCGTTGCACATCACACATTCCAGGTTGCATTGATTGCTGAGCTCAAATTCCATCACCCTCGGAAACACCTGATCTGAGCCAAACAGCGATTTAATTTTGTGAGCCAGTCCGGCGGCTTTACCGGCCGCATATTCATCATAATATCTTGCTCTTATACCGTGGAAGTTTCCCGCCTGAAGCATTTTTCCGCACTCCGAGCATCCACCGCCCAGATCATTGCCCCTGATATAATTTCTCAGCTCATCTGCCTTTTCGCCAAACCAGATTTCTTTGATGCTTTGAGCCGGCCATTTACCCAGAATGTGTTTTGTGTTGTAACAGCATGCCCTGACATGACCGTTTTGCTCAAAATTCAGGTTTACAAAGGGCGCATGACAAAGAAGATTCTTGTCGGCTGTTTGCCTGGTCTTATTATATGAAGCAATAATTTGTTCATTGAGTTCCATAGCAGAGAGTCATCGTGCCTGAGCTTTGGGCAATTGACGGTGGGGTGTTTAATTTGTACAAGTGAAAGTAACCATTTTCCGGCTCCTCAGTTTGGCTTTAGTCTTTCTTGCGGCCGAGTTTTTTTTGCGCCTCAGCGGCCTGCAGCAACCTGGAGATCTACGCCCTGCATGGCTGAGAGCAGATGCGTTAGCGGAATCGCATGAATGGCTCTCAGACTTTGTGGTAAATCAGGATGGAATCCTGGTTGCAAATCCCGATTCGCTGGTGATTCAGGGGCAAAGGATCAGCAAGCACGGTTTCCCGATGGTACAAAGTTGCAAAGACACTTCAGCCATGAAATTGATGGTGGTTGGCGACAGTTTTGTTTGGGGGTATTCTGCAACTCATCCCGACAGCAGTTTTTGCAGGATACTAAGTAAGAGCTTTCAAATTGGGCATTATGGAATTCCGGCGGCAGATCCATTGCAATACAGCCTGATATGCAGTCTTTATTTACCTGAAGAAAAGCCTGATGTATTGTTTCTCATTTTGTTTTTGGGCAATGATCTTTTGCCTTATCAGGCAAAAAGAATTGATGGTATTCCCTTCTGCGCACATTCCAATAAGGGCTTTGTATATTCTGCTGTAGACGGAATTCAGTTTCCGGATTTGGATTCTGCAGCAAACTATTTATTCAAACGGCGTTACTATCTAAAAAAGCCGGAAGGTATTGCAGAGAATCTCGTTTCACATTCTTCGGTCTTGAGTTTATGCTGGCGGCTTAGCTGGCGAATCAGAGAGAAGTATGTTTTCGAAAAAGAAAGACAAAATCCGAGTAACACATTGCAGGCATTGCGAGGCGCATCGGTTGCTGCAAGTCGTTCGGATGTTCGCTGTATGGCATTGCTCGTGCCTGAGCTTAAAGAGGCAGGGCTGGATACCACACAATTAAGCAGGCGCTACCAATCACTTCAGTCGGGTTTGAGTCTGCTGGGAATAGAGACATATTGGGCAGACTATGGCCCTAAAGCCTATCGTCCTTATCCCGATGGACATTGGAACAATCAGGGCCATCGAATGGCTGCGATGCATATTCGGCACATACTGAAGAGAATTGAATTCAGAAAAGATTAATATTGGCTTATGCGCTTTCATTTCTGTACCATTAGCAGCCAAAGTCATTTGTACAAGACACGTGTGCTTCGCGACAGCATATTACGACATCATCCGGAAAGTAGGGTTTCGGTATTGTGTGTAGATGGTCTGATTCCGCAGCAAGAGCATCAAACCCGGTACTTTGGTTTGACAGAGGCTGTTCGTTCTGATTATTGGCTTGATTTGCAAAAGCGACATAAGGGAGATGCGCTGCGATGGTCACTTAAGCCGGTTTTGATCAGACATCTGTTATCAGAAAATGATTCAGAAGCAGTAATATACTTAGACAATGATTGTTATGTTGTGGGGTATTTTGGGCAGGTGGAGATTGATTTTGAGGCAGGAGCTGTTGCGCTCCTTAGCCCGCATTATTATCCTGCAGATCCGACCAGAGATCAGAATTGGCTGGAGGCCAATTTCAGAGTAGGCCTTTACAATGCGGGTTTTATTGCTGCAAAATCAGGTGCGGAGGCCTTTCTTGACTGGTGGGCCGGATGTTGCCAATACAGAATGGAAAAGAATTCTTTCAGAGGTCTATTTGATGATCAGAAGTATCTTGATCTCGCTCCGGTTTTATTTCCGGCTGTTCGGGTAATCAGGCACAAAGGTTTTAATCTGGCAGGCTGGAATCTGGATATGGTTAAAAGGCGAAAGGAGAATGGAGTTTGTTTGCTTGAGGATGGTTCTTCGCCCGTTTTTATTCATTTCAATTACTATACCTGCCGGATGTTTAATGAAGGGAAGGATGAGGCACTTGAAGCTTTTTGGAAAGAATACACCCAAAATATAATAAAATATAATTCGCATATATCTCCGGCTCTTTTAGGACCTCCTGCCTCATGGCGCGAGAAATTGAAACTTTGGGTATGGCATTTACTTGAAGGTGTCCGATTTATATGACAATTGCTGAAAATCCCCGAATTTGGGGATAATCATCGTCCGTAAATAGAATAATTTCGTGGCGGCTCGCGAGATGGGTATTTGACTTTTTGATATAACAGTGCTTGTGATTCCGGTTGATAACATTTTCCGGGCTCTATCGTAAGAGTTATTGTGTTATAAAAAATGATTATATAAAAATATGAATAAACTGTATTTTCTGATTTTGTTTCTGCTTGTAATTGGTTCGACAGATAATATCCAGGCTCAATGTACCTTAACTGCTGCTCAATCGGCACCGGCTTGCTATGATTCAGTTACCTTCTCATCGGTTTCATCTTCTGAAAGGGTTGCCATTACCGGAACGATTCAGAATGCAGCCTACAGAGCATATCTCACAGGCAGTGGCTGCAGTGGTTATGCTTTATCTGATTCAGTGCTTACCGGAAACGGTGACACTTTATTTATCAACATATTGAATGGAGGAATATGTTCACCCTGCTCGGTGACTGTTGATCTGGTGGTAAAAAATATTTCAGACAGCTCTCTGCCCGCTACAGGAGTCACCCTAAGTTCTTCTGAGATATGCAATGGAGGGAGTGTGACACTAACAGCAAGCGGGGGGGTGTTGGGTACAGGAGCGATTTGGCATTGGTATTACGATGATTGTACTGCAGGAACTCCTGTGGGTACGGGCGTCAGTATAACAGATTTCCCCACACCTTCAGATATCTACAGCTATTTTGTGAGAGCAGAAGGGGTTTGCAATACCACGGATTGTGAAACTGCTGATGTTGAGGTTTATGATCCGCCTGTAGTGAGTATTTCGGGGGCTACGGGCGTTTGTGAAGGAGGATCGGTCGTCCTAACTGCCAATCTTTCCGGTGGAATTGCATCAGCAACTGTTTACACCTGGCAGCGCAATGGCGGCTCAGGCTGGAGTACAGTAGCATCGGGTACCTCCACCACTTACACAACATCAACCGTACTTGCCGCAGGCTCCTATTTATACAGGGTTCTGGCGGCACAAGTTCCTTCGGGTTGCACCGCTCAATCATCGGATGTTTCAGCCAATGTTTCAGCAGATCCCCTGGCACCGGGTATGACAAAGAGCCCCGCCGCTGATTCGGTATGCGTGGGATCAAGTCTTACGGTCTTTGTTTCCTCGGGAAGCGGCGGACTTGGATCTTGTTCTGATCAATACAGATATTCCACAGATGGAGGTTCCAGCTGGACATCCTGGACCGGCACAGTTCCAACCATTGTGTCTGCGCCTCAGGGCGTTTCTATTATCGAAAGCCGCAGATCCTGCACGGCATCCGGTTGCCTTGGAACTGAATCTGTTTCATGGGTAGTGAGTGGCAATGCTACAGGAAATGCAGGTGTAGACGATACGGTGTGTGCCAATTACGTGGTGCCTCCATTATACATTCTCAATGGTACTGCAGCCAATTACAGCCAGGTGAGCTGGAGCTCTTTGTCGGGCCTTGGAACATTTTCCGATCAAAACGACCTGAACTCTGACTATTCGCCTGACCCTATTGATATGCTGCTCGGATTTGTAAAGCTTGAGCTGGTAATAGAACCGATTTCTCCATGCGCATCAATTATTCGTGATACTTTCCAGGTAAATTTTGTTCTGGAGCCGGAAATTTTCCCCGGCCCCGACACTTCTTTTTGCAGGCTGGATACCATCATGCTTACAGGTGCCATAGCCATAAATACTGTTACCCATACATGGTCATCGTCAAGAGGTTCAGCATTTCTGGATGCTAATGATTACGACACAGAGTATTATCCTTCTGCTTCTGCACTTTCGGCCGGCTTTGATACACTTCGGCTGACAGTTAGCTCTAACGCTCCCTGTACAGGATCGTATTTTGCCGAAAAAGTAATCAGCTTTAGTCCGGATC
>CAZUHX010000002.1:0-1255 GCA_964620795.1 uncultured Chitinophagaceae bacterium
TAATTCAGAATATTCTAATATGATCAGTAGCCTTTTAAATCATTGGCCCCAATGGGCACGGAAGTAACTTCCGCGCCAGTTGGGCACGGAAGTAACTTCCGCGCCAGTTGGGTCGGCATGGACAGCGGGAAATACAGGAAGCTACAGCTGCCGTGTTAAGGTGGACTAAGCGGGATAAGCACGATTTTTAATTCAGAATATTCTAATATGATCAGTAGCCTTTTAAATCATTGGCCCCAATGGTACAATTTCACTTTTTATGACCCCAAGTCGGAATCCTTATTTATCAGGACACGGAAGTAACTTCCGCGCCAGTTGGTATAATCAAATATGATAAAGTCAATTTATGGTCTGCTGTGCGCTTGATTGTCTCTTCAGAATTTGTTGGTAAGCACCATTCCAAAGAGCGATTCGTTTTTGAAGAGAAACCTTACTGGCCTCAAGGGCTTCTTCCCAGTATTTTTCGTCGGAACCGCAGAGATCGGCTGTCATTTGCAAGGCAAGGCGGCTATGATGATCTCCATCTATTTCAATATGCCTTTCCAAATAATATTTGAAAACAGAAACACTCTCCGGAAAATTCTTGTGCATATCATTTACGATAGAAACAAACATTCCGGGAATCAGGTCTTCGCGTCCGAAAGTAAAAACAGCCGCCTGCAAACCGGCTTTGTCGCTCTTAATGACATCAAAAGTAAAATTGATAAAATCTTGGGCTTCCTGCGGACAGCCTGAGGCGGAAAATGCCGAAGTAAAGTTGGAAGTCTGTTTTAACACAGATATAAATTGGTTGATTTGGGAGACATCTGCGCCACATTGCTTCATGGCCTCCAGATACAGTTCAAAGTGACTTATTCTCTTGCCGGTATGATCGACATCAGATTCTTCACCCACGACTATTTCATTGATAAAAAACCTGGTATCTGCCGAGCCTGAAGGGAACCATGGAACAGAAGTACAGGTGAGTTGATTTTGGAGCGTTTTCAGTAAGGACATAAAATCCCAAACGGCAAAAACATGATACTGCATAAATATTTTCAGATCGTGTAGATCACGTATTGCCGAGTATACCGGATGCTGAAAAACCTGTTGCCGCAGCGGCTCAATTTGCTGTTTTATTTTTTCTATATGACTATTCACAGCTTGTTGGTTTAAATTGTTTGCCGAAGTTTTCGAAAAGGCAATTCTTAAACCGGAAACATGGTTTAATTGTTTTTTGGCCGGGCTTTAATTGTATTAGATCAAATCCGGAGAA
>CAZUHX010000002.1:1355-23284 GCA_964620795.1 uncultured Chitinophagaceae bacterium
ATCATTTCACAATGCGGAAAACCCCTCGGGCTCCATCATGGCGATCAATTTGCATAAGGTATATTCCTGCAGGTAACTTTTCCGTTTTCAGTACAAGGCTTCCAATAATTTCTCCACGATTGATAATTCGGCCATCCTGTGAAAGCAGGCTGTAACCGTATGTATTGCCATCGGCAGCCACTTTAACCATCAACTCATCTGAAACCGGATTCGGAAAAATTTCTGCCTGAACACCCTGCTGTGCCTCATTTAAGCCGGTATTGATCTGCCCCGGATTATTGAGGTTGCGGCAGAAAGAATAGGTAACAATTCTGCTTGTACTTCCGTCACTAAGGCTTTTCTGATAAGCATCGAAAGTAATACATACGCTATCGCCACCCTGATCATTTACGCGCACCACACCATATTGTTGCTGACTGGCCAGGAGATTAAAAAACTGACCTTCACTGTAGGTGCCACCTTTCCACGAGCCATTATTCCAAACGGGAGCTGCCTGAAACAAAGGATAGCGATATGGCAGATTGCGGGCCGATGTAAAGTCTCCGTTTCTGCCGTCGTCTATGGCTACCATATGTGCATCGCCATTTAAAATAAACATATTGGCGATGGAGCTGTCGCGAAAGAATTCGGAGAGTTCCCTGCGCTCGGCCTGTTCTCCGCCCCAATTGTCGGGAATGATGCCGTACCAGCTGTAGGAGCTTACCCAGGCCACCATCATTTTGCGGTCGCGGGCGTCAAGCAGTTGCTGTTTGAACCAGGCTTTTTGCGTTGCGCCCATGGTGGTGGTTCCGCTTGTTCTCTCACTTCGCAGATCGCTGATGATAAAACGGATTCTGCCGTAATCATAGGCCTGATAGATGGAGGTGTCATTTTGAAGAGGGTAGTGTGGAATGTATTCACGATAGGCACGTCTGGCCGGATTCGCTCCGGCAACTCTTGGGCCATTGGCATCATTTCCGCAGTAATCGTGATCGTCCCATACGTATGCAAAGCCCATCCGGCGATACACTTCTGCTTGCAGCGGCTGATTGAAAACTCTGGTTTCATAGGGATTGCGATGCACGGCAATATCTGCGTTGCAGGGGTCTGCATAATGCAGATCTCCGGGACTCAGATAGAAATCGGCATCATAGTTTAAAAAGTCGCGGAATGTTTCAGTATCCGGCTTTCGGTTGCAGGAGCCTACCACAAAATTGAAACTGTAAGCTCCGGTATCGGGGGTGTGGAAACTTCCGATGTCTTCGGGGCTGATATCAACTTGTCCATCTGCCTCGATGGCATAATAATATTGACGGTCGGGTTGAAGATTGCTTACCGACAAGGCCGCCATCAGGTTGTTACTTGTGTCTGCCGATACATAGCTGCTGCTGATATAAGGAGGCATCATGGCGGGATCGCCGGAAACCAGCACGCGCACGCTGTCGTAGCTCATATCAAGTTTGGCTCTGAAAGAGGCAGAAGTGGGTTGAAGAGCGCCCGAAGACAGCCAAAGAACTTCTGCTTCGGCGAGCATTGGGGCAAACAACAGGGCGGGCAAGAAGAACAGAAGTTTTTTCATAGGGTAGTATTGAGACAAAAATGCAATCGGGAAAATAAACAAGTCTGTTAAATCTTTGATTTGTTTTGATTCATTAATCCGGCAGCTGCATTTCCTGCAAATAAATCAGCGGCCCGGGGCATTCATGTTCATGGCAGCTGATACAACGGCTGATTAACAAGCGATAAGCTGAACCGGAAGTACCGGCCGGCGCTTGTTCCCAGCTTCGCAGGGCATTCAGCATTTCCTTTTCCATTTGATCATGATCAGTGCTCAGGGTCTTTCCGGCGCTTACCTCAGTAGAAGAAAGCCGGTAAAAATGCGCAGGAACCTTTCCTGCCTTTCTGTTTTTCAGCGCCTTGCCCCTCTCACTCCTGAGATGATTAAACATCTCACGCATCATGACCGACATGCTGCTGCGCTCAGGCTGCCCGCCCGTGTGGGAAAGGAAAAGCCATGCGGCCATCACCAAAAGAGAAAGTTTAACATTCACGACTTACCGAATTTCCGAAAAGTACCTTCCTTTTTGCTGCTTTCCAACTCGCTCTAAGACTGTATCTTCGCCGGCATGATTCAGCGAATTCAAACCCTTTATCTGCTGTTGAGCATTTTGTTTTCGGCAGCCTATCTGTATGCTCCGGTTATCCTGCACGATTTTGGCAAAAGCTCCGAAAGTATTCGTGCCTGGGAAGTGATCTGGTTTGTATCCGGATATTTGGTATATTTTAATCTTATATTTATAGGAACGGCAGCGGGTTTGAATCTGATCGCTGTTTTTTTGTTTCGCAACAGAGCTCTTCAATCGATCATATCATTGCTACCTGTAGTTTTCCTTTTGGCATCTTTTCTCCTCAATTTTTATAAGTTCTGGTTTATTGAAACCGTTTATGATAAGGTTCTCTTGCCCGGAAATTTACTGCTGTTGCTGCCGGTTCTTTTTCAGTTTCTCGCCTGGAATGCCATTCGGAAAGATGAGCAATTGATTAAGTCTCTGGATCGCCTGCGTTAATGAAAGACTACGCTACACCCGGACTGCCGGCCAATCCGCGGTTTCTCCACGCTTTGGAAGAGGAGGCAGAGCTGAAGTTGATTCCAGCCGGACAGACCATACTGCGGGAAGGCGATTGGATCCGGAGCATACCGATTGTAAAAAAGGGGAGTATCAAAGTGAGCAGGCATGATGAGGAGGGACGTGAAATTTTACTTTATTACATCCGCCCGGGAGAAAGCTGTGTAATGAGTTTTCTTGCGGGTAGCTGTCAGGGACGATCTTCGGTAGAGGCTATTACTGAAGAGGATACAGAAGCCTTTTTTGTTCCACTATCGAGAGCGGGCGAATGGATCCGGGAGTTTCCCGAATGGTCGGAATTTATCTTTCGGCTTTACCAGCACCGTTTTGAGGAATTGTTGGGTGTGATCAACGCTATTGCTTTTCAGAAAACGGATGAGCGGCTTTTGGCATATCTGGAGAAGAAGAAAGAGCTAAGAGGAAGTTCAGAAATCAACATCACGCATGAACAAATTGCACAAGAGCTCGGGACATCGCGCGTAGTAGTAAGCAGGTTGTTGAAGCAGCTGGAGCAGAGCGGGAAGGTAAAGTTGGGAAGAAACCGTTTGAGCTTACTTAAGGCTTAATCGTTAACAAATCCCAAGAAGGGTTTTTTGTAACTTTTGTCACGCTCATTCACGAAAAGCAGTATCATCTTTGTCATACATTTTCTAAAACAAACAGGCATGAAAGTTGAGCAGATATATACCGGATGTCTTGCACAAGGCGCATACTATATCATAAGTGATGGAGAAGCGGCTATTATTGATCCTTTGCGCGAAACGACTCCTTATCTGAAGCGGGCTGAAAAAGACGGCGTTAAAATCAAATATGTGTTTGAAACCCATTTTCATGCCGATTTTGTATCGGGTCATCTGGATCTTGCCAAAGCCACCGGAGCTGTGATCGTATATGGTCCGGCGGCTAATCCCGATTTTGAAGCCCATATCGCTTCAGACGGGGAAGAGTTTTTGGTGGGGAAAGTAAAAATCCGTGTGCTTCATACTCCCGGCCACACGCTGGAGTCAAGCACCTATCTTTTGTTAGACGAGCAGAATCAGCCTCATGCCATTTTCACAGGAGACACACTTTTTCTGGGCGATGTGGGCCGACCTGATCTGGCGCAGAAGGCGGCGCATCTTACGCAGGAAGATCTGGCGGGTATGTTGTATGACTCGCTCATCAACAAGATTATGCCCTTGCCCGATTCGGTGGTTGTATATCCCGGTCATGGAGCAGGAAGTGCATGTGGCAAAAACATGATGAAAGAGACGGTGGACACGCTGGGTCATCAGAAAGAAATGAATTATGCGCTCAAACAGCCGGATAAGGAAAGTTTTGTGAGGGCTGTAACGGATGGTCTGTTGCCACCTCCGGCTTATTTTCCGATGAATGTAGCCATGAATAAGAAAGGTTATGCCGAGTTCAGCAAAGTGATGGAGTCGGGAACGCGGCAGTTTGAGCCGGCTGAGTTTGCAGCCTTGGCTGATGCCACGGGAGCGCTCATACTTGACGTTCGCAAGCCGGGAGATTTTGCTGCAGGATTTATACCGCGTTCGGTAAACATTGGACTCGATGGCCAATTTGCGCCCTGGGTGGGAGCCATGGTAGTAGACGTTCAGCAGCCGCTTTTGCTGGTTTGCGATGCCGGGCGGGAAGAAGAAGCCGTGATGCGTCTTTCACGTGTAGGTTTCGACCATGTGGCAGGCTGTCTGAAAGGCGGGTTTGAAGCCTGGAAGTTGGCCGGTATGGAAACAGATCAAGTAGAGAGGATTTCTGCGGAGCAGTTTGCGCGCGAATTCAAAAAATCTGAGAGTGTGGTGGTGGATGTTCGGCGCGAATCAGAATATAGGGCAGAGCATGTAGAAGATGCTTACAACAAGCCACTGGATTTTATTGCCGAATGGGCCGGGGCGGTTGATCCATCGCAGCCATTTTATTTACATTGTGCGGGAGGATACCGCAGTATGATTGCCGCAAGTATTCTCAAGGCGCGTGGTATTCATCAATTCAGGGAGATAGACGGCGGCTTTGCTTCCATCGCCAAAACAGAGATTCCCCGTACAGATTTTGTATGTCAGTCGAAAGTAATGAATGTTTAAACCGTTTTTTTTGCGAAGCTGTGAAAGTGCTCTTCACTGCATTCGATGGAAATAGTTTTAAAGGGTGCGCTATGACCTTTGATAATTTTAACGCTGCTGACCGGCAGCTTAAGCAGGTTTGCCAAAAGTAATGCTATACGTGCGTTGGCTGCGCCTTCGCGGGCGGGAGCATTTACTCTGAGGATCCACAGATCATTCACTTTCTGTAAACCTTCGTCCTTTCGACCGGTTTTCACCTGAATTCGCAATTGCATCCTGTTATTTTTGTGCATTCACAAAATACAATCAAAGACCACTTATCTTATGGAAAATACAGGAATCGAGGTTTATCAGGAGCTAACTCCCAATCCGGAGAGCATGAAGTTTGTGACCAACCGTCATTTGTTTGCCAATGGGATCTGGGAGGGAAGCCGCGAGTTGAACAACGGTCGTTCGGTTTTGGCGCAGCGTTTGTTTGAATTGCCGGAGGTGCTTTCTGTTTTTATCTCTCAGAATTTTGTAACAGTAACCAAGCGAAAGGATGCTGATTGGTATGAGATTTCTCCGGGCATACGGGAAGCAGTTCGTCAGTTTTTGATGGAAGGCGGAAAGCCGGTTGATGAAGAGGCGGTTGCTCCCGGAAGCGGGGCTGCTGCCGATTCGCCGGAAGCGCGCATCAGCGAGTTGCTGGACAAATATGTTCGTCCGGCGGTGGAGATGGATGGCGGGCATATTGCTTTTGATTCCTTTGAAAACGGGGTGGTGAAATTGAAGATGCAGGGTTCATGCAGTGGCTGTCCTTCATCGCAGATCACCCTGAAGAACGGAATTGAAGGTTTATTGAAGCGAATGGTGCCGGAAGTACAGTCGGTAGAGGCTGTGGAAGGCTGAATAATCTGAGCTCAGGCAGCCTTATTCGGGCGAAGAAATGCCGGCAGTGCCGGCAAGGCGGGGCCCTGTGAGGGATGGTAAGGGTTGCGAAGCAAGACGCGGCAAGTGCCGCTTGTTTGCGCTAATATTTAATTTTTTGCCGCGGCCGAAGCGGAAGCGGAGCCCTGCACAGCCCGTGCCCGAAGGGCCACAGCCTGCCCTTAAAAATTGAACAGAAAAAGCGCGTATTTTAACCCTCGCAACTGAAACACATGTTTTAAAACAGCATCAATGGCATTTGAATTTCTTCAACCGATTCCGGAGGCTCTTCGCAAGCGCTTTGCCGGCATGGCCCCGGGGCAGCTGGGCAGGGAGACCGTATTTTATTCGGGCAGCGAGCCTGAGACTGAGGGATTTCGGTTTGCGCTGATCGGGGTTTGTGAAGACCGCGGTAATTCACAAAATGCAGGAAGCCGGGAGGCGCCCGACGCAGTGCGGGAGGTTTTGTATACGCTATTTCTAAATGGTGTTTCCAACACCCATCCACTTTTGGATTTGGGCAATATTATGCCGGGCGAGAGCAAGCGCGACACCTATGCCGCTCTTTCTGAAGTGGTGCGTTTTTGCATGATGCAGCATCTTATACCCATCATCATTGGCGGCAGTCACGATCTCACATTTGCGCAATATAAGGCGTATGAGGCTTTTGATATGCCGCTTAATCTGGCGGTGGCCGATGAGTGTATCAACATGGATGAGACAGCGGAAGAAGAACCGGAAGCGCAGAGTTTTTTAAATCCTATCCTTCTGGCTAAACCCAATCTGCTTTTCAATCTTTGTCATTTGGGTCATCAAACTTACCTCAATCATCCGGCCAAGGCCGAGACTTTGGAGAGTCTCAATTTCGACTGTATTCGTCTTGGGCAGATTAGGGCTTCGCTTCAGGAGGCAGAGCCTTTATTGCGTGATGCTGACCTGTTCAGTTTTGATATTGCCGCTTTGCGTATGGCAGATGCTCCGGCACATGCTCAGGCATCACCGAATGGTTTTGCGGGCGAAGAGTTTTGTCAGCTCATGCGCTATGCGGGTTTGAGTGAAAGGCTTCAGTCTGTGGGTGTTTATGAATACAATCCGCACTATGATCACGGCCGGCAAACGGCCCAGCTCATAGCCCAGGGGATCTGGTATTTTATGGAGGGTGTGCAATGGCGCAAGGCGGAAAAGCCCGATGAAGACAATGAGCGCGACTATTTTAAATTTATTGTAAAGATGGAAACGCCAGATCACGAGCTGGTATTCTGGAAGAGCCGGCTGAGCGAGCGCTGGTGGATGGAGTTTCCGTATTCGCTGATGCACAAAAAGAGCAGAAGCCATTTGGTTCCTTGTTCGTTGCGCGATTATCAGATGGCTTGTCGGGAAGAGATTCCCGACCGCTGGATGCGCATTTACAACAAACTTTTATGAGATGGCACTCCATAAAGAAAAGCTGCGCGAAGCGGCTTTGCTGGGATTGATCGGCGGCACTGCGGCTTTGCTTTTTTGGGAGTTGCGGGCTTTTATCAGTCCGGTACTCGGCGCGGTTGTTCTTTTCATTTTACTGCATCCTTTGCAGCACATGCTTGAAGAGCGCTTTCGCTTTCCTTCGAGCCTGGCGGCTGCTTGCGGCATGTTGATTTCTTTTCTGGTTCTTGGAGTTCCGCTATTACTTGTGAGTCTGATGCTGGGCAGCAAGATTGGTTATTTGCAGGCGCACTTTTCGGAATGGGTGATTGCTGCACAGCAGATGCTCAGCGAGCTGGAGAGCAGAATGGGGATGGAGCATGGAGCTGCAGGAGCGACACTTGGCAGGTATGCACAGAATCTGGCGGGGGCGCTGCCCGGCATGCTCAAGGCTACGGCTGCTGCTTTTACCGACTTTGTAGTCATGTACTTTGTACTGTACTTTTTGCTCACCGGAGGGCGTGAGTTGGAAAAGCGCCTGGCTTCATGGCTTCCTTTCAGTGAAGAGAACCGCAATTTGTTATTGATTGAGCTTAGGCAGATGACGAGGCTGAATGCTTTAGGTTCGCCTTTGGTGGCACTCATACAAGGCTTGCTGAGCCTGTTGGCTTATCATATTGCCGGAGTGGAAGAAGTTTGGTTCTGGGCGGTGCTCACCGCATTGTTTTCGTTTATTCCTTTGGCCGGCACGGCTCTTATCTGGCTTCCGTTGGGAGTGGTTATGCTTTGGCAGAGCGGCAGCTGGCAGGGGTGGTTTCTGTTGGCTTTTGGCTTGCTTATTACGACCAATGCCGACAATCTCATCCGTTTATGGTTGCAAAAACGAATGGGGGATATTCATCCGCTGATTGGTTTTTTTGGAGTAGTGGCAGGTTTGGATTTGTTTGGGGTTGTGGGTCTGGTATTTGGGCCTCTGCTTATATCGTATTTGTTTTTGTTTTTGAAGATTTACCGCAGGGAGTACGCCTGATTCATTTGTCTTTATCCGCAAAATTTAATTATATAAAAACATTAAATATTTGTGACTTTCCCGTGCGGCTTTGATAAGAGCCGGGGGCACGTTCCGCTATCGCGGAACTCCTTTTGTATTTCCCGCCCGCCCGCCCAACCGCCGCACGGACATTAAGCACAAACATTTTCGGTATTTGGTTTTTGAAAGGATAGCGAGAAACAAGTCAGAAGACTTTTAGCTCCGACGATAATAGCTTCCGATACAAAATGTGCGCGAAAGTGTTTTTGACAATCCCGTAAATACAAATTCAAAACAACTGCCCAATTTTCTTCTCTCCTCAACTCTCCATCTTCCTCACCGCCCGCAATTGATTTAAAGCTGCCTTCATCCGCATTTCGCCGGCAACTACCCATGCGCTCTGCCCGTGCACGCTCTCTACCTGTGCTATCCGCCCCAGATTCGCGAGAAACACCCAGGATCCCGCCTGTACCTTCTCCCCCGTTTCTTCATAGATTTTCTCCAAACGCTTCTGCTCTTTCTTGCCAGGTAGTGCCCCCGCTTCCGGCACTTCTCCCACCACCTTCTTCGTGGCTTCCGCCACCACTTCCCGCGCTTCCTTGTCTTTCGCCTTTTGCCAGTCTACCAGCAGCTTGCGCAACTGCTTTTCGGCTTCGCGTATGTATTGCGTGCTCTGGTATTTCTGCTGCTGTACCTGCAATTGCTGCTGCTGTGTGCGCAGCTTTTTTGCCTGCTCTTCGGTTTGCCTGCGAAGCTCTGCCAGCGCCAGGTCTTTCTCTCCCAGCTCCTGCTCCCGCAACTGCAAACGTCTTTGTTCCTGCTCCAGCTTGTTGAGCAGAAAATCCAATTGCACCTGCTCGCGGCTCACCAGCTCGGCAGCGCGATCAATGAGCTTCTGCGGCAGCCCGCTTCTTTTGGCAATCTGAAAGGTGTATGAACTGCCCGGTTTCCCGAGCCTCAACTCGTATAAAGGCATCAGATTCTCTTCATCAAAACTCATGGCCCCGTTTAAAATCATGGGATTCTTGTTGGCCAGAATTTTGAGATTCAGGTAATGCGTAGTCACAATGCCGAATGCTTTTTTCGCCGCCAGTGCTTCAAGCACAGCCTCGGCAAATGCACCGCCCAGCGCGGGATCTGATCCTGTTCCAAGTTCGTCTATAAAGAACAGCGTGCTTCCTCCGGCATATTGCACAAAGTGCTTGATGGTGCGCAGATGGGCCGAATAGGTACTCAATTCATATTCTATGCTCTGAGTATCGCCGATATCGGAAAAGATGTATTTAAAAATTCCAAATTCCGAATTCTCGTTGCAGGGTACGGGCAGTCCGCTTTGTACCATGATTTGCAGGAGGGCTATGGTTTTCATGGCCACGGTTTTGCCGCCTGCATTGGGCCCGCTGATTACAAGAATCCGGCGGTCTCTCAGAAACAAATTGAGCGGAACGGTCGGTTTGCCATTCTGCCGGTTTTTGAGCAGCAGAACAGGGTGTCTGGCTGCACGCACATTGATTCCCGGCTTGTCGTGTACCAGCGGCACTGTGCCTTCAATCTGCGCAGCCAGGCGGGCTTTGGCCAGCAGAAAGTCAAAGCGGCCCAGTATCTGTTCATAAGCCGCCAGCAGTGGAGCTTTGTTTGCCAAAACGGCAGTGAGCTCACGCAGCACACGGTAGATTTCTCTTTCTTCTTCCCGCTCCAGTTCAAAAATGTCGTTGTTCAGTGCCGTGGTTTCAGCAGGTTCCAGAAATGCGGTCCGCCCGCTTTCCGATTCGCCGTGTAAAATGCCGCTGAGCTGGCGTTTGTATTCGGCTTGTACGGCCACTACCTTTCTTCCATTGATAAACGATTGTTCGGTATCGGCCAGCAAACCGTCTTTTTGCAGGCGCTGCAGGATGCGGGCAAACATTCTGTTGAGCTCAGATCTCCGCTTACTGAGATTCTGCCGTATATGGAGCAGCTCTTTAGAAGCATTGTCGCGCACTTGTCCGC
This sequence comes from uncultured Chitinophagaceae bacterium, assembly GCA_964620795.1. Classification (GTDB taxonomy): domain Bacteria; phylum Bacteroidota; class Bacteroidia; order Chitinophagales; family LD1; genus CAZUHX01. Next base: position 11,351 of record CAZUHX010000002.1, read on the forward strand.
GTTCGTCGATTACGCGTTCGATTTCCTTCACCGGTTCGGGATCATAGGTGAGTCCGTTCAGCAACTGGTAAAGGGTTGGAAACACTTCTTTTTGTCCGCCCAGGAAGCGGATCACCTGCTCGGTGGTGCCCAGTAGTCTTCTGATTTGCCCCAGCTGGTCGGCGCTGAGGACGGCATTGGCAATCCGGAGCAGGCTTAGCTCCTGACGGATGGGGTAGACCGGATCTATGGGGAAGTACAATTTCTGCTGTTGCAGGCTCAGCATCTCCCGGCAGCAGTCGAGCTCGTGCCTGATCCATTCTACATCCTGAACGGGCTGCATGGCTTCGGCCAGCTCACGGCCCAGGGCCGAGCGACAAAGAGAAACGAGCAAGGCCCGAATCTTTTCGAATTCGAGCCTTTGCAATATGTCGCTGGGATAAAGATGCATGAGCGCCTGTTTTCCGGATAGGAGCGATGCCTTTTAGCCGGGCTATTAATAACCGGACTTCCTGAAGAAAGTTTGAATTACCAGCTCAGGTCGTCGTTGAACGGAATAAAGTCAGACTTTCCTCCCGGCTTTTTCTTTGCCGGTTTCTCGGCCGAAGCCCCGGGTTTGTCGAGATAGTCGGTGAGTTTGTTGCTGCGTTTTTTGGGCGCTCCTTCGGTGGGTGCAGCTCCTTTGCGGTGTGTTTTGGGAGCAGACTTATCGGAGCTGAAATGGCTGCGCTCTCCACCCTCGCGGGAAGGCTTGTCTTTCTTCCAGCCGCCTCCTTCTCCTTCACGGAAAGGCTTGTCTTTGCGGAAGCCACTGCTTTCGCCTTCGCGGAATGGTTTATCTTTTCTGAAGCCGGTGCTTTCGCTTTCGCGGAATGGTCTGTCTTTTTTCCAGCCGCCGCCTTCGCCTTCACGGAAGGGCTTGTCTTTGCGGAATCCACCGGGACGATCGCCCCTTGGGCCTTTATCGCGGAATTTACCGCCTTCGCGGAAGGGTTTGCCGCCTTCGCGGAAACCGCCACCGCCCTGTTTCTCCTCACGGGCACGGGTCACGATGGGTTTGCCTTTGCTCTTGCGGTGGAATACGGTGAGAATTTGTTCACCTTCTTCAAAGGGTACGGTCACAAATGAAAACTCATCAAACACGCGCACATCCTGAATGGCCGAGCTTTGAATACCGGCTTCTTCTGCCAGCCACTGGCTCAGCTTTTCGATGTTCATGCTGTCGCGATGGCCTTTGGCCACAAACAAGCGGGCCATGTTGGCGCCCACGGTGCTGCGTCTGGCGCTCACCTCTGCAATCTCCTGGTAGTGTGCGGGATTGAGGGTGTCTTTCAGGGCATGTGTGAGCACGGCAGCCAGCACTTCTTCGGGCGAACCCTCCTGAAGCAATTCGGCAGCCAGCTCTCGGTATGCCTCGCTCTTGTTGTTGGTAATGATATTGCTGAGCTCGGTTTTTACCTTCATGGCTTTGGTTTCCACTACATCGGCTACTGAAGGCACCTCTTCCTTACTGATTTTGGATTTGGCGATCTTCTGGATAAAAAGAAGGTCTTTGTGTTCGGCCGGAGAGATGATGGAAATGGCCGTGCCGTGCTTTCCCGCTCTTCCTGTGCGGCCGATCCGGTGCACATAAGCCTCGGGATCCTGCGGCAGGGTATAGTTGATGACATGCGTAAGATCGCTGATGTCGATACCGCGGGCAGCCACATCGGTGGCCACCAGGATATTCACTTTTTTGTATTTAAATTTTTTCAGGATGAGTTCCCGCTGAAACTGTGTCACGTCTCCGTGAATGGCTTCTGCATCAAAACCGCGGTCAACCAGTTTATTGGCCACTTCGTCGGTTTCTATTTTGGTGCGGCAGAACACAATGCCGTAAAATTCGGGCTCGGTGTCGATGATTCGGCAAAGCGCTTCGAAGCGATCGGCATGACGCACTTCAAAGAACATCTGATCAATCAGATCGGTGGTTAGCTGAACAGACTTTACTTCTACCAGCTCATACTCGCGCATGAATTTGCGGGTGAGTTTGAGGATTTCGGGCGGCATGGTGGCCGAGAAAAGCAGCATTCTTTTGGATTCGGGAATGCTCTTCAAAATTTCTTCCACCTCTTCCTGAAAGCCCATGTTGAGCATTTCATCGGCCTCGTCGAGAATCATGTGGGTCACGTTCGAAAGCTGAAGTGTTCCCTTTTCAATATGGTCGCGAACGCGTCCGGGAGTTCCCACCACGATTTGCGCACCTTTGCGCAATCCGCGGATCTGGGTGTCATACGACTGTCCGCCGTAAACGGCCTGGACCATGATGCGGCGGGTTCCCTTGAGGGACATAATTTCCTCTGCCACCTGCAGGGCCAGTTCGCGGGTGGGGGCGAGGATGAGTGCTTGAACGTGTTTGCTGTTTTCGTCGAGCTGTTCGAGCAGCGGCAGCGCGAAGGCTGCGGTTTTGCCGGTTCCGGTCTGGGCTTTGCCGATGATGTCTTTATCGGTCTGGAGAAAAATCGGAATGGTGAGGGCCTGAATGGGTGTGGGGTGCAGAAATCCTTTTTTTTCTAAAGCCTGAAGGGTAATTTCCTGCAATCCCAGATCTGAGAATGTAGTCATGCATGTATTTGAGCCGCGAAGATAGCCTAAAAAGCCCGTAAATGCTTTATCGGCCTTTAGACGCTGCTTCGGCTTCTGCTCTGTTTTTCATACTTTCCTGAAAGCGGCGCTGCCCGCGCACGTTGAAATAGAGCACTGTGCAAAAGCCGCTGCAAAGCAGGGGAAAGTAGAAGGGATAGCTCAGTGTCTGCTGCGAAATACCATTGAATAGAGCGACAGCAACCGAGGCTACAGCGGCAAACATCCAGGCTTTTTCGAGGTATTTCAAAAATTTCATTAAACAGCTTTTTTAGCGAATGATAACACATTGAGAAACAAACTTCCTCCCAAATAGTTGCATTCTAAATGCTAAGGTCGCAAAATCAAAGCATTGATTCCTGGCACGCAGTTGGCATTTCCTTGGCTGTGGCTTACCGCTCAAACCTCTGAAATGGTGGTGATGGTCATGGTCTGATTGTGCAGGCAGGCGCTTTCACCGCTTTGATGGGGAGCGATCTCTCCGTAGGAATAAAAACCCATTACATGGCTGTTGTTGCCCATGGTGTTTTTTACCTGTTCAACTTCTTCTCCTGTCTTTTTCCCCAGAATAATTTTTCTGCCCACGCAGCTGATCAGAACAGCCAGCTCGGGATTTTGATCGCCGGAATGTTTGGCATTTACCGCCGATTTGCGTGCCGCTTCAATCAGAGTCTGCGCACCGGCCTTCATCAGCTTTACTTCAGCATGAATGGGAACATCTCCGGCAAATGTCAGGCTTTGTTCTGTTTCATCAACTGATAAAATGGTTCTTGTAACAGGCTTTTCACCGTCATTTATTTTAACAGAGAGAGGAAAATGCAGTGCTGCACCGGGAAGCTGAGCCGCCAGGTCGCCCAGATACTTTTTGTAAACCTCAAGAGCGGGCATCCCATCCAACTCATATAATTTATTTCCGGTGGAACGAGTGATTTTCCGGGTATTACCGAATGGCTCCCATCCACCTTCGCTTCCATTGCCAATCAGCAGATTATTGCCGTACAGGCCGATACCAACAATATTTCCTACTCCAAGAACATCATTTAGTCCAACAAGAGTTTTCGAAAATCTGCCATCATCTCCTGCCAGGCCTCCCGATACAGAGACCGAATCCGGCAATGCATTATTTAACCCATCCACAAGCTCTGAACCATTTACGATTTGCCCGTCGGCAAAAACCAATATGTGTTTCAGCTTGTCTGAGTACAGTTTTTCTGCAAGTGCCAGAGCAGCTTCTTTGCTGTTGTTAAATGAATCTATATTGACACAAGCGGTATTAATTTCGGTTTTTTCAAATTTGATGGCAGTGATAGACATTGAATTTTCGGTAATGCCATCATTGGAAATCTCACCTGCTGTTGAGCAATAGACAATTTCTGAGGTGTCGAAGACTTTTCTGATGATTTCTTTTACCTGAGGTCTTTCTAAAATCAAACGGCTGGCGTAAACAAAAACTGCATCTGCATGACCTTCGGAAGAAAGGTTTTTTCCCTCCAGCAGATCTACCCACTTGTATTGTTTAATCTTCATATTGAAAGGATATTTTAAGCGTGCACAAGAGTTTGATCAATATGATCTACAGGCTCCATCTTATTGATAATAGCCCAAAAGAAACCCAGCGACTTTACCGCATTTCCGAATTCATTCATGTCTACCGGCTTTACGACAAAGGCATTTACACCCAGGCCATAACTTTTAAGAATGTCTGTGTGCTGGTCGGAAGATGTAAGCATAACCACCGGAATGTGCTTCAGTTGTTGATTAGAGCGGATGATTTCCAGTGCCTCCAAACCATCAATTCGGGGCATTTTTAAATCCAGGATAATCAGCAGAGGATCCTCATATGGAATGTCTTCATATGGGGAATTTCTGAATAAATACTGAATGAGCTCAAACCCATCCTTGAAATGTTTGATTTCGTTCACCAGCGGCACGGAACGCAATGTTTGGATGGTAAGTTCTGCATCCAAAGGATCATCTTCAGCAAGCAAAATTTTCCGGATCATGTTTCTGTATTGATATTGGGTAAAGTAAAAGTGAATGTTGCGCCCTTTCCGAGTTCTCCATCAGCGCTGATTTGGCCACCGTGTCTCTCAATGATTCTGCGAACATTGGCCAGACCTATTCCGGTTCCTTCATACTCCTCGCTTCCGTGAAGGCGCTGAAAGGGCTTAAACAGTTTTTGAGCGTAGGCATTATTAAATCCGATTCCATTGTCTGAAACAGAGAACGTAACATAATTCTTATCTGCCTCTGCAACAATTTTGATCTTAATTATTTCCTTCTTACTGCTGTATTTGATGGCGTTAGATATTAGATTTTCAAATACCTGATAAATCAATATTCTATCTGCCGAAATGCTATGTTTAACATCCACTTCTGCTTCAATGGTGAGCTGCGGGTTCAGCACTTTTTTATCTGCAATGATTTCGGCTATCATTTGCGCAGGATCAAGTAATGTTTTGTTGATGGCAACTGTGCCTACTCTTGAAAACCGCAGCAAAGCATCAATCAGACTCGACATTTTGTGAGAAGCACTCATCACAGTCTGCAGATATTGCTTTGAGGTATCATCGATCTGGTCCTGAACCCGATCCCTCAGCAAACTGGAGAAGCTGAAGATATGTCTCAGTGGTGCTTTCAAGTCGTGAGAAACACTGTAGGCAAACATTTCAAGATTCTTGATATTTTCCTTGAGCTCCTTTGTTTTTTCCTCGACCTGTGTATTTAATTCCTCGTTCAGGTGCTTTAGCTTGAATTCAGTGCGCAGCTCCGATAACCTTATTGCTGCCACTTTGGCTATTTCCTCTACAAACTCCAATTCTCGTTGCAAACCTTCTGTTTTCAGGTTTCTCCCTATGTAAATGCAGCCCTCTACAGTTTCATTGCCGGTGGTGATTGGAAATACAGATGACGGACGTTCATGAAAGTTACAGCTTGAGCAATCTGATGAATCGAGGTGTTGTTTTCCGCACTTTTGAAAAGGAGATGATTCAATATCACCGGTCCCGGTTTCTATTTTGGGCATGGCGAGGCACATTCCCTCTTCCGGCTTTTCAGCATCCTTTGTATTCCAGCCGTAAACAAAAGTTCTCACCTCGTTTACATTCAAAAAACTCCTACACTTCGAATTAATAAAATCACAAATTTGCTCAGGAGTTTTGGATTGAAAAACAGCAGTTACTATTTCATTTCTCAGTACCTGTCTTTCATGATCGGCAGACAGTTCTTTCAGAGCAAGGGTGAGCTGCTGATTCGTTTTATTCAGCTGATCATTGTAACCATCGGCCTCAAACATTGACCGCCGCATGGCCTGGTGCAGAAACAAGTACTCTACCGATGCATCATGTTTAGCGAAATCGCTGATGGACAAGCCATTCTTTTCGAAAGAGAAGGAATCATTGATAATCAGATGCCCCAGTAAAATCAGCTTGTCATGGAGTTTAACAGGGTTGAGTTTCAACTCCAAATTGGACCTTTTGAGTCTGATGACCAGCAACTTCTTGATACTAAACAGCTCAGTTGTTTTTGCAGATGCCGGCATTGCGATTTCAAAAAACTCAGAAAAAGGAATCGGTGGCTGTATGCCGCCGGCCAGTTTTTTCAACGATTTCCCAAGGGAAACAATCTCACCCTCTGTATTGATCAGAATATAAAAGGGACAAATCTCGTCGAGAACAACTTCATCAAGACTTTCTCTTAAAAGCGTGCTTACCATTCTACAAAAAAGTGATCTTCGTTTTTCTCTTTTTTATAGCTGGCCTTTAACTCAATCGAGCAAGGTGTATTGAATCGTTTCCCCAAACCCTTCACAATTCCCACGACCATGGGAGACAAACCTTCTCGGGTACTTTTGTAAATCAGCGTCATGCTGTTGGGCTTTTCATCGGCAATTTCGAATTCCGGCATAACCATTTCGGGCATCATATTGCCCAATCTGAAGTGAAGCATATTCAGGTTGTGCAAAAACTCAGGAAGAGAGCTTCCGCCCGCGCTCAGCATATCGCCATAACCTTCAGAGGCTGTGTATAAAATCCAGTATTCTCCAAAAGCTTCCAGCAGAACGGAGCCATCAACACCTAATTCTTCCGAGGCTGCAGCTACCAGGCTGTATGTCAAGCCGTCAGGATAGCTTTTCATTGAAATAAAATTATCCTGCAGGAAGTTTGCCTTGGTTTTTACTTTCTCCCAAACTTCCGGGCCGTGCTCTTTTTTCAGCAGGCCTTCAATGGCTTTATTCACTAAACCATACATAACTTAAATTATCGGTTTGTTTTATTTGTGTTTTTTCAAGAGTGACATGAACACCTTCAAATGTAATGGTTTTCTAGTATTCCTTGGCTTTTGACTGTGCTATTCAAGATGAGCCTCATCAGTAGACATCTTACAGTGATGATTGGATTTACCGGAAAGCCCGGCTGTTTTACACTCTGACCTCATGTATCGTAAAGTAAAAACCCTCAAATTGTTGAGAGACAACAGTTTGAGGGTTTTTGTTTGTGGTGTGGGAGGGAATCGAACCCCCGACACAGGGATTTTCAGTCCCTTGCTCTACCAACTGAGCTACCGCACCGCCTGACGCGCATTTTGTGCACGGGAGCGCAAATATACCATTATCCCTGAAATTCACAAGAGTGTCAGCCTCAGGGAGCGGTTCTCAGCAGCCTGATTTTATAAGGCTTTGCCGATTTATTGGGAAGCTGAGCCGCACGAAGCCAGGGGTTCAGCAGCTTGATTTCTTTATAGCGCAAACCATTCTGCCGCGCAAAATGCGCAATGCTCGTGATCTGGCTGTCTACCTTGACTTCTGCATATGCATAGGGCGGATACAAATCACTATCCTCAAGAAAAAATCCGCCATTCCGGGGTGATTGAAAAATGATTTTGGCCGCCAGCATCCGGAAGACATATCTCGAGGTCTCGGAATTCAAAAACAAGGCATAGTAGTTGCTTTCTTCCTGATCTTCCAAACGGTTGCGGAGGCCGTCAACACCCATATTGAAAGCTGCAGCGGCCAGTGTCCAGCTACCCAGTTTTTCTTTGGCCTGCTTCAAAAAGCGACAGGCGGCTCTGGTGCTCAGCTCCACATGGTAGCGTTCATCTACAAATTCATTCACTTCCAGGCCTTTTTCTTTGGCGGTTTCCTTGAGAAACTGCCAGAAGCCAACTGCTCCTGCAGGAGATACCTGATCACGAAAGCCGCTTTCCACCAAAGGCATGTATTTAAAGTCATCGGGTACGCCTTCTTCGGCCAAAATTTTTTCTATTTCCGGAAAATAGCGGTTAGCGGTTTTCATAAGCAACATGGTGCTTGAATGCCAATATACATTGATCTGCAGCTCGCGGTCTAATCGTTCGCGCACGTCCCGGTCTTCCAGGGGAACCCTTTCTCCCGCAAAATACAGATCGCCACTCACCACCACCGGAACCGAACGGCTGCTGGTGTCGGCTGTTCGCTCCCAGCGCACGGGAGGCGTGCTGTAATAGCTGCGGTTGAATATGTTGCTACCCTCGGGCTGTCTGTCTTCTGCCTGCAATATCAAGCCCAGAACCAGAAAGCTGATCAGCAGCATAAGAGCAGAAAGTCCGAAGGCAAGAGGGCGGGTCATGGTTTAAAGGTATGATTCCAGCAGACTTTTTTAAAACGCGCAGGCGCAGTACTTAGTGTTTTTTGGCATTTAGAGATACAATGGCCTACTTTGTGGCAGTGCGCAATTCTTTAATACTCCTTCTGTTTACATCTTTTACCACAGTCCTTAGGTCTGCACCGGGCTTTTGGCTGGGTGCTCAGTTGAGCCCATATGGAGCCGGAGCCAATTTGGCTTTTCGAAACGAGTTTGTAAAAGAAGACCGAATACCGGGCCCTTCGGTCTTGGCCGGATTTACCGGATTCATTCAGGTGAAAAAACATCTGCAAATCGGTGCTGAACTGAATTATCTGTTGCTGGGCCGACAATTCAGACTTGGACCTTATGTGCTGCGACAACAGAATCACACATTATCTCTGGCTTTGTTGCTGCAGCCCATGTTTGGTAAAGGCAGGCTGAAAGGCGGCTTTTTGCTGGGGCCATCCCTTCAGGCTCTGCTGCATGCCGGTCTCAGCGGTCCGGCAGATTTATTGCCTTATACTCCAAACACAACTGACTTCAGGACTCTGGGTGCAGCTCTGGTTACCGGCATTCATTTTCATTTGTATGCCGATGATAAAACTGTGTTCAGGCTGGTGTTTCGCAATGAAACAGGACTGCGGGGGGTATATCGCGGGTTTCCCGATCAAAAGAACAATCCGCTGTTTCATCAGTTCAGCGTAACTTTAGGAATGGGATTTTGTATGCCTGAAAAAAAGAAGCCATGAGAAAAGCTGTATGGTTAATTGTGTTGAGCAGCTTGTTTTTGTTTTCCTGCAGAAAACCTGCCAAGGAAGGCGACATTCAGAGTGCAGAAGATCAGTTGATGGCTGAGAACGAGTTCTTAAGAATTTATGAGCTGCTGGAAGATGTAGCTGAGCGAGCTGTTTTCAACGGGAATACGCAAGGTAGTTTTCTTCCTGCGGCTGCGCGTCTGAGTTTTTCCGACAGCAGTTTTACAGATGGAAGTCCGGTGGTTTTTACGATAGATTTTGGAGCGATGGACTCATTGCATCCTGCCGGGTTGATTTGCACGGACGGAAAATACAGAGCCGGGAAAATTCGCGCTTCTATATCCGCCCCCATTGCTCAGAGAGGCTCCCTGATTTCCCTCAGCATTTCGGAGGCAGACGAGTATTACTCAGGCAACGGGCAGCAAATGAATCAATACTGGGCTGAAGGGGTTATAGAGAGAAAAGATTCAATTACTCTGCGGCTACAGTTGAGCGATGCAGGTCTAAGGCATGCTCTGGGAAGCGTGCGCTGGAATGCGGATATGATGATAAGTAAGATTTCGGATGCAGGTCCCGGTTGGTGGAATGAATCTTATGAAGTAAGAGGAAGCTCTTATGGATTAAACGCAAACGGCAGTGAATTTGAAGTAGAAATAACTTCTCCTTTAGTGCGGAAATTCAACACAGGCTGTTACCAAACTTTTGTGCAAGGCAGCTGGATGCTTAAAGATGGCCGCGGAAACGTACTTATAGCCGATTACGATCCATTTGGCGATGTTGCCTGCGATAGAATAGTCAGAGTAAATTGGAACACTTTTAGCAGACAGATTAATCTTTGGTGATTTTTTTCCGAACAGCTTTTTTATTTTCCGTCTTACATTCTGAAACATAAGCTCTCAACTTGCCGTTCAGGGTTTCAATTTGAAGCAGCAGAGTGAAATTTTTAGCTGAATAAACATATCTGGGCATAACGGTTTACGATATTTAAAATCAAATATAAATAAATGAAGTAAAAACAGACAATAATGTTTACTAAAGGTTAATGATGATTGACAAATGGCCAATGGGTGTGCGCCTAGCTTTACTTTTATGGAGCACATTGGACTGAGGGTTAAGCTTGCGAGGATAAGCAAAGGACTTTCACAGCAGGAGCTTGCGCAAAAGATTGGAAAAACACGACCACTTGTATCTCACATTGAGCAAACCGGAAAGGTTGCGCTGCCTACTTTGATGGAGATAAGCAGGGTATTGGGCATTCCTGCCGAGGATCTTAGTGCAGTAGGTGAGAAAGAAGGACTCAGCAGAACGGAGTATGTGATCAATGGTTTACAAATGAAGATTTCTGAGCTGGAGCGGGAGCTTAAACTCGAGCAGGAGAAATATGAAATTTTGCATCGGCTGTATGAATCACAGCTTGAGGTGATAGGTTTGCTTAAGGAGAAGCGCGGCGGTTTAAAGCGTTTGTCGTCTGAGGATTAAACTGCAGAGCCTCATCAAAGATGGTACATAAAAAAGGCGGACAAAGGTCCGCCTGAAAAAAGTTGTCAGTGAAAGGCCTAGAGTTTTCTTGCTATTTCCACCTCTTCGTAAACTTCGATATGATCTCCGGCATTGATATCCTGGAAGTCTTTGATTTGCAAACCGCAGTCTAGTCCGGAGGCCACTTCCTTCACATCGTCTTTGAAACGCTTGAGTGAAGAGAGCAAACCGTTGTGGATTACAATACCCTGACGTATGATGCGAATCTTGCTGTTTCTCGCAATTTTTCCGTCGCGTACGAAGCAGCCTGCAATAGGGCCTACCTTTGAAATGCGGAACACTTCTCTGACTTCTACATTGCCTACAATTTTTTCTTCGATCTTGGGTTCAAGCATGCCTTCCATGGCATTCTTTACATCATCGATGGCACTGTAGATTACAGAATAGGTTTTGATTTCGATATTTTCATTGTCGGCAGTTACACGTGCATTTTGTGAGGGACGAACGTTGAAGCCCAGTATAATGGCATCTGTGGCGATGGCCAGGTTTACATCAGCTTCAGAGATCTGTCCAACTCCTTTGTGAACAATACGCACTTGAATCTGCTCGTTGCCCAATTTCAGCAATGAATCTGAGAGGGCTTCTACAGAACCATCCACATCGCCTTTTACGATCAGGTTCAGTTCTTTGAAGTTGCCCAGAGCAAGACGTCTTCCGATTTCTTCGAGGGTGATATGTTTTTTGGTTCTGAATTTGGTTTCGCGCATGAGCTGATCGCGGCGTGTTGCAAGTTCTTTGGCAGCCTGTTCGTCTTCAAACACTTTAAACAATTCACCGGCCTGAGGTGCACCATTGAGACCAAGTACCTGCACGGGGGTTGCGGGGCCGGCAGATTCTATTTTGCGTCCGGCATGATCAAACATGGCTTTGATTCTACCGGCAAACTTTCCGCACACAATCATGTCGCCGCGGTGAAGAGTGCCATTCGTAACCAGCAGTGTTGCAGTGTAGCCGCGGCCTTTGTCCAGGGTTGCTTCGATGAGGGTACCGCTGGCCTCCTTGTCGGGGTTCGCCTTCAGCTCAAGCATATCAGACTGAATGAGGATTTTTTCCAGCAGGAGATCCACATTCAGACCCTTTTTGGCAGAGATTTCCTGGCTTTGATAGGTGCCTCCCCAATCTTCGACCAGCAGGTTCATATTAGCCAGCTGTTCTTTTATTTTTTCGGGATTGGCGCCGTCTTTATCAACTTTGTTGATGGCAAAAACCATGGGTACTCCGGCTGCCTGCGAGTGGCTGATGGCTTCGCGGGTTTGAGGCATGACTGCATCATCAGCAGCTACTACAATCACAGACACGTCCGTTACTTTAGCACCACGGGCTCGCATTGCCGTGAAGGCCTCGTGGCCGGGGGTATCCAGGAAGGTTATTTTTCTGCCGGTAGAAGTTTCTACTTCATAAGCTCCGATGTGCTGAGTAATGCCACCGGCCTCCTT
>CAZUHX010000002.1:23294-44942 GCA_964620795.1 uncultured Chitinophagaceae bacterium
GGATATGATCCAAGAGAGATGTTTTACCGTGGTCAACGTGACCCATGATAGTAACAATAGGTGCACGGGTCTGAAGGTCTTCCGGAGCATCGGGCACTTCTGCTTCAAAGGCTGTCTGATCTTCGATCGATTGAAACTCGACGGTGAAGCCGTGTGCTCCGGCTACCAGGTCAATGATTTCTGCATCGAGACGCTGGTTGATAGAAACCATTACACCCAACTCCATACAAGACTTGATAACTTCGGTTGGGGAGACTTCCATAAGATGTGCCAACTCAGAAACCGTCATAAATTCAGTAACCTTCAGCACACCTGATCTCACCACCTGTTCATCTGCTTGTTTTTCTGCGATTTGGACGCGCTTGTCGCGGCGATATTTAGAACGATCGCTTTTCCCGCCGGTTTGTTCGGCGATCCGCTTCATGGTTTCGCGTATCTTATCCTGTATTTCCTTTTCAGAAATCACTGCTTCTTCAGCAGTTTGCGGCTGATCTCTTCTGCGGTGTTGCGGTCTTTCGGTGGTAGCTGTTTTTCCGGCTGTATCTGGCTGAACCGGTTGGCCGCCTTTGCCGGGAATACGTTTGCGTTTTCTTCTGGCCTGATCAGCGGCGGAGCCTGCGGCGCCTTGTGCAGGGGTGTCGTCTTTTTTCTTACGGGCACGAGGGTCTTCGAGGATGATTTTGCCTACGGTTTTGGGTCCTTCCAGTTCGCGGCGCTGTGCGCGGATGATTTCAGGTTCTGCAGGAGCAGCAGGTTTAGCAGGTTCGGGTGCCGGAGGCGGAGCAACAACTTCTACGGTTTCGGGGCTTTGTGGTTCTGCAGGAGCAGGTTCAACAGCCGGTTCTTCTACCGGCTTTTCAGCCTGAGGAGCCGAAGTTGCCTGAACGGGTTCTTCTTTGGCGGCTACCGGAGCGACTGTTTCTTTAGGCTTACCCTTTTTACCCTTGTCCAGATCAATAGTTTGCAGGACTTTGGGCCCGGTAAGCTTAGGTGCTCGTGTTTCTATTTTGTCGGCAGGGGCGGGGGGAGCCTTGGCAGGAACTTCCTGTTCAGGTTCTTTCTCCTCTTTCTTCTCAGGGGTCTGCGGAGGGGCAACTGGCTCAGGAGCATGAATCAAGTTGCTCTTGATCAGGATTTCCTGTTTTTCCTCTTCCTGCACTTTAGATTTGGAGGGTCGCACTTCCGGTTCTATTTCCAAAACCTCGTTCTTGACCTTATCGATCTTCGTGCTGTCGGCCTCTTGTTTGATGGCTCTGTCTTTGTTGAAGGCTTTTTCCAGCACCTGCACCATTTCTACCGTGAGTTTCACGGTAGGTTTATTCTCCAGCTCGAAACCGCTGGCCTGCAGCTTTTCCATAATGTGCTCTGCGCTCACATTATATTGGGTAGCCGCTGCTGCGAGTCTCAAAGGTTTCAGTTCAGACATATTGTGCTTTTATACATTTTAAAAAAGTCCTGCGGAAGTGCATTTTGTGGAGAAGGGGCAGGAATCCTTCTCAAAGGTTTAGTTACGATTCATTTTCTTCGTTTGATTCTTCCTCGTAATCTTTCTCAAATTCGGCGGTGAGAATCTGCCTGATTTCGCGGATGCCTTCTTCTTCGATTTCTGTGCGCCGCACCACTTCATCGTCACTTAGGGCGAGCACGCTTCGGGCGGTATCGCAGCCGATGCGCTTGAGCTCGGTGATCATCCACTCTTCAATCTCATCTGAGAACTCATCGAGATCGATATCATAATCCTCTTCTGATTCATCGGCTTCGCGGAACACATCAATCTCATAATTTACCAGTCTGCTGGCGAGTTTAATATTGACACCTTTGCGACCGATGGCCAGTGAGACCTGATCGGGTTTCAGGAAAACTGAAATCCGCTTATTTTCCTGATCAATATCCAGTGAGCTGATTCTTGCGGGAGCAAGTGCACGCTGTACCATCAGGGTGAAGTTATTGGTGTGGTTGATGATGTCTATGTTTTCATTTCTGAGTTCACGAACAATGCCGTGTATTCTTGAGCCTTTTACACCCACGCATGCACCAACGGGATCTATGCGGTCGTCGAAAGACTCTACCACCACTTTGGCTTTATCTCCGGGTTCGCGCACGATATTGCGGATCACGATAAGTCCGTCGAAAATTTCGGGCACTTCCTGTTCCATGAGTTTGGCAAGAAACTGGTTGTCGGTCCGGCTGAGGATAATTACAGGACTTCCATTGCGCAATTCTACTTTTTTCACCAAAGCGCGCACGGTATCGCCTTTGCGGTAGAAGTCGCTGCGGATCTGCTCGGAGCGGGGAATGATGAGTTCATTACCGTCTTCATCGAGCAGCAGCACTTCTTTTCTCCAAACCTGATATACTTCGGCCGACATGATTTCTCCGATGCGGTCTTTGTATTTTTTGAAGATCTCGTCTTTTTCAAGGTCGAGGATACGTGAAACAAGGGTTTGGCGAGCTGCCAGAATAGATCGGCGGCCAAAGCTTTCAAGCTCAATTTTTTCGAAGGTCTCTTCACCCACTTCAAAATCCGATTCGATGCGTTTGGCTTCTGTGAGGCCAATTTCCCTTACGGGATCGGTCACATCTGCATCTTCCACGATGGTGCGTCGGTGGTACATTTCGAGATCACCTTTGTCGGTATTTACGATGATATCGAAGTTGTCTACATCACCATACTTTTTCTTCAAAAGGGTTCTGAAAACATCTTCAAGCACCTTCATCATGGTGGTGCGGTCTATGTTTTTGGTTTGCTTAAACTCCGAGAAGGAGTCGATGAGCTCCATACTGTTCATGCGTAGGTTTTTTTAGCGTTTGTGAAGAGGATATGGTTTTGGTGATTAAAATTCAAAATGAAGAAGTACTTTTTTCAGGGCTGAATAAGGCAGAGACCAATGCCTGGCTTCAGGGCGGACTACGGTTTTTTTCGATGGTTTTAGCGGAGGCAGATACTCTTCCAATTCCACACCCTGCTCGTCTGCTGCTCTTAAGATCGCTTCGAGTCTGCTGCCATCAGTGAGGGTGACGTCAAGTCGACGTCCGATTCTTTTCTTGAACTGCCGAGGTACTTTTAGCGGGTTGCTCATACCCGGCGAAGAGACTTCGAGGATATAATTTTCGGGAACGAGTTTGTTGTTTTCGTCGAGTCTGGACTCCAGGAAACGGGAAATCTGTGCACACTCTTCGATCTGTATACCCGGATCACTGTCTATATACACTTCTATTTTTCTTCCCATAGATATGCGCACATCTACAAGAAAAAAGTTTCGGCTTTCAAGTTCCGAACTTAGCCAGCTGCGTATTGCTTCTTTTACCTGAATGGGATCCATGTCAAAAAATAAAGAAGGGGACTTTTGTCCCCTCACTTGACTTCATTAAACACGGCAAATATAAGCCGGATTTACGGCAAATACAAGTTTTGCGTTTGGCGATGGCCTATTCAGCCTTCTTTTTGGCAGCGGCCTTTTTAGGTGCAGCGGCTTTTTTGGCCGGTTTGGCAGCAGTTTCTTTTACTACAGCCACAACGGTTTCAGTCTTAATGCGCGCTCGGCGGCTATTGCCGAAACTGCCTTTGAAAATTTTGCCTTTTTTGGTTCGTTTGTCTCCCCTTCCCATAATAAACGGTTTTGAATTGAGCCCGCAAATAAAAGCAATCGGAATGTATTATCCCATTTTTTTGGTGTAGAAGGTCTTTAAAAACGAAAAGCCGTTCCCGGAGGAACGGCTTTTCTGACCTGTTAAAACAAATTATACTTTGTCTGAAAGTTCTTTACCAGGCTTGAAGCGAACCACTTTTTTGGCTTTGATTTTGATTTCAGCGCCTGTGCGTGGGTTGCGGCCTTTGCGGGCTGCACGCTTTACAACTGAGAAAGTACCGAAACCAACGAGGGTTACTTTTCCGCCTTTGGCGAGAGCGCCTGTGATTCCGCTGAGAACAGCGTCGAGTGCCTCTGCAGCCTGAGCCTTGGTTACTCCGGCTCCGGAGTGGATCTTGTCGATCAGATCTCCTTTGTTCATGTTTGAGATTTTTGGGTTAAAGAATTGTTACAAAACTATCTCATGCCTTACAGCAACAAAGCCCCGCACCCTCCCGAGCTGTTGATAACCATGTGATCATATAAAAATATTTCAACTAAAAGCCACATAAAACACTGTAAATCAAGCATATGCGACATTTTCATTGAGTTTGCAACTTTTTGTGTTTGTGGATATTTACAGGCTGAAATCCTTGATATAATTGAGTTTCCACGAGAAATCAAGCTTTTTGGGTTGTGTTTTGTTCAAATTACTGAACTTCGCAGCATGTACAGATTATTGACCTTTTTCACCCTTTTGGCAATTTTGGCAATAGGAGTAAGCTCTTGCAGTAAGAAGGTGGCATGCCCCACTTATGCCAATAGTTTTCCTGAGAAGCCCAAGAAGCAAAACGCGGGAGGTCCAAAGTCGGCCAAGAGTACATTTAAGGAAGCCGAGAAGGAAAGCGATCAAAAGGGAATGGGCTATGCCATTCCGAAGCGCAACAAGACCAAGAGCGGGGTTTTCGACAAGGGATTTTTTAAATGATGTATGGCAGTTTGCGATAGAAACAGCAGGCTTGCTTTTTCTGTTTTTAGTTAGACGGGCCGCGCTTTTTCAGCCAATTACGGTTCGTTTCCTTCGGGGCTCAACCAGCAACTGATGGAAAGCTTTAAACAGTCAGTTGAAATTGGAAAGTTCTAATGCTGTTGTTGAGGAAGACGAATTAAAACGCTGCGGACCTGATGGAGAAACTCAAGCCGCGCCAGCGGGCGGAGGGGCCGGCCCGCAGGGCCGGGTTGCGGTTGGCGGCAGAAGTGTAGCCTGGAAGTCCTTTATCTGATCAACCGCAACGGAACCCCTGCAGCACGCGGCCCCCGCCTGACAGTGGGCCGATTTAAATCATAAGTATACCGGCGGGGGAGGCGCCCTCCTGATATGCTATTTCCTGACCCATGGCCTTGCCTCGCTGCGGATGTTTTATGTTTGCCCGATGAAACCTCTGCGCCTTTTGCTTTCGCAAACCTTGGTTTACGGGCTGAGTAGTATGCTCGGGCGGTTTCTGAATTATCTGCTGGTTCCTTTGTACACGCGCTATTTTGCGCCACAGGAATACGGAACGGTTTCTGAATTTTATGCTTATGCGGGCTTTTTCTCTGTGGTGCTTACGCTGGGAATGGAGACGGCTTTTTTTCGGTTTGCGGCAAAACGCCCCGATCCTTCGGAGGCATTGGCTTCTGCTCTGAAACCGGTGCTGCGTATTTCGGTTTTGTTTTTTGCGCTGGTTTTGCTCGCCTCGCCCGTGCTTTCCGGCTTCATGGGATATGGTGCACATCCGGAGTATCTGGTTTTGTTTGCCGCTATTTTAGCGCTGGACGCTCCCGCTTCGGTTTTGCTGGCCGGGCTTAGGCAGCAGGATCGTGCAGTTCGTTTTGCAACGGTGAGGCTCTGTGAGATCGGTATCAATATCGGGCTTAATCTCTTGTTTTTTGTTGCTCTGCCGCTAATGCATGCAGGCGGTCTGGCTTTATGGATTCCGCAACCGGGTCTGGAGGGCGTATTTATAGCCAATCTGGCAGCCTCACTGATCAGAACAATTTGGCTTTGGGTCGGATGTGCGGTACGGCCTGAAGCAGCCGTTTCCGGGTTGACGGCTGAAATGAGGAAGTATGCGAATCCTGTGATCTGGATTGGACTGGCGGGTATGGTAAATGAGATGCTGGACCGGGCATTGCTGCGCTATTTACTTCCGTTTTCAGCGGAGGAGAATCTGGCTCAACTGGGTATTTACGCGGCCTGTTATAAGCTGGCTATGTTGATGAGTTTGTTTACACAGGCATTCCGTTATGCGGCTGAGCCGTTTTTCTTTCAGCAGGCCGGCAGGGAAGACAGCAAACTGTTGAATGGGCTGGTGTTCAGATATTTTTCACTGGCGGGGGTGTTGATTTTTGTCGGGATTACGCTTTTTCTGCCTTTGTTCAGTTTGTTTATCGGACAGGAATATCGCGAGGGGCTTCATGTAGTGCCGGTTTTGTTGCTGGCGAATTTGTTTCTGGGTATGCAGGTAAATCTTTCGGTCTGGTATAAACTTACCGACCGCACCCGGCAGGGAGCATGGATAGCGGCCGGCGGTGCTGCTGTGACCATTTTGCTGAATGTTTTGCTGGTGCCTGAGATTGGTTATGCGGGCAGTGCCTGGGCCACCCTGATTTGTTATGCAGGCATGGCGGCGGCTTCGTATCTGATGGGGAGAAAGGTTTATCCGGTTGACTATCATCTGGGAAGTGTGGCAGGATATGTATTGGGCGGTTTGACAATTTATGCACTTCACCACTGGCTGGTGGAATGGCGGCATGAGGCCGACTGGCGGCTAAGTTTGCTGCTTTTAGCTGCTTTTTTGGTGCTTTGCGGATTTCATGAATACCATGACCGAAAGGGTTTGTTCAGGCGAAGAGCTGCGAAACATTAATTGTATATTTGCGCCCTTATGCCCGAGCTGAAAGTGATCAACCGCTCTTCTAATCCTCTGCCGGCTTATCAAACGCCGGGATCGGCGGGTATGGACGTTCATGCAGATTTGAGTGAGGCTGTGGCGATTGAGCCCGGAGCGAGGGTTCTGGTTCCCACCGGTTTGTTTCTGGAACTTCCCGAGGGATATGAGGCGCAGCTCAGGCCGCGCAGCGGGCTCGCATTCAGAGAAGGGATCACCTTGCCCAATGCGCCGGCTACCATCGATTCCGATTACCGTGGGGAAGTGAAGGTGGCTTTGATTAACCTTTCTGAGCAAACCCGCCTGATCAGTCCCGGTGACCGCATTGCGCAGATGGTGATTGCACGGTATGAAAAGGTACAGTGGAAGGAAGTAAAAGAGCTGGGCGAAAGCCGGCGGGGCGAGGGCGGATTCGGGCATACCGGAGTTTCAGTACATACATAAAAAGTATTCATGAATATCATTATTCCGATGGCCGGATGGGGTAGCCGGCTAAGACCACATACCCTGACGATTCCTAAGCCTATGCTTCCCATTGCGGGCAAGCCGATTGTTCAGCGGCTGGTGGGAGATCTTATTCACTGTGCAGGAGTTCCTGTGGAAACCGTGGGCTTTATAATCAGAAAGGATTTTGGGGCCGAGACGGAGCAAAAGCTCTTACAGGCTGCCGAAGAGCTGGGGCTGCATGCGAAAATCTATTATCAGGACGAGCCGCTCGGGACTGCACACGCCATCCTGTGTGCTTCAGAGCTATTGAGCGGACCGGTAATTGTGGGTTTTGCAGATACACTTTTTCGCACTGATTTGAAGATAGACACAAGTAAAGATGGTGTGATCTGGGTTCAAAAGGTAGAAGATCCCTCAGCCTTTGGTGTGGTTAAGCTTGATGAAAATGGTGTAATCACCGATTTTGTTGAAAAGCCCAGGGAGTTTGTATCAGACCTGGCCATCATTGGCATTTACTATTTCCGCGACGGAGGCCAGCTAAAACGTGAAATGGATTATCTGATAGAAAACAACATACGCGAGAAAGGAGAGTTTCAGCTGACCAATGCGCTGGAAAACATGAAACAGAAAGGAGCCGCATTTGTGAAAGGTGAGGTTAGTGCCTGGCTGGACTGCGGGAACAAAGACGCCACGGTTGACACCAATCGCAGGATGCTGGGTTTTCTGGACGGAGAATTGAGTATTCCGGAAAGCGTTCTATTGTTAAACAGTACAGTAATTCAACCTTGCTACCTCTCGGAAGGGGTAATCATTGAAAATAGTGTGGTTGGGCCATATGTATCTGTGGGAGAGCAATCGAAAATCAGCCATTCGGTGGTTCAGAACAGTATCATTCAATCGCATGCGGAAGTAAAAAATAAGTTAATCAATAACTCCATGATAGGCAACCGAGCCAAGATTGAAGGTAAATTTGAAGACCTCAGTTTGGGGGATTACTCTGTGACCAAATAAATCATCCTGAAAAACTTAATTCTCATTTCTGTTTGCGGCCTGCTTTTTGCAGCCTCTTGTTCGGTTCCGAAGAAATCAGCGGAAGTATCTGCTGTGGGCGGTCCGAAATCAGGCCTTCAGGGCAAGGCCCGGGCGGAATTTGATGCACTGTTCTGGCAGGCCGAAAAATATCGGCTCACTGAAAATTACGACTCGGCACTGGTTGTATATCGCAGGTTGGAAGAGATGGATCCAGCCAATCCGAATATTCAGTTTCAGGAAGGACAGATTTATCTGCTTAAAACAGATTTAAGTATGGCGCTTGACCGCGCCCGCAAAGCGGTATCGCTGGATCAGAAAAACCCATGGTATATTGATCTGGAGTGTAACATCCTGATGAGGCAGGGAAATCTGAAAGAAGCCGTTGAAGCATTTGACCGAAAGATCAGTTTGTTTCCTCAGGATGGGGATGCCTATCTGAATCAGGCTTTTTTGTACTTGCAGATGAACAATCTCAATAAGGCGGTAGAGGTATACAATGCCTATGAAAAACGTTTTGGTGTTGATGAGAGCGTTTCGCTTCAGAAGCAGAAGATCTTTTTGAAGCAAAACAAGTTTGAAGAGGCTCTGGGTGAATTGAAAAAGCTGGAGGAAGCGTTTCCGGGCGAGGTAGAATATTTGAGGATGCAGGCCAGTCTTTATTCGGCCAACAATATGAACGATAAGGCCGTGGAGATATACCGCAGAATTCTGGAAATGGAGCCCGACAATCCTGAGGCCCTGCTTGCTTTGGCCGATGCCGATGCCAAAGGCGATCCGGAGGCACGGGCAGCCAAGTTGCAGAACTTGTTTGCAAATCCCAAGGTAGGCATAGACACCAAAATTCAGGTTTTGATGCCCTATCTCCAGTTTTTTGAATTGCAAAAAGAAAAGGCAGCCGAAGCCGAAGCTCTAAG
The DNA here is from genome assembly GCA_964620795.1 of uncultured Chitinophagaceae bacterium. Taxonomy (GTDB): domain Bacteria; phylum Bacteroidota; class Bacteroidia; order Chitinophagales; family LD1; genus CAZUHX01. Next base: position 32,187 of record CAZUHX010000002.1, read on the forward strand.
CAGGGTATTGGTTCAGACCCATCCGGCAGAGGCAAAGGCCTGGGCAGTGCAGGGAGATCTTTTTTATCTGCAGGAGAAAAACGATTCTGCATTATATTCTTATCAGCGGGCGCTTCAGCTTACCAAAGAAGTTTTCACGGTATGGCAGCAGGTGATCCTGATTTATAATAGCCGGCAGGATTTTGAATCGGTTTACAAAACGTCTTCAGAGGCTATTGAGTACTTTCCGAATCAGGCTTTTTTATACTTGTTTAAGGGAACAGCCGAGAATCAGCAGAAGCAGTTTGAGCAGGCGGTGAAATCTTACCGGAAGGGAATTAAGTTGTCTGGCGGCAATGTAAAACTTGAGGCGCAGTTTTGGGGGAATCTCGGCGACAGTTACCACAGTCTGGGCGACTTTGCGGCCTCAGACAGCGCCTATGATGTTTCGCTGAAACTGGATCCGGAGAACGCCTACGTTCTCAATAATTACAGTTATTACCTTTCCCTGCGTAAGCAGAATCTGGAGAAGGCCAAAGAGATGGCGGCTTATGCCAATAAGTTGTCGCCCGGAAATGAGTCTTTTCTTGACACCTACGCCTGGGTTTTGTTTTGTCTTGGCCGATACAAGGAAGCCCGCGAGTGGCAGGACAAGGCGCTGAAGGCTTCCGACAAGCCCAATGGAACATTGCTTGAGCATTATGGCGACATTCTTTTCAAGCAGGGAGAAGAGAAGGAGGCGATGAATTATTGGAGAAAGGCCGCTGAAGCCGGTGGCGGATCAGACTTGCTTCAACGCAAAATAGAAAGTCAAAAATACCTGGAGTGATCCGGCTTTGGTGTCTGTTGCCGGTGTGTTTGATGCTTTTTCCTTCTTGCGGGAAACAAAGGCATGACTTATTAGTTCAACAACCATCGGTAGAGGAGGAGAGGGCTGAGGAAAATCAAGCCCTGGCCGATTCACTGAGCAGCTACTGGAACCGGCCCTGGAATACACTTACCGCGAGAGTAAAAATTGAAACAGAGTCTGAGGGGAAAACACTGAATCTGCAGGCGGTATTGAGAATGAAAAGGGACAGCCTGTTTTGGGTTTCACTCAGCGCATTGATGGGTGTAGAGGCCGGCCGGCTTCTTGTGAGTCGTGATTCGCTTTGGATGCACAATCGTTTGACCGGCAGCTTTACGGCCATGAAGATCAGTGAAAGTGAGACGCTGCTCGGTTTCCCGCTGCGGCTGGAAACACTTCAGGCGATGCTCATGGCCGCTCTTCCGGAGGAGCGCTGGTACAAGAAGATGCAGCTGCCCTCCGACAGTGCCTGCCGTCTTAAATTTACAGCTCCGAAAATGATCTGCGAAACGCGTTCAGATACCCAAAACTGTACACTCACCTCTATGGTGTTGACACTGCCTGCCGAACAGCAAAGTATGGAGATTAACTTTGGCGGATATGATTCTCTGGGTTCGGGACTTTTTCCGAGGATGCGAACTGCGCTTCTGCTGCGGCATAACGGACCGGCAGTTCATGTGCGCATGGAACTCAGTAAAATCAGGATCGATGAAGTTGAGCCCGAGTTTCCGTTTAGCCGCAGGCCTTAGTCTGCTGCTGTTTTTGCATGCATTTCAAGAGGCTTCTGCTCAGACAAGCTCGTCTATTAAAGAAAAGAAGGAGAAGTTGCAGGACCAGTATCGGCAGCTGCAGGAGGAGATCCGGAATATTGAAAAAATCATCAGCACTACGAGCCGTCAAAAGGAAGAAAGTCTTCATCAGCTGCAGTCGCTGAATGCCAAGATCAAGAGCCGTGAAAAGCTCATGAACAACATTTCTGATCAGATCACAGATCTGGAGACTGAGATTGGTGAGGCGCAGACAGGTATTGTTGATCTGAGCAGTAAAATCAGTGAGATGAAGGCTGATTATGCCCGCTGGCTGCGCAAGAGCTATCATAATCTTCAGCTCAGAAATGAGCTGAGTTTTCTTCTTTCATCTACCTCTTTTAACGAAGGAGTACAGCGATATAATTATTTGTTGAAGCTTGCTTCATACAGAAGAGCTCAGGCGCGTGAGCTGGAGCTTGCCGTAAGTTCACTGAAACAGGAAAAGGAGGATTTGGAAGCCACGCGCGAGCAGAAATTATTGTTGCTGGATGAACAGAATGCTCAAAAGAAGAAGCTTGAAGGTGAGAAGGAGATCAAAGACAAATTGCTGAGTAAGCTGAGTGATCAGGAGAAAAAGCTTAAAAAGCGGGCTGAGGAAAAGAACCGGGCTGCCCGCGACTTGAATCAGCGCATACAAAAAATCATTGAAGAGGAAATTCGTTTGGCAAGAAAGAAAGCGGAAGCCTCCGGAAGCACCATCAAAAAAACAGATCCGGGGCGTGACGCCATGCCTATGACACCCGAAGAACAGCTGATCTCTTCAAGTTTTTCGGCAAACCGCGCCAAACTTCCCTGGCCCGTGAGCCGCGGGCATATCATTTCTTATTTTGGAAGGCAGGAACACCCCAGCCTTCGCGGAGTTTTTATAGAAAATAACGGGCTCGACATTAAGACCAATACGGGAGCCGATGCCAGAAGTGTTTTCGGCGGCACGGTGGTGAATGTGTTTTCCCTGCCTACGGTTCAGAATTGTGTGATCATCAGGCACGGAGAGTTTTTTACGGTTTATTCAAATATCCAGCAGGTTTTTGTAAAGCCCAATCAAACCGTATCAGCTAAAGAGGCCATAGGCAAGCTGTTTACTGATGAAGATGAATTGACCAAGGTGCATATCGAGATCTGGAGAGGCAAGGAGAAGCTGGATCCTTCGCTCTGGCTGGCGCCTAATTGATAATAATAGACAAAATTGTTCCCGCTTTTGCCGCAGGCACATACCTTTGGCTTTTGCGCATGGGCTCTTCACTGGACAAAATCAAGCAACCGATAGCCGGAGATCTCGAAATTTTCGAAGAAAAATTTCGCGAAGCCATGCGCAGCGACACGGCATTGCTGAATTATGTAACGCAATATATCGTGAGCCGCAAAGGCAAACAGATGCGTCCGATGTTTGTTTTTTTCAGCGCACATCTTTCGGGTGGTGTAACACAAGCCACACATGTAGCGGCTATACTTCTGGAGATTTTGCATACCGCCACACTTGTGCATGACGATGTAGTAGATGATTCGCACATGCGCAGGGGATTTTTCTCGGTCAATGCGCTTTGGAAAAACAAGATTGCCGTTCTGGTAGGAGATTATTTGCTGGCCAAAGGGCTGCTGGTATCCATCGAAAACAACCAGTACCGATTGTTGCAGCTGCTTTCAGACACCATCCGGCAAATGAGCGAGGGAGAGTTGCTTCAGATGGAAAAGGCCAGGCGACTGGACATCAGGGAAGAGGTGTACTATGAAATCATCCGCAAAAAAACCGCCAGTTTGATCGCCTCTGCTTTCGCCTCAGGTGCTGCTTCCGCGGGAGCTCATGAGGAGCAAATTTCATTCATGAAATTTCTGGGAGAAAAAATAGGCATGGCTTTTCAGATCAAAGATGATCTCTTTGATTTTGAAGAATCGGATTCCGGAAAACCCAAGGGAATCGATATTAAAGAGCGGAAAATGACATTGCCGCTGATATACACCTTAAACAAAACCTCCTATTTAAGCCGCAGGGAACTTATCCGGATTGTAAAAAATGAAAATACGGTTCCCGAAAAAGTGCAAATCGTGATGGATGCGGTAAAGCAGGAGGGCGGATTGGATTATGCCCGGCAGGTGATGAACAGATATTGTGAGGAAGCAAATGATATGTTGGGCAGCTTTCCTGAAAGCGCATACCGCAAAGCGGTAGAAGAGATGATTTTATTTACGGTAAACCGGCGGGTTTAAGCGGGAATTGTAAAGGAAACTGCCGTTCCCTTGCCCGGTGATGATTCCAGCCAGATGCGCCCGTTGTGGCGATCAATGATTTTCTTGCAGAGCGCCAGACCAATACCCGTGCCGGGGTACTGATCGCTGGTGTGAAGACGGGTGAAGAGCGCAAAGAGTTTGTCTTTGTACTTCATGTCGAAGCCGATGCCGTTGTCTTGTACCCTGAATTGCCAGTAACCATTTTCTGCTGTGCAAGCGATTTGAATGATGGGTGGTGCCTCCGTACGGAATTTAATGGAGTTGGTGATGATGTTCTGAAAGAGCTGTCGGATCTGCAGACGGTCTCCATACAATCGGGGAAGCTCATCATAAAGAACCACAGCTTTCGATTCTTCTATTATCTGAAGCAAATCCATTTTTACTTTCGACAGAATCTCTTCAACCTCCATTTCTTCAAATGCTTTTCCCTGAGTATTTATCCTGGAATAATCAAGTAAGCCATTAATGAGCGAACTCATTCTTCGGGCGCCACTGATGATGTTGTTCAGATATTCCTGTTGTTCTTCATCGAATTGATCTGCCCCTTTTTTCTGTAAAAGTTGGGTAAAGCCAATGATACTGCGCACAGGTTCTTTGAGGTCATGCGAAGTGATGTAGGCAAACTTCTCGAGCTCTGAATTGGAAGTAATGTATCGCTCCAGCTCGATGTTTTTCAGTGAAATTTCTGCCAGTTTTTCATCCAGTGAAAGGGCAGTCTTTTTCTGATCGGTAATATCACGTACGATCACAATCACTTCCTGATCATTCAGTTTGCTGAAACGGAGCTCTAACCAGTACTCTTTTCCGAGATTGAAAGTTTGAAACTCATGGTGTAAAACTCCTCCGCTCTGAATACACTTTTCGATGGTGTGCAGAATCTGAGTTGTTTCTTCGGCGCTCATAAACTCTCCGATGGTGCGGGCCTTTAGCTGCTCCCACGGGATCTGATCCGATTCTGAACGATTGAAATAATAATCTAATATGCGTCCGTCTTTGCGCATTTTAAAAACCAGATCGGGTATGGCATTCAGAATGGCCTGCCGGGTTTCTTCACTCAGGTCAAGAGCTACCCGGGTTTGACGTATTTCTGCCACATCATAGGAGATGAGCAGACCTCCGTAGATTTCTTCGGTATACTCTTCCCGCAATGGTTGAAAAAACATTTGCAATTCATGTCCCTGCAGCGTCTTTTCTATTTTAGAATTCTTTCCTTCAAGGGTTTTTCTGAAAGCGCTCCACAAACCCTTCCAGGGATAGTCATAACGCTCGGCTGCAACGATAGAGTCATCCGGAAAAATAGAATTGCCAATACCCATTGATTTGAGCAATTCTCCGCCGGCAAAGGTGATTTTGTAATCCAGATCGTAGGCCAGCACAAAACCGTTGGGGATTCTGCCCGCAATGGTTTTGTAAAGCAATTCACTGCGTCCCAGTTTTTGCCTCACTGCTTTCTCCTCGGTAATATCTATGAGCGAGCAAATCAATTGTTTGACCTGAAGTGTTTCGTCCCTTGAAAAAACTTTAATTCTGCTCAGTAACTGCCGTTCGGCAGCTTGCGCATCTTTAAGTTTTATGACCTGCGACAAGACTTCAGTGTCCTGCATTTTTTTCAATCGAAGTTTACTTTCCCCAGAAAGTCCGAGCTGATCAGCGATAGATTTGGCCGGAGGGCCTTCATAAAATCCGGCCTTATCAAAACCCAGAAAGTCTTTTGAAAAATTGGTGTAGTCTATGGTTTCGGAATCCAGGCTGTAAATGGTAAGCAGAGAAGGAACGGCACCCGCAATTTTTTCGGCAAAAAGTTTGCTTTCGCGCAACACGCGCTCCATTTCCTTTTCCTGTGAAATGTCTTGGGTAAACAAAAAAACCCAAACAGCTGAGTCTTTCTCACTGCCTGTGTTGATGGCCCGAACTCTTGATCTAAACCAAACCCATTCGTCTTCTGCCGATAATAGTCTGTATTCAACGGAGCATGAATCATTAACGGCTCCCTGTAGAATAAAAGACTCGATATTTTTTGTGTTTTCCAGGTCTGCGGGATGCGTTTTCTCCTGAAGAAAACGAAACTCTGAAATGCTGATTTCCAGATTGTTGTACCCAAGACGATTCAGCAAAGAACTGTTTTCAAAAATTTTACGCCTTGCCGGAAGTTCATACACCGCGACAAAGTCGGGAAGAGTTTCCGAAAGACGCTCCAGCAGAAAGTCTTTGATCTCGAGTTTGTTTCGGATGATTTCCTTTTCGCTGTAGTCATAAATGATCAGCAAGCGGCAATCTTTCTGCTCATATTTTACCGGAGCCGAATTGGTATCAAGGCTTCGGTAATTGCCGCCTTCTACCTTCATTTTTAATGAAAATCTTCCCTGATGGTCTTTAGGGCCAATATCTTGATGTAAAAACAGCTGTGCATTGGCCTGATTTTCAGGATGTATAAAGTCCAGCAGACTTCTTTCCTCCAAGCCTTCTTCTTCATTGAGACCGAGCATTTCATACATCAGCCGGTTGGCATACACGGCTACTCCTGCAAGGTGAATAACCGCAGGAAGTGGTATGAGTTCCAGGATTTTACGCACCCGCACGTCTTTCGCACTATATCGCTCGGTAGTTTTCATTCGTTCACAAATTTATCAAACGCCTTCAGTCTTTCAGTTGTCAGCACCACAGGAATTTTATTCTGCCCGCCAAGACGCCCTTCTCCGGCCAGCCATCGATAAAAACTGCCCGGCTTCAGCAATCCAATCCGCGGACTTTGCATGAGTATACCACCATTCCTTTTGGCTTCATAATCAGAATTCAGTTCCATTAGCCGGCGATCGGCAAAGTCCATGAAAATCTGCGGATCTACAACTCCCTCAGCCGGCTCAAGAAACCAGTGGTGATATCCTCTGCCGGAGTCTTGTTCATGAACCGCCCCGACACTAAATGCATTCAGTCTGAAATTCATTGTTTGTGCGGCTTCCTGAACGATTTTTTTAATCTGCTCTTCCGTAACTTCTTCACCAAATGCATTCAGGAAACCGGTTTTTCGTCCGCATATACGAACTTTAAGTGGGTTTGTTGCAACAATCTCAAGCAAATCCCCCATGCGGTATCTCCACAAGCCCGCTCTGCTGCTCACCATGAGTTCATACTTTTGGCCTGTTTTCAGTTCTCCCCATGAACGGATTTTATCCGACTGATCCATAAACTCTGCATAAAAGCCGGCATGGGGATGCAGATTCAATTCATTGCTTCCCGGATCAGAAAAGCCAAAAAAACCCTCACTGGCATTGTAGATATTGACTGTTTTGACTTCCGATCCGGCCAGATTTTCGAATGATTTCCGATAGGGTTCAAAATCCACTCCTCCATGAAAGAAGACTTCCAGCCGTGGCCAGACCGATTTCAGACTGCTGCGGCCGGAGCGTTCCAATACTTTCTGCAATACGAGCAGAGTCCAGGAAGGCACGCCCGATATGGATCGGATGTCTTGTCTCACAATTTCTTCCGTCATCCGGTTCAGCTTTTGTTCCCAATCGGGATTCAGGGCTACCGCAAGAGAGGGCGCTCTGAAATACTGCAACCAGGCGGGAAGCCTGTGCATCAGGATGGCAGAAACGTCTCCGCACCAGATTCCCGGATATGGACTTGGCTGCCGGCTTCCTCCCACCAGCAGACTCTTGCCGCCAAAGTAGGCTGCAGCGGGAATGTGATGGTAATACCAGGCGCTCGCATCTTTTCCTCCTTTGAGATGATTGTGCCTGATCATATCCGGACTAAGCGGCAGGTATTTGCTTTTTCCTGCAGAAGTCCCGCTGGAGCGGGCGGCATACCGAATGGGGGCTTTCCACAATATAGACTTGTCGGGCCTGGCAAACTGCTGATCAGCCTGAGCTTTTATTTCAATGTAATTGGCCGGAGGAATCAAACCCGTAAAATCTTCATAGCCCATACCGGGAGCAAATCCGTGGCTCTTTCCGAATTCGGTTTCAGGAAGCACCTGAAGTAAATATTCGAGTTCTTTTTGTTGAAAGCGAAGGGGATCTTCCAATGCACTTTTTAAGGCCGGCAAACGCGCCTTCAGATAGGTCCGCATCAGCAGGTTAACCGCTTCCACCTTGGGTATCAGTCGTTGATGAGCGTTTTTCTTCTGAGTTCAAAATGCTGACCCAGATATACCTTGCGAACCATCTCATCTGAAGCCAGCTCCTCTGCTGTTCCCGACTTGAGTATTTTTCCTTCAAACAGCAGGTAAGCACGGTCTGTGATAGACAAGGTTTCCTGCACATTGTGATCGGTGATCAGAACGCCTATTCCTTTGCTTTTCAATTTGCCTACAATTTTCTGAATGTCTTCAACGGCAATGGGATCGATGCCGGCAAAAGGTTCATCGAGCAGGATAAAGGCCGGATCTGTGGCTAGAGCACGGGCAATCTCCGTACGCCTCCGTTCTCCTCCCGAGAGCACATTGCCCATGTTTTTGCGAACACGGTTCAAGCCAAACTCTTCGAGCAATTCTTCCAGCCGTTCCTTCCTTTGCGCAGCAGATAGATCGGTCATCTCAAGTACACCGAGAATATTGTCTTCAACACTCAGTTGTCTGAAAACACTGGCTTCCTGAGGCAGATAACCCACACCCCTTTTAGCGCGTTGGTACATGGCCAGTTGTGTGATGTTTTCCCGGCCCAGAAAAATTTGCCCGCTATCGGGTGCAATCAGTCCCACAATCATGTAGAAGGAGGTGGTTTTACCGGCACCATTCGGCCCGAGCAAGCCCACAATTTCTCCCTGGGCTACCTCCACAGATACGCCATTTACCACACGTCTGCCCTTATATGTTTTCACCAGATCCTGAGATCGGAGAATGCGTTTGTCTTTTTGCTCAGAAGTCATAACCAAACGTAAAATAATAAATGGGTTTATTGCTCAACTCTCCGGTATCAAAACCCCAGGCCGCATCAAACCTCACAAAGTAGCCCATGAAGGTAGTCCGAATACCGGGGCCGAATCCCATCACGAAAGGCGTTTTATACTTCTTGACCCGCACGGTGGTGGTGGCATTGCTGATGGTTTCCACAAACAGGGGATTCTGATCAGAAAAGGGTGTTTTCCCCTCCCATGCGGTTCCGGCATCAAAAAATCCGATGAGCTGAAAATTGCGGATGATGTCTGAGCGCAGATTGCCTCTGATCAGATAGGAAAAAACCGGAATTCTCAATTCGGTATTAAACAGCATAAACTGATTGCCGTTGCGCACATTATACAGAAATCCGCGAAGTGGCGTGGCCAGTGTTTGAAAGGCATAGCCATTGTTTTGGTTGATGGGGGTGGTGGCATCTACGCGGCTTGCCCTGCGCGAGATAAACCAATTGTCGGTGGCACCCAGATAGTAGATGAGTTTTGAATTGCCCAGTGAAGCGCCCATCGAAAAACGACTGGCGAGAATGATCTGCCGGTGGATCTTCTGGTAATGTCTCAGATCCAGGCCAAAGACGGCAAAGTAGTTGTTGTTCCATCCGGGAACAGGATAATCCAGCCGTCCTCCTGTGCTTCGTTGACTCACAGGAATCTGCTTATGCAGTTCTGCGAAAACGTTGAAGCGCGTGCCCTGACGGATGTTGACCATGATTTGCCGGCTGTTGTCGAAATCAAACTCTGCCCTGAGAAATGCCCAGTTGTCAGTAAAGTCATCCAGCTCGAGCATGGCGCGGTCATTGGCTTTGGCCACATAGCGATCATTCCGGTAAGCCAGTCCGAACTTGAATGATTTCAGCACATCAAGAGGCACTTTGGCCTGGGCTTCGATATAATTGGTTTTAATCGAATAATCAAAATTGTAGGTGGGCGCATAGGGCTGGCTCTGCGCATTCACCCGGCGGTAATACGAGAATTTGAAATCCACCTTTTTCTTCAGGTACTCGTAGGTGAGAAAATACTCGCTGTTGCTGCTCAGTCCTGCAAAGGGGAAACGAAAGCCGCCGTATAGTTTATGGTTTTCCAGAATGTCGGTGATACCCAGGCGAAACAGAAAACTGAGCGGCGGATTAAAACTTCCGATGGTGGAGGGATCAAACACCTGATAACGCGTCATAAGTATTGAATTATCAAGCTGAGAAACCAATTTATCTACCTGAAAGCGGGTAAAGTAGGGCCTCACCTTATTCATCCTGAACTGATAAGCATTTTCTGCCGCACTTCCATTTTGCCTGCTCATCAGCAAAGTGTCGAGGTCATAGGCGGCCATGCCGAAATCAAATTCGGTTTGAAAGTCGAAGCCTTCATAAGTTTTTTTCAGAATACTTGAATCGGCTGCGCTCATGGCCGATGCTTTTTGGGCCTGTTCTTTTTGTTTTCGTTCGGCCTCCGCCAGTTCGCGGCTGCGCTTGGCCTGTACCACGGCCAGCTCGGTGGCATAAGGGTTTTTCTCTTCTTCTGCATTTAGTTGCTCAAGAGAGAATGCTGTTCTTCCGTTTTTGCGCACAATTCCGGCAGCCAGTCCGCTGGAAGGCGAAGTGCTTTGCTCATAAAGATGCTGCAAGCCAGAGCGAAGAAGAGTGCTTGTGGCGCCGGTCACATAGACGGGTACAAAAGATGTATCTGTAACACGGATCAGAGAAGTTTCAACTACAGAGTCGAGGCTTACCGAAACGGGAAGTTGAATAGAATCGGGTTCATTGGTATCCAGATATTGGAAATAGTAAATGGCATCATAATGATCTGTTACTTCGGTGAACTTGCCCGCATACCGGTTATTGATTCCGCGCAGATCGCTGAGAAAAACAAATCGCCCGCTGTCCAGGGGCTGGGCATAGGTTTCGTTGGCCAGAGGTGTAGAGCTCAACCGGGCAAGTCCTTTGTCGGGCTTATCGAAATTCCAGAAATACAGATCCAGATTTTTTTTCAGCTCCTGATTTTCATACCGCTCATTCAATCCGCTGGTTTCATCGGGCCTGTTGCTTGAAAAAACAACTCCCCGATAGCCTCCCGATTCGATCCAGGCGGGATACAGATCATCGAAATAATCGTTGGTAATCTGGGTTGTGGTGGTTGATTTTAATTTATATAAAAACACATCTGTTTGTCCTTTGAGCATGGCCGAAAGCACCATGCTGTTGCCATCTGGGGTGAATCCTGCGTGAAAAACCTTCTGAAATTTCTCCATTCTGCTTTCCTCTCTTTTCCCCGTTTCAGTATCTATGAGGAGCAGGCGCATCACCGATTTTTTCTCATAAATCACAGCCAGATTTTTGCTGTCGGGATGCCAGGCCAGCAGGGGAACTGACTGATCTGTCTGGATGGTAGTGGTACTGAATCCGGTTCCGAACCGGCGTTTGCGTTTTTTGGAATCTGTGGTTTGAACATACACCCGGTATTTACCCAGCTCATCGGTGGCATAAGCCAGTTGTTTTCCGTTGGGGCTGAGTCTCAATTGATAATGTTGCCGGTCTTTCCTGTATCGAAAAGGAATCAACTCTTCCGGTTTAACCGAGCGAAAAACTTCTTGTTCTTTTCTGAAGCGGTTGCTGTAATACCCGTACCAGTTTTGAAGTGCCTGCCCCACTGTATTTCCGAGAACAAACTGAAAACCGCTTTCTACACTGTGGTTTACCCGTGTGAGGTAGAGCAGGTTGCTCACCGCCGACATTCCATAAACTTCTTCGATATAATTCCAGATCGAGCGGCCCACGAAAACGGTTTCTGATGCATCAAGTTTATTGAGGTTGCGGTACCGGCCACTCAGGATACCGTCGCGAAGACGATCTTCTTCGGCGCTGCTCCAGCCATGGGCAAGATATTGTACCAGTCCGCGGCGGTACCATTCGGGCAGAGAAAGAAGGACCGCATTTTGTACCATTTCTACAATACCTGTGCCGGAGATCAGCCGGTCTACGTAGATCTGTGCCAGGCCCTCACGCAATTGCTGGCGAAGGGATTCGTGATCTCCGGTAAAATAGAGAATGATGCGGTTGTTGGGCAGACTGGTTGTTCCTCCTGCATTTTGCTGTTGTTCAAAAATGCCGACGTTGGTTTGGTTGCGTTCATGAAGGGAGTTATACAGCAGCAGATCGATTTTGCGTTTGTAGCGGAAGTCCAGAAGTTTGCTCAGCTCATCGGCCTGATCTTCGGCCTGTTTGATCACAAATTTCGCAACATCCTGACCGCCGGGGTAGAAGTAAGTGGTAAAGCGATCGGTATCATAGTATTGAAAATCGAAGTCTTTGTATTGCACCCGGTTTTGCCCAAAGGGGAGTACAGCTACCTGGGCGTTCAATCCGGCAGTTCCTGCAATGGAAAGCAGGGCAGAGAACAACAGAAAACGACAGCGGCGCATTTATATAGTCAAATTAACAGCATTCGGCCCATAAATGATGCGGAAAGTTGTCGATTTATAGAAATATGGCAGAGGGAGGAGGAAAGCAGAAGATGATTAAGGTGTTTACGAGATGTGCCGCGGGCTAAGCTGTCTCAACTGCTTGGTATTGCCCATCTCATTGTGTTATGAGATGCAGCAAACATCAGGGAGGATTTAATCAATGCCATCAAATACCATTTGAAGCTCTATTGGGTTGCAACATTTTGCGCATGTCTCTTGATTAAAAGCAAGCAGCTCATTTCTCAGGACTTCTCTTAAAGCCTGTGGCAGCATTGTTGAGTTTTGTGATTCAATTTGTTTGATGGTTGTTTTAAAATTTGGCCATGGATTTATTGTGGATCCACAGGATAAAGTCCTGTGGGAAATCATTCTAAAACTGAATTCCAATAAGATTCACAGGTTAAAGCCCTGTGGCAATTCATTGTAAAAATAGAATCCGAAAGAATTGCTCCCGGAAGATGAATTGCCCCCGGATTAAGAACTGCCTCCGGATTAAGAATTGTCTCCGGATTAAGAATTGCCTCCGGATGATGAATTGCTCC
>CAZUHX010000003.1:0-38856 GCA_964620795.1 uncultured Chitinophagaceae bacterium
TTCAGACGCGAAAAGTTTGTGGCCAAAGGCGGGCCCGACGGCGGAGACGGCGGCAGGGGAGGCCATATCATTCTGCGCGGCAACAACCAGCTCTGGACTCTTCTCCATCTCAAATACCGGAAACATGTCATTGCCGGCGACGGCGAGCGCGGAGGCACGGCACAATGCACCGGCAAAGGCGGCGAAGATGTGATTCTTGAAGTGCCTATCGGTACCATTGCCCGCAATGGTGATACCATGGAACAGGAAGCAGAAATCACTCAACATGGTCAAACCATCGTATGGGTTGAAGGCGGGAAAGGCGGCTGGGGAAACGCACGTTTCAAAACAGCCACCAATCAGGCTCCCTCACATGCCCAGCCCGGCCTGCCCGGCAATGAAGCCTGGAAAATACTCGAACTTAAACTCCTTGCCGATGTAGGTCTTGTGGGCTTTCCCAATGCCGGAAAATCTACGCTCATCTCTGCCCTCTCCAACGCAAGACCGGAGATCGCAGCCTATCCCTTCACCACCCTTGTTCCCAATCTTGGCCTGGTTCGCTACCGGGGCGATCAGTCATTTGTAATGGCCGATATTCCCGGAATCATTGAAGGCGCTCATGCAGGTAAAGGACTTGGACTGCGCTTCCTGCGACACATTGAGCGCAATGCCGTTCTCCTTTTTATGGTGCCGGCTACCGCAGAAGACCCCTGGGGAAATTATAAGATTCTGCTCGATGAGTTGCAGCAATACAATCCCGAACTCATCGGCAAGCCGCGCATTCTCGCCCTCAGCCAGTGCGACATTACCGGCGAAGAACAGACCGAAGAAATCGCTTCAGGCCTGCGCAAAAAACTTAAAAAATCCGGTGTCCCTTTAGTCTGTATCTCTGCGGTCTCGGGCCTCGGACTCGATGCGCTCAAAGATCTGATCTGGCAGCAGCTCAATACAACAGATGAAAAACAGGCTTAATGCCGACAATCTTCTGAGCATGCTCTTCCTCTGCCTGGTCTGGGGCAGCTCCTATATCCTCATCAAAAAAGCCCTGCTTATCTTCGAAGCCCGCGAAATTGCAGCTCTGCGCATCGGCATCAGTTGCATACTCGTTCTTCCCTTTTTTCCGGCCGCTTTTCGCAACATCCGGAATCATCAGTGGCCATGGGTCTTTCTCACAGGAATTCTTGGCAGCGCCTTGCCCGCCCTGCTCTTTGCCATCGCTACTACCCGCGTAGGAAGTGCCGTCAACGGTGTGCTCAATGCCCTTTCACCTCTGTTTACGCTGCTCAGCGCCATCCTTCTTTTCAAAGAACCTTTCAGGCCGTCCCGGTTCGCAGGCGTATTGCTCGGACTGGCAGGAGCCGCCTGGCTCATTCTCATCTCTGGAAAGTCCTTCTCATCAGAAACGCCCCTCTATGCTACCCTTCCGGTACTGGCTACCATCTGTTACGGACTCAGTTCCAATATCGTGCGGCACAAAATCGGGGGCTTGTCGCCATTCCACATCACCACCGCTGCCATGAGCATGACGGGAATTCCGCTTTTGATCTGGGCGGTTTTGCATGGCACTCCTGCCAAAATCATAAGCTCTGATTTGGCATTGCAAAGCTTCGGCTACATTGCCATCCTCAGCATCTTCGGCACCTTTATCGCCTGGTTGGTTTTTTATCGCCTCGTGCAGCGCACCGATGCGCTGTTTGGCATGTCGGTTACCTATCTCATACCTGTTGTAGCTATCGCCTGGGGGCTGGCCGACGGCGAATCGTTTCCGGCTCCGGGATATGCCGCACTACTGTTTATCTTATCGGGAGTATGGCTCAGCAGCGGAATGAATATAAAAAACAAGGATAATAAATAAAAATATTTGGGCGTGTCCCCGGCGCCGAAATAGATGATGCATCATACGGCTGCTGCTGCGCCGGGGTCGGGCTGTGCAGGGCTTCGCTTCGCTCCGGCCGCTTCGCGTCTGGCCTGCGGCCACCCTTACCATCCCTCACGCAATCCTTTATCTGTACCTGACGTGCAAAACCATGTTTCTTTGAACAATACCACGATAGGCAAGAATCTCAATGGTGCATTACAATGGCATCATGAATCTTTACTTCCACGCTGAAGAAACCAATCAAGACACCGGATACTTAGGGCTGGTTCAACCCGCTCATGCAGCGCACACATAATTAAAATATGGTGTACCCCCGTGCTTCGCTCTTACTTTAACCGGCAAAGGCCACTGCTGAAATCTCTACCCGTGCATCTTTCGGAAGTCTGCTTACTTCAACAGTTTCACGGGCCGGATATGGCGCCTGAAGATAACTTCCGTAAATCTCATTCACTTTTACAAAGTCATTCATGTCGCGAAGAAAAATCGTCACCTTCATAATGCGCTCAAATCCGCTTCCACCGGCTTTTAGTACTTCCCCCAGGTTTTTCATAACCTGATGTGTTTCGGCACCAATATCCTGCTGAACCATGAGGCCTGATTCAGGATTAAGAGCAATTTGTCCGCTTACCCACAGCACATTGCCGTTGCGGATAGCCTGACTGTAAGGGCCTATCGGGGCAGGTGCAGAAGAGGTTTCAATGGAGTGATTCATTATATGAATTTTAATTTTATGTGTTTAACCTGCGTCATGATTTTGCTCATGGTCTTTGCAAGACTGATGTACAAAACTTAAATTCGCAGAATACACCCTCTAAGAAAGTGAAAGTTATTGTATTCGGAGCAGAAAACAGAATAGCAGAGTTTCGGGCGGCATTTCAAGACAATGCAGCTCTGGAGATCGAGCGGGGGGATGCCGAGCCCGGAGAGGAAGATTTCAGAGAATATGATTTGGTCTGTGATCTTAATTTCGACGACGATTCCTCCTCCCTTCCCGACTATGCCCGTTTGAAAGATAAATGGGTGTTGGTTTCGGCAGTGAAACAATCACTTGCAGAGGCCGTATATCACCACGGAGTTAAAGTTAATTGCCGTCTTTTGGGTTTTAATGCTTTGTCCGGATTTATGCAAAACAAGATTTGGGAGCTGAGCTGTCTGAAGCCATGGTATAAAAAGGATGTTCCGGAACTGATGAAGTTGCTGGGCAAAGAGGCGGAGATCGTTGAAGACAGGGTAGGGCTGGTTACCCCTCGGGTTGTATGCAGCTTAATCAATGAGGCGGCATGGGCAATGCAAGAAAAAACGGCAGCAGCTTCTGATATGGATTTGGCCATGAAGCTTGGAACCAATTATCCGTATGGCCCCCTTGAGTGGGCTGACAGGATCGGACTAACCGATGTGTTTGAAACATTGATGTCATTGTATCATGACACACAAGATGAACGCTACAAAATTTCCCCCTTATTGAAACGTAAATATCTATTGAACGAAAAGATGCAAGTAAGGTGAACGAAATCCTCATACTGACCAAAAAGAAAACCAACCGCTTAGAATTCGCCGCACAAATCCTGTTTAAAACCATTCTTGGGCAGGCTTATCAAATTACGGAAGACGAAAATTTATTTTCATCCTCTTCAGCCAATAAAATCAGTTACACCGAAGAGTCGCGAGGAGGCCTTCATATTGTTCCCGATCAGATTGTTTTTGAAACAGGCATTAGCGCCCGCGAGATAGACTCACATTATGTAGACGGAATAGCCTGTCTTTTTCCTGTTCGTGGCGGCGCTTTACCTTTCGATCCTTTCGCCGCAGCGTTTTATATAAGCTCCCGGTATGAAGAGTACTTGTCCGGCCGAAAGGATCGTCACCGGCGGTTTAGGCCATCTAAAAGCATCCAGTATAACCTCAATCTTTTGGAAAGGGCGGTAGTGCATGACTATGCACACATGCTTGCAGCTGCTTTGGGATTGAAAATCCCGGGCCCGGGTTTCAGGCTATGGAATACTTTCGACATAGACATGGCATGGGCATATAAGCACAAAGGCTTCCTGCGCAATTTTAGCGGGCTTGTAAAGGAGTTCTTGTCTCTGAAGTTCAAAGCAGTCCGCCATCGCATGTCCGTATTGATGGGCCTGAGGCCGGATCCCTATGACAACTTTGATTATATGCTCGAGCAGGATGAGCATTTTAAAATCAAGTCAAAGTATTTCGTGCTGCTCGGCGATTATTCCCGGCACAACAAAAATCTGGAACATTCTAACCGGCATATGAGGGCGCTTGTTCAGCGACTTTCTGCCGAAAATGATCTGGGTATTCATTTTTCATATCATGTGCATCATGAGGGCCGGCAAATGGAAGAAGAGATGGGAAGATTGGAGGAAATTACCGGGGCATCCACAGGCGACAATCGTTTTCATTACTTAAGATTTAGTTTACCTGACACCTTCAACCGCGCCCTGAAGGCAGGTATTTCACGTGATTTTTCCATGGGTCATGCCTCCAGGCCCGGTTTCAGAGCCGGATTGGCGGTGCCTTTTCCTTTTTATGACCTGATTTCTGAAAGAATAACCGATCTTGTGCTCGTTCCTTTTATGTGCATGGATTCTACACTTCAGTATTATCTAAAACTGAATCCGGAAAACGCCCTCGCAGTTTATCGCAAAATGGCCGATGAGGTCGCCCGCGTAAATGGGCTGTGTGTATTCATCTGGCATAATAATTCTCTTTCCGACCAGCACGAATGGAAAGGCTGGCGCCGGGTATATGAGTCGGTGCTTTCATATTGCAAGTCCCTTGAGCAGCAATTTCCCTCAACCCAGAAGAATTTCCAGGAGTAAGCTGGATATACAGGCCTGGAACAGACTGGCCGGGAGGGCAGATGTGCCATACAGCCTGAGCAGATATCTTGACGCATGTGCAACCCGCTGGGATGCATTGGTTTGGGGAGATTATGAGTTTGGTGTTGCAATTCCCTGGTTTCGCCGATGGGGTATTATTCCAATGGGCTATACACCTCCCTTTTTGCCGCGGCTCGACTGGCTGGGATCAGAGCGTGTGCCCTTAGAATGGCAACAGCCCATGCGCGAATATCTTTGCGGTCTTTTTGGCCGGTCTGATTGGGTTCTTGCAGGCTTTTCGCAAGCGCAGGGACTCATCAGTAAACCCAATTATATTTTGCAACTGAATTCGCCCTATCACAATCTCAGTTTAAAATATTCTGAAGGGCACAGAAGAATACTCAAGAAAGCCGCTCTGTCCGGCCTTTGCGTATACAGGGACGGCATAAATCAGACAGAATTCCTTGATTTTCATCAAAAGTGGAATGGAAAAAAATCAGGAGCAGAAGCGGTAAGGAGATTGCCGGCTCTTATTGATTTTGTTTTAGGGGAAAACAAGGGAGAGCTACGTGTGGTCCGGGATACAAAAGGAACCCTGCTTGCAGCAGCTCTGTTCTTACGGTTCGGAAGCCGTATTATCAATCTTGTGCCCGTCACAGCTGAAGCCGGTCGTGGACCAGGAGCCATGCATTTTCTTTTGGATGGACTGATAAGAGAAGCTTCAGATTCTACACTGATCCTTGATTTTGAGGGCTCTGTAATACCGGGAGTGGCCCGCTTTTATGCCGGATTCGGCGCCGGAACAGAGTTTTTTTACAGACTGTCTTGCAACCCTTGAACTATGGACGCCTTCTTTGTTACCGTAATGTGAGTCCTTGCATACCGATATTTTTTTACTATTTTTAACCGCTTGAGCTATTATTGTATCAACAACCAATTCAGTATGGGATTGAAAAAGGTTTACTCCTTGGTTTTGTCGCTGGCATCTGCAGCTTCCTTGATTGCGCAGGATGTTCACTTCTCGCAATACACTGCTGCACCCATTGCGCTTAATCCGGCTATGACAGCCAACATCAACGGTGTTTTCAGGCTTTCTACCAGCTATCGGAATCAGTGGTTTCAGATTCCAACTTTAAATGCAGTCTCTCCTTATCAGACCTATCAGGCATCTTTCGACATGCCTATTCTTCGTGACCGTCTGGGAGATGATGCTTTTGGTTTTGGCGCCATCTTTATAGGCGACCGCGCCGGTGACGGAGCTCTGCAAACCAATACAGGCCTGATTTCAGTGGCTTACCATAAGGCTGTTGACCGTTACGGCCGTTCAAGAATTTCACTGGGTCTTCAGGGAGGAATAGTGAACAAGCGGATCAACATCAATAATCTTGTGTTTGAAAGTCAGCTGGACAACTTCGGCTGGAACCGCAATCTGTTCAATGGAGAAACTACTTTCAATAATCAGTCAATCCTATATCCGGACTTCAACATTGGAACCATGTGGTCTTCAGCACCTCTGGATTTCCTGCGTTATTATTTCGGATTTTCACTCTTTCATGTAGCTAAGCCTAAAGAGTCATTCCTAAGCAATGAGAAGAACAGGCTGAATCACCGCTATGTGGCGCATGGCGGTGCTGAAATTTTTGTGAACCGCGATCAGACGTTCAGTCTTTCACCGTCCTTCCTTTTTATGTTGCAGGCCAATGCCCAGCAATACAATGTAGGTCTTGGACTTAATTACATTCTCAACGATGATGTGCAGATTTTTGGCGGTGGATATTACCGCGTGAAAGATGCTTTCATCGCAGCAGCCGGAGTAGAGTTTTACGACACCCGTCTGGGTCTGAGTTATGACGTCAATCTTTCTAACCTGAAAGCGGCCTCAAGGGCGCAGGGAGCCATCGAGGTTTCTTTGCAGTATATCTTCCGCAAAGAAGATCCGGGTCCCATTCAGTACGAAAAGTTTTGCCCCAATTTCTAAAAGCCTTACAACCTCAAGGCTTATTGAAGTCGTCTTACGAATAGTTTTAATCTTTTATACACATGAAGTTAAAGTCGCTGGGAGTTTTATTTGCTCTGTTGTTTTCCCAAAATTTTCTCAGGGCACAGTGTGCAGGCCAGTCAACTTACACCGTATCTCCTTTGCCATCAGCCAATGGTACCTATCCGCCGAATACCACGGTAACGGTTTGTTTTACCATGGTTGGATACACTCAGACCAACGCCAACTGGGTTGACGGTTTTGAGGTACAGTTAGGACCGGGCTGGGTGGTGTCTTCTTTAACACCAACAGTCCCTCCTGCAACTCAGGGAGGTGGAGCAGGGCAGTGGCTTTGGCGCACAACAGTTGTTGGTTCTAACACGGGAAACACCAATGGTCCGGGCTTTTTCTTCGACCTCAATAATGATGGCAATCCGGGAAATGATTTCGGAGACAATTCATCAACCGGAACCTGGACATTCTGTTTCACTGTGCAAACCGGAACTACCCCGGGCGCTACCCTCAGCATTGGGATTGATGTGCTCTCAGACAGCGAAATCGGCTCATGGTCTACTACCAACCTTTGTGGAGGCCCTCCTGTGATTGCTGTGCCATCATCCACAACAATTGCTGCTGCACCTTGTAGTGTAACGGCAGGCTACACGGGAAGCCGTTGCCAGGGAGCAAGCGGCACACTCAACACCAGTACTTTTGCCGGCGCAACCACCTACAGCTGGAGCGGTCCGAATGCTTTCAGTAGCACTCAGCAAAACCCCTCTCTCGGCCCTCTTGCCGCCGCCAGCTCAGGTACTTACAATGTTACCGTTAGCTCAGGTACCTGCACCGCCACTTCAAGCGTTGTTGTGAATGTCGTTAGCCCTGCTCAGATTACCATGACTGCCGGGAATGTTACATGCTTTGGCCTAACCAATGGATCTGTGGCTGCAGCCGTTGTCCCTGCGCGTCCTTATACCTACGCCTGGTCTGGAACAACTCAAACAACAGCTACGATCAGCAATCTTGCAGCAGGTGTTTACAATCTTACAGTTACCGATACCAGCGGATGCACCGCCACAGCCTCGGCCACAGTAGTTCAACCCGCCGCAGCACTTAACGCTCAGGCAGGAAATGATACAGTGATTGTAAATGGAGGAATTGCGCAAATCGGAGGCTCTCCCACGGCCTCAGGGGGCACAGGACCTTATACCTACAGCTGGACTCCTGCAGCAAGTGTGACCAATGCGACAGCTGCGAATACTTCTGCCAGCCCGGCTTTTACTACGAATTATGTAGTTTGTGTTACCGATTCAAACTCTTGTACCGACTGCGACACTGCCCGGGTTCGTGTGATTTTTGGCCCTTTGGCTGAAGCATTTGTACTTAATCAGGGGGGGATCATTACCTTCCCCGACAGCATCCGACTTTGTCCCGGAAGTTCACTTACCCTTGGCGGTAGTCCGACCGGAAGTCTGGGCACTCCACCCTACCGTTATTTGTGGACTCCCTCAACAGGTCTCAGCAGTGATACGGTTCCCAATCCGGTTCTTACCAATGCCACGAGCAGTGCCAATTATGTAGTCACCGTCACCGATTCTGCCGGATTGATCGGAAGAGATACGATTCGTGTAATCGTTCCCGCGGCACTCAGTCTTTCTGTAATCAATACGCCTGTAAGTTGTTTTGGCCTGAGCACCGGAGCATTGGATCTGACGGTTTCAGGCGGTTTTACACCTTTCAGCTATTCATGGAATACAGGCTCTGTGAATCAAGACTTGAGCGGACTGCCCTTGGGCAACTATTCTGTTACTGTTACCGATGCTAACCAATGCAGTACAAGCGGCAGTTACACTATTTCCCAGCCTGTTGCGCCACTGGCTGTGGGCCCCGGCAACATTACTGCAGTCTCCTGTTTTGGAGGCAGTGATGGAGCAGTATCGGTTAACCCTAACGGAGGCACTTCGCCATACAGCTATGTCTGGAGCAACTCTCAGTTTAATTCGGGAATAGTGAATGTGGTTGCAGGCACTTATCGCGTTACGGTGAGCGACAACCGCGGTTGCCGCGATTCTGCTCAGTTTACCATTACTCAGCCGGCTACTGCAGTGCAAGTAGATTCAGTGACTTCAAGACCAGTGCGTTGTTTCGGTCAGGCTGATGGTTCTTTGGCTGTGTTTGCTTCAGGCGGCAGCCCCACATATACTTATTTATGGAGCAATAACGCTACAACATCTGCGGTTAGCTCACAGCCGGCCGGTTCGTATGCTGTGACTGTAACCGACAGAAACGGATGCACAGCTTCAGGGAACACATTAATTACACAGCCTGCATTGGCTGTTGGATTTAATCCCCCTGTAATTACAGATGCCCGCTGTTTTGGCGCTTCAGACGGTGCGATTACTGTTTCCGGCAACGGAGGTGTTGCTCCATATACTTATTTGTGGTTCAACGGAAATACTTCTACTACTGTAAATGGTCTTGCTGCAGGGAACTATTCTGTTACAGTAACAGATGCCAATCTATGCACTGCGACTGCAACTTACACCATCAATGCTCCTGTTAGCCTTGTGCTCAGCCCTGTGGTTACGGATTTGCTTTGCTATGGTGCATCAACCGGCAGTATAGATGCCAATCCTTCAGGAGCGACCTCTCCTTATCAGTTTATCTGGAGCGACGGACAAACCTCACAAACTGCGATTAATCTTGTGCAGGGCACCTACAGCCTTACCGCTACCGATGCCAATGGTTGTACGGCCTCGGCTTCAGCTACTTTGAATCAGCCGGATAGTTTGAGTATAAGTGCTACCGCCACCCGCGTTGCCTGTTTGGGAATTTCAGACGGAACAATCAGCATTACGGCCTCCGGTGGTAATTTACCTTACATATACAGAATAGTACCTTTGGGAGGAGCCACTCAGTCTCAATCAACCAGTAGCTTTACCGGTTTGTCTGCAGGGCAGTATACTTACTCCTTTATTGATGCCAATAATTGCAGCCGTCAGGCTCAGATTATTGTGCCTGAGGCCTTGGCAGACTCCATTGTGGTTGAAACAGATTCCGCTACTTGCTACAGGCTGAGTGACGGAGTGATTCGTGTTTACGGTCTCACTTCTTTCAATTCGGTTTATCGCTATGGCCTCGACAACGGACCACTGCAGTTTGGAAATGATTTTACAGGAATCTCAGCTGGACTTCATAGTCTATTGGTGGTGAATGCCTTTGGATGCGAAACCAGAATCCCGGTGATTATGACGGAGCCGCAGCCTATTATTGCTGAGGTTAATCCCGACACTATTTCCATCGGACTTGGAGATGCCCAAGGTGTTGTAGTTCAGGTGGCGAACATCGATTCTAATCAGGTTGACTTTATCTGGTCTCCGAGAGAAGGTCTGAGTTGTTTTGATTGTTTTAATCCCATTGTGAGCCCTTATCGTGAAACGGAATATACCGTCACTGTGAGTCAGCGTAGACGGGATGGATTGCGTTGCCAGACGGAGGCCAAATTGCTTGCTTTGGTGGCAGAGGCTCAGCCTACTTTTGTACCCAATACATTTTCTCCCAATGGCGACGGTGTGAATGATGAATTTCTGGTTTACGGAAATGACATCAAGTCAATCAGCATGAAAATCTTCAACCGCTGGGGCGAAAAGGTATTTGAATCAACCAACCAGAAATTTGGATGGAATGGAAAATACAGAGGAGAAGATGCTGTGACCGGAGTTTATACTTATTACGTTCAGATCAGAACCCTTGATGACAAGGAAAGCATGCAGCAGGGAACGATCAACCTCATTCGTTGATCATAGTTCCAGCAGTTCGCTGCTTACAAGAATGCCGTCTTCGTCGGCATAGAGATAATCTCCTGGTGCAACAACCAGCCCGCTGAAACGCAGGAATATATTTTCCTGTCCCTCATTTCTTTTTTCTGTTTTAAAGGGATGTGTTCCTAAAGCCATTACTCCCAGATTCATTTGAGCAATTGCGGCTGAGTCGCGGATGCATCCATAAACAACGATCCCTTCCCATCCATGTTCAACGGCCAGGGAAGCCAGTTGGTCGCCCAGAAGAGCCGCACGCATGGATCCGCCACCATCCACCACAAGCACTTTGCCCGAACCCGCAGTACTCAGCACTTTTCGAACCAGTGAGTTGTCTTCGAATAATTTGAGTGTGACCGCCTGTCCGTGAAACGCTCTTCTTCCTCCAAACGAGCGATATACGGGATCTGCCGCAATAAATTTTCCCGGATACTTGTCTGAAAGCTCTGCTGTTTGCATAAATGGTTAGATTTTATTTGAATAGGTAGGATAAAATGTACCCTTTTCTGAGCACAAAAAGGCGATCTTGAGTTACTGCCGCATCAAGGATATTTTCAGTGCCGCCCGGCAGATCTATGCATTTCTGCTCAAGGGTAGATGGGTCGTAAGAACACAGTTTGTCTTGCTTGCAGTAATAAACCTTCGTCCCTTGCAGTTGAAAGCGCTGCAGATTCTTTAATGGAAGTGTTTTGGCATAGCCTCCAAACACATCAAACACCAGAATACCCTGTTCGGGATCATTGAGCAGCACCTGATTGTCCTTTTCCTGAATAAAAGTGGGTTGAACCGATGTTTTTAAAATCTGATTCAGGGGTGGGCTTTCCCGGATGATTTTCCCCGTCTCGTCAATTTTTTTGAGCATAAACCGGATATTGTCATAAAACCAAAACCGGCCATCTGTTGAGTTACAAACAGCAGTAACGTTTTGATAACCCAGTTCAAAAAAGCTGTAGCTCACCAAAGGAGAAAGAAATTTATCCAGTACCACTACTGTCATGAAATCCGGAAAATAAATAAGTGGTTTCAGCGGGTTGGAAACATCAATCATTCCGATTCTGCCGTAGCGGTATTCCTGGTAAGGAAGGGGTGTATTTTGTCCGGGACTGAACTTATACAGACGGTTTGCCCCGGCCACCCAGAGATTTCCCAACTTGTCGGCAGCGATCATCTGTCCTTCGGCTGAAAAGCTGTCAGAAGGCATTAACAACTGCGCCTTAGCAAATTTGCTCATGGCCAGTACCAATATGAAAATCAAACTAACCGACTTCATTGTTAAAATACCTGAGTTCGCATTCCTGTCCGTCGAATATGACATAACTGTTGTAACTGATCCAATCTCCCGTATTGAAGTATAGTGATTGTTCTACGGGTAGAGAAAGAGGAAGATGGCGATGCCCAAAAAGATAGAAATCGCAAGGCTCGGTTCTGATTTTTCGCTGAACATATTTGTAGAGCCACTCTTCATCTGCCGTTTTAAATTGCTCTTTCTTGGCTTGGCCCTGACTAAACCTGCTTCTGAAAGAAAGCCACGCAGCCAGACGTGTACCCACATCGGGATGCAGCCAGCGGAAAAGCCATCTGCAAACCGGATTTCGAAACACTTTTTTCAGCAGCTTGTAGCCCATGTCTTCGGGACCAAGCCCATCGCCGTGAGCAAGAAAAAAGGTTTTCCCTTCAAGCCGGATGATCAGTCGGTCAGAAACAATTTTAACACCGACTTCTTGCACCAGATAATCATCCATCCACATATCATGATTTCCGTGAAACAGATATACCGGAATACCGGATTCAGTGATTCGGGCAAGCGCTGACAGGCTGCGTATAAATCCCTTAGGAACTACAGTTTTGTATTCGTGCCAGAAATCAAACAGATCTCCGAGAATGAAAATTCCTCTGGCGTCTTTTGAAGCCATTTCAAGCCAGTTTACAAAAAGTTTTTCGCGCAACAAGCTTTGCTCACGATCGGGCACACCCAAATGAAGGTCAGAAATGAAATAGTATTTTCCGGCTTCTGTACTCATGTTTCATCTGCTAAAATAAAAGAATAGCCTTCCAAGTCTGTGTGTATCTTTGAAACATGAGATTAAGCATCCTCATTTTGTTGTTTTTGACCGGTCTGTTCAACTCTTGTGATCAACGCAGCTGTGAGAATGTAAACTGCCCGGCTGGAAGAACTTGTATCAATGGAAATTGTGTTTGCCCATCGGGATTCGAAGGTGCCAATTGCGACCAGGATGCCACCCGCAAATTCATTGGCAATTATCAGGCTTCAGAAAACTGTTTGAGTGGAGCCCCTTTAGTTGGAACCTATTTCCCTTTTGTTTCCGTTAATCCCAACAGGCCTTCCGAGATTATCATCAATAACTTTTTGGCTCAATTCACCATTTATGCCCAGATCCAAACCGACAACAACAATCTGGGAACCATCGTTGTGATACCCAATCAGAATCTGGGCGGAAGCAGCGGAAGCTTTGTGACTGGTCAGGGAAATTTTGATGTTGCCAATAACAGGATGACCCTTAATTTGGAGTATTATATCAACTTCGAAAACAAAGCTTGTACCCATACCTTTTTCAAACAACCCTAAAGGCCGCGAAATAGTGGTAATTTCGCGCCCTGATTATGATAGCGGTTTCCAACATTCAACTGGCCTTTGGCGGGCGGCACATTTTTGACGGAGTTTCTTTTCTGATCGGAAAGAGCGACAAAATCGGTCTGGTAGGCCGAAACGGAGCAGGAAAAAGTACCCTGATGAAAGTGGTTAAAGGTCTTCAGCCCGCTGATGGGGGCGACATTATGTATCCAAGAGGAACATTGATCGGTTATCTTCCCCAAAACATTGACACCCAAAGCAGGCTATCTGTTTCAGACGAGGCTAAAAAGGCTTTTGAACAAACTCTGAAATACATGGAAGAGCGCGATCGTCTGGTCAGGGAAATGGAAGAGCGCACCGACTACGAATCAGATGGGTATATGGATCTCATTAACCGGCTGCAGGAAGTGGAACATCAGATAGAGATTCATGATGGCTATCGCATGGATGAAGAAATTGAACGGGTGCTGAAGGGTCTCGGCTTTGATCCTGCCGATTTCGGCAAGAAAATGTCTGAACTGAGCGGTGGCTGGCAAATGAGGGTAGAGCTTGCTAAAATTCTTTTGCAGAAGCCGGATCTGATTATGCTCGATGAGCCAACCAATCACCTTGACATTGAGTCTGTTTTATGGCTGGAAGAGTTTCTGAAAGATTATCCCGGAGCAGTAATGATGGTAAGCCACGACCGGCAGTTTCTCGACAATATCACTTCTCGTACTATTGAAGTCACAGGAGGGGAGGTAGACGAATATCCTGCTTCTTACAGCGGTTATCTGGAAATGCGGAAGGAAAGAAGGGAACAACAGATGAATGCTTTCAAAAATCAGCAGCGTGAGATTGCCCGCATTGAAAGGAATATTGAGCGCTTTAAGGCCAAGGCCAGCAAAGCCTCTTTCGCACAGTCGCTGGTTAAGAAGCTCGATAAAATGGAGGTGGTTGAGATTGATGAAGAAGACGCTAGAGCGATGGACATCCGTTTTCCGGAAGCCCAAGCATCGGGAAAAGTGGTGGCCACTGCAAGGAAGTTAAGTCGCAGCTATGGAGAAAAAGTGGTGCTTCGCAACCAGGAATTTGACATCATGCGAGGCGATAAAATCGCTTTTGTGGGAAAAAACGGGATGGGGAAATCTACGCTATCGAAAATTCTGGTAGGCGACACCGATTACACAGGCGATTTTCAGCTTGGTCATCAAGTCACAATAGGTTTTTATGCCCAGCATGCAGCTGACACCCTTGATGGAAACGATACTGTGCTTGACACGGTTGATCGCGTGGCGGTGGGCGATGTGCGAACCAAACTGAGAGATCTGCTTGGCTGCTTCCTTTTCACAGGAGATGATGTGTTTAAAAAAGTGAAAGTTCTCTCGGGCGGCGAAAAAAGCCGACTTGCGCTCTGCCGCATGATTCTCGAACCCAGAAATTTTTTGGTGCTCGATGAACCAACCAATCATCTTGACATGCTCTCGAAGGAGATCCTCAAGAGGGCTCTTCAGCAGTATAAAGGAACGGTGGTTGTGGTAAGTCACGACCGCGAGTTTTTGAGAGATCTGGCCAGCCGTATTTTTGAGTTTACACCCAACGGTATCAGAGAGTTTCCCGGCAATATTGACGAGTTTCTTGAGTTTCGCAAGAAGGAAGATATGCGCTCTTATGAGCAGGAAGAAAAGAAAAACAAGCCGGCACTCCAGACGGCTGCGCATCAGATTCAAAAAAGCACTACAGATCAGGAAAATAAAAAACTGCGACAAGAGGTAATTAAGCTGGAAGAAAGCATCCGTTTACAGGAAGAAAAAATAGCATCGCTCGAATCCAAGCTAAATAATCCCCTGCATTTTAAGAGTGGGGTCCCTGACCAGGCATTTTATGAGGAATATGAAAAAAGCAAATCTTTGCTCGATATCCTTATGAAAGATTGGGAACAGAAAATCCAGCTTCTGGAAAGCGGTCTATAAATCATATATATGACTATACGTTTTTCTCTTTTTGCATTCGGTCTGTTTGGAGTAATGTTTTTATTGCATGCCCAAACCCCTGATTTTCGCCCACATATCCTTTATCTTGCTTCAGATTCGCTTGGCGGCCGGCTTACAGGAACCCATGGAGAAAAACTGGCATCAGAGTACATTGCCGAAGTGTTTCGTGTAAATGGAATAGTGCCGGTACCTGGATTGAATGGTTATTACCAGGAATTTGCATTCTCAAGAGGTAAAGCTTTGGGCCCTGAGAACAGCCTAAGAACCGGAAAGGTAACTTTTAAACAAGGAGATCGTTTTTATCCTCTTGCTTTTAGCGGAAGTGGAAAAGCAGATGCAAGAGTGGTTGATCTGAGCTATGGAATTGGTGACACAAAGTCCATTGATGATTACAAAGGCAAAAAGGTAAAAGGGAAAATAGTACTTATTCGTACCGGTCTGCCGGCTTCCGTCAATCCGCACACAGAACCGGGGAGATTTGCAGATCTGAAAGAGAAGGCTGCATACGCCGCATCGAAAGGTGCTGCAGCGGTGATTTTTTTCAATCCCGATACTGCAGTGCAGAATCCTGTTCTGCAGCTCGATATTCCGGTTAAAGAGCTCAGTATCCCGGCGGTTTTTCTTGCTGACTATAAGTATGCTTCCAAACTTGTGCGACAAAAAATTTCCCTGAGCACAGACCTTTACAAACTTAGCGGTACAGGACGGAACGTATTGGGTTGGATTGACCACAAAGCACCAAATACGGTTTTGATAGGAGCCCACTTCGATCATCTTGGTCTGGGCGACGATAGACATTCAAGATATAGAGGAGAACCGCAGGTACATAATGGAGCTGATGATAATGCAAGCGGCGTGAGCATGATGCTGGAATTGGGGAGGGCACTTCAAACCCCGGATTGGAAGGCAAACAACTATCTGCTGGTCGCTTTTTCCGGTGAAGAACTGGGGCTTTGGGGCTCCAAGTGGCTGGCAGACCATATCCCGCAATCGGTAGGCCCAATCAATTATATGTTGAATTTTGATATGGTAGGAAGGGTAGACAGCCAGAGTAATGCCCTAATTATCAACGGCACGGGAACCTCGCCCCAATGGTCAACAGCGATCAAAAATGCAGATCAGCAGAGCCTGCAGATAAAGACCACAGAAAGCGGTGTAGGCCCGTCTGATCATACCTCTTTTTATCTGAAGAACATCCCTGTTCTTCATTTTTTTAGCGGTAATCACGAAGATTATCATAAGCCCGGAGATGATGAGCATAAGATCAATTATGCTGGCATGAACAGGGTCTTTGTGCTTGTTAAAGATTTAATGCAACAGTTAAACACATCAGAAAAAATAGCATTTACAAAGACCAAAGATCAGGACAATGATAATGCGCCTCGCTTTACTGTTACCCTGGGAGTGGTTCCCGATTATACTTACGATGGAGAGGGAATGAGAATAGATGCCGTCACTGAGGGGAAAACAGCTTCAGCCGCAGGTTTGAAACCCGGTGATGTAGTGTTGCAGTTGGGGATGATTAAAGTTACGGATATGATGAGCTACATGAAGGCTTTGTCTTATTTCAGAAAAGGAGACAAGACAAGGGTTCGTTACATGAGAGGAAAAGAAGAGCAGGAAAAGGAGCTTCAATTCTGATGAAAAAACCTTTGATCCTTCATCTGGATACCGGCGGTGTGTTTGGCCAGCTGGGTTTAAGTTGCGGCAGCGAATTGATTGCCTCTGTTCGTGATACCGAAGCCCAAAAACAGTCTTCACATATTTCAGGATTTGCAGAGCGTCTTCTTTCAGAGGCAGGTGTAAAAATAGGCTCCCTGGATGCGGTATCCGTAGTAGCCGGGCCGGGATCTTTCACCGGACTGCGAATCGGTGTTTCATTTGCCAAGGGTGTAGCTTTTTCTCTGGGGGTTCCACTCATTTCCTGTAGTCTTCTGGAGGCATTGAATTTGAGAAATATGAGGGAGAACCCGCATTCAGAAAGTTGGGTTAGTATGATTCCGGCAGGAGGAGAATGGGTCTTTGCAAGAGCTGATGGTGTCATAAAATATGCTGAAAATGAATATTTTATAAAAGATATTATTGACTGGCAGAACCATTTTGAAAAAACTGCGTTTTCATGCACGGTGAAAGATTTAAATAATAAGAACTCTGATTTGTTTACTCCGGAAATCAGTGATGTTGTGTCACTATGTGTTAACAAATATTATAGTAACATATTTGAAGAACTTGCTTTCTTTGAACCCAGATATATCAGCCCATTCAGAAGCGGCTCCAAAAAGTAATTGGTATATTTTTAAAGCGAACCTAAGAACTTAACTCATACCTATTGAACCTCAAACTATGGCAGCAAAGTCAAACAGCAACAAGGAGATATTGATACTCTCCAGCCCGGCCAAGGGACAGCCGGAGCAAATCCGTCTTGATTTTAATGTGCTTCGCAAGGCAGTACTTACTCTGCGGGCAATTAACCATCCTCTTCGCAGAGAGATGATTCAACTGCTTGAAGAAAAAAAGAAACTAGCAGTTACAGAGATTTACGTTAAACTTCGTATTGAACAGTCTGTTGCATCGCAGCATCTTGCCATTCTGCGCAAAGCAGATCTGCT
Organism: uncultured Chitinophagaceae bacterium; assembly: GCA_964620795.1. Classification (GTDB taxonomy): domain Bacteria; phylum Bacteroidota; class Bacteroidia; order Chitinophagales; family LD1; genus CAZUHX01. The sequence goes on from CAZUHX010000003.1 coordinate 17,661, forward strand.
TATCACAGAAAGAGATGGTAAGTATATCTATTACACCATCAATAAAGCCAGATTCGCTGAAGTAGTTGATCTTATTCAGGATCTCGCAGCAGTCTGATTATCATAAATTCCTGAATCCCAAAATCAACTCATCGTGGCCAAGAAAACCAAATTCCCTGCAGATAAGCTGGAAATATCTGCCGAATTGCTGAGAGCGCTTTCACATCCTGTGAGGCTGAAGATTCTTTCCTTTATTTCAAAAAACAAGGAAGTGAATGTGAATACCATCTACAGAGAGTTGAAGCTAGAGCAGTCAATTACATCGCAGCATCTGAAAATCCTACGTGACAATGATTTAGTGACCTCAGCCCGCGAAGGCAAAATGGTTTTCTACACCATTGAGTTCCCGAAAATTAAAGCCATTCAGGAGCTTCTTGCAACCTATTTCTGATTCTCCTCTGATCTGCCCTTTCATCCGATCAGATGAAAACTTTGAACTCGAATGAGGCTCTTGCAGATCTGGAATCTTATCAGATCATAGACCTCCGACATCTCGAATTGTCTTCTGCAGGCTTCCTTTCAGGAAGCCTGCTTTTTGTTGATTCGGGATCCGGTCAGGATTTCCCGGAAGAATTTCTTATCCCAGGGAAACCTTGCCTGATTGTAACTGATGATTTTTCCAAAATTCCCGAACACTGGAGCTTGCCACCCAATAGTGCCCGCACAGTCTTTCCTGATAAAATACCCGAATCAGCTCTCGACTTGATTATTTGTGTTGATCCTGATGAATTTGCAATTGATTATCGCTTCGATGAGTTTTATCTTATCGATTTGTCTGAACCCGGGCAGTTTGAAGCCGAACATTTGGAAGATGCCGAAAATCTTCCTTTCGATGAACTTCCAACAGAAGTGGCTGAACTTGACCCCGAAATGCGTATTTACCTTACGGGATCAAACAGTTTTCAAAAATTCCTGGCAGCTTCTTTCCTGAAAAGGAATGGAATCCCGCATGTTCGTGTGGTAATTGCAGAAAATCATGAACTCATGAATAAGGGCCTTACCTTTGCAGGAAACAAAGCGCAGAAGGCTGCCCCAAAATGACCCCAGGCCCGGTTTCTTTTTGTCATGCAAACAGGAATGAGCAGATCAGTCAGGCTGCTGAATCCGAGTTTGATTTGCTCGTCATCGGAGGTGGAATTACAGGTGCAGGAATACTGCTCGATGCCTGCCTGAGAGGTCTCAAAGTTTTACTTCTTGAGAAAAAAGATTTTGGCTGGGGAACAAGCTCCCGATCTACCAAATTGATTCATGGAGGGCTTCGCTATCTGAAACAACTCGAGCTTAAACTGGTGCGCGACGTGGGTCGTGAAAGAGCTATTGTTCATCAAAACGCACCACATTTGGTAATACCCGAAAGAATGTTGCTTCCCATCGTTAAAGGTGGCTCCCTGGGCGCAGCATCCAGTTCTGCTGCTCTCTATGTTTATGATCTTCTGGCCGGAGTAGAAAGACCTGAACGGCGGAAAATGCTGGATAAAAAACAAACAGCCGAACAAGAACCGCTTCTCAACAACTCTTTATTGCTTGGCGGTGGCTTGTATTACGAATACCGAACAGATGATGCCAGACTTGTTATTAGCCTTGTGCGTTCCGCCCTTGCCCATGGAGGTGCCGCTTTCAATTACATGCCAGTATTGGAATTTGAAAAAGATGCAGAAGGAAAAATTACTGCTGTTTGCTGTAACGATGAACTGAGTGGTAAAAGCTATAAATTCCGTGCAAAGGCATTTGTTAATGCAACCGGCCCATGGGTTGATGATGTGCGGAAGGCAGATCAGTCATTACAAGGCAAGCGTCTGAAACTATCGAAAGGCGTTCATCTCGTTTTTCCATATGAACAAATTCCTCTACATCAGGCAGCATACTTTGACGTGGGAGACGGAAGAATGATTTTTGCCATTCCGAGGGGTAGAACAACTTACGTTGGCACAACCGATACCTTCTACGAGGGCCCTGCCGATCATCCTGTGGCCGATCACATTGATGCGGTTTATCTCTGTGAAGCGTTGAGAAGAATGTTTCCAGGTTTAAGTGTTACGCCTGAAGATGCCGAAAGTTCCTGGTGCGGTCTTCGTCCGCTGATTTACGAGGAAGGTAAGTCGGCAACAGAATTATCGAGAAAAGATGAAATATTTTTCTCCTCTTCAGGACTTATTTCAATTGCAGGTGGAAAACTCACCGGTTTTCGTCTGATGGCCGAGAAGGTAATAGATCAGGTAGTGAAACGCACCGGTCTCCGTGCTTCCCCCTGTGTCACCCGCAGATTTTCGCTTGTTGGTGCCGGATGGAAAGGCAGTATGCAAGATGAAATCAGCCGGCAGCTTCAAATAGGATTATCAATTGGTGTTTCAGAGAATCAGATATTGGAATGGTTCTATCGCTATGGAAGCGAAACGCAAGAAATCCTGGAATTGTGTCGTGAAAATGCCGGTCATGCCCTGATCGCAGAGTTGGAATTTTCATATCGCAGAGAGTGCGTTTGCCACCCCGCCGATTTTATGGTTCGTCGTTCAGGTATGTTGTATTTCAATCGGCCGGCTCTGCTTCGCGACTGGAATACCATTATCGATTTCTTTGCAGACAAATTAAACTACAGTCACGCTCAACGGCAGCAGGCTGAAGCCCTTTGCAGGCAATTATCAGATGAAGCCATTGCTTTCAGGCGGCATTCAATGGTAGAGTGACTCCACCAACCTGCTGAACTCTGCGCTGTTGTTGGGCCTGAACATGGCATTGTATAACTCGGCTTTCTCCCGGTCTGTGAGATGAAGACTCATAGAGGCCTTCTTCTCTTTGCTTTCCGGCTCATATTCAATACAAATTACTTCAACAGGCAGACCAATAGAGGTCTTTAGGTAATTCCAGTAATAGTCGAAACGATAATCTTGCAAATTCTCAAGGTTATTATACATCACTCCAATAGGATCCAGGATTTCTGCAAGAAAACTCCGCTTATCTCTCTTTTCAGGCTCTTCGTTTTTTCTGGAGTCTCTGATTTGAATAACCGTTATCCCACGAGTATTCTGCCTGATCCAGTCTGAAAAATTATGAATAAACCGCTGTGATGTTTCGGTTCCAAAATTGTCAACAACCCCTGCATCCATGAGATACAAAGGCGGATCTGTAGGAAGTACCGGATTGGGAAATATATATGGGAAAGTTGCATTGATCCGGTTTACTGAAGCCAGCCGACTGTTGTATGCGTCATGTTCTGAAAATAATTTTCCGTAATCAATTCCGTCAATCTCATAGGTATTGGCGCTATCTAGTCGTGCCGGTGGTCTGCTTAGAAACGAGACCGGCTGAGGGGAGATAAACAATCTTCTGCTGTCGTTGATAATGGTTGTGTGATAAATCATGAGTGGTATTCGAGCCTCCTGCTCAGGTTTTTTATAAAAACTGATCGGCCGCATTTGACCCGGTCCAAGATTCAATGCAAGTTGCTTTTCAAACATCAGACCCCGATCCCGGAAATATTTGTGTTCTCCTATCTTTTCCTTGTGAAATGGAATCAATATGTCGTTTGAAAGAAAAGTAATGATCATGGGATTAAGCAAATCCCGTGATATCCGGTTCCTGAGACTGCTGTCGCGAAGGTTTACAGCAAATCCTTCCTGCTTCATCAAGTACTGATCGCGCATAAAGGAAGCGCCAAACATCCCACCTGATGCCCCCGAGATCAGCACTGTTTTTTCAAATAGCTTTCCTCCCAGAAGACTGTCGGCTCTCTGAAGTACATTGGTCACAAATGCTGCCGCCCGAAGACCTCCGCCACTTACATTTATAAATACCATATGCGGCTTGTAGCCCGGGGCTCGACCCTCGCAGTTTCTTGTTTTCCAGTTTTCCAGAATTTTCAGGAAATGTGCCCGGTCTGAGGCAATCAGAGAATCAGAGGCTAGTTTCCTGAGCACAGAATTGTCATAGACTGCAGGTTTTTTTTCATAATTAAGACCCGTCACTCTGCTCTGGTAACCCAGAATCTCAAATTTGGTCAGAAAATTTGCTGCAATCAAAAATCCGATAATTACAATCGTACCCCAGCCAAGTGTATAAAAAATAAATATTCCAAAAAGCGATATCAGAAGCGAGGCAAACATAAACACACTGGCTGCGGTGGGAATCTGAAAAATCGGTATATCCACAAAAAAACCTAGCCCAATCAGTACACCGATGGTAAGTATCTGAAGAAAAAATGCATTCAGGTGATGTTGCCGGAAAACAAGGTTCCTCACCTCTGTCTGATGTTGTATATCCTTTCTTGTGTGGCGAATTCGCAATGAATTTGTCAGATAGTAATCTACGCGCTCTGCCGGGCCTTGCAGCAATTCTTCATCCATGTTTGATTTTCGCACCAAGCGGTAGTTGCGCTTTTGCCGCATCCGCTTTTCACGCTCAATGACATTTTGCGCACTGGTGTTGGTAAACTGAAAATAAATGGCAAACAATAAGACAGAAAGCGTGATGCCGGCCAGAAGTCCTGCTATATCAAGAAGTGCATTCCCGTACGTTGCAAATTCATAATATCTCTGAAACCTCAGAATGGCATATATGTAAGCACCTAGTGAGGTCAGGGGAATAATTGAGTTGTTCAGAAAAAACATCAGCATCGGATATCTCAGAGATGCCATGAATGGATATCGGTGTGCATTCAGCATGTAGCTAACCAGATTCCAGAAAACAAAGTGAATACCCCAGCCCATACCTACCAGCGAATAACTTAAGTACCCGACTCGCCCCAGATACTCGGGATCCAGAAACAGGTAGGGGACGCCCATCGATAATCCAAAGCCCCTGTTGATGAGCAGAAAAAACACCAGCCAGGAAAGTAGCAGAAATTGCTGCCGTTTAAACGCAGCAAATAAGAGCCGCACCGGAAAGAAATACCGTAGGTCTCTGAGCGCAATGCGGATGTTTTGCAGGAACATGCGTTTAAATTATTGATTTAACCGCAGCCAATTCAGGATGTTGTAAAAAAATATGTGAAAACTCAGGGCGAATCAAATTCAATCGCTCCGATATCGTATGGGGTGGCCGGATTGGTTACTACCACCGGTCTTATTCGGTCATATAGATCTGCTCCGGCACCAAATCCCGAAGCATCCAGCAAGGGTGAAGCTGCACTGTCTGGCATGAAATTTCCGGCTTCAGGCCGTTTAAACTCCGGATCTAAGTTAAACTTGCAGCCTGTGAGCGGAAGTGCATTTTCCTGATAAGAGGCAACCGTATCCTCAATGGCTTTCAGCAGGCAATAACGGAAGCGGGAGCCGAAGGCCGTTCCGTCTTGCTTGCCGAAAGCAATTTCTTTTTCCAATGTGCCATAGATCACACAATTGTCGAAGTAAGCCTGATCAAGTGGTGCGGGATAAATGGTGTTGTTTGCTACAGCAAAATTGCTGATCAGCAATGCCGGTTTCTGATGGCTGATGAAGGAAGAGCCGCGATTGAAAAACGTGCAATTGGCAAAATTGTATTTGCCTCCCAAACCCAGCGAAAGCAGATTGTCGCCCGCTGCATAAAACAAACAATTTTCGCCTGTAAACTGCCCGTTGAAAGCAAACAATGCCGAAGCCTGGCTGTTGCGCACAATAATTCTGTTGGCAGTCACCGAGGGGCGGTTTCCGTTGTTCTGAAAAAAAGCAATATCACTTTCAAAACCCGAACCCACAGATATGCCGTAAGTGGCCTCGTCAATGATGGTGTATTTGAGCGACCCGGTACCGCCGCCTGTACTTTCCCGTAAAAAGAAGAGCCCCAGCCACTGCCCGGGTTTGTCTTTGTAAAACGGCTCCAGCCTCACTCCCTGAAACACCACCGAATCGCTCCAGGAAGCTGCATTTATCTGTAAATCGCCCGAAACCAGAATCGCCGCTCCGGGACCCATAAACACCTGCGTTCCCGGCTGAATGCTCAGCCTTCCTCCGGGCTTAACATACACTCCTGGAACCGTATCTTTCCTTACCACCACATGCGGCAAATCGGAAGTCCAGTTTACATTACCGCTGATCACTTCGCCATAATGGAAATAGGCATTCTGCCCCCAGGCATTTAGCGCCACCTTTTGAACCTGCCCGTTGGTTTCAAAAATCACTTCGTCTTCAATGATAAAAGGCAGGTTTCCCTGCGCCGGATTTACGGTCACTTCGGCAAAAGCGTAGATACTGTCTTGCGCGGGAATCTCCACATCTCGAAATTCACGGCCTGCAATGCCGTCAATGTTCATTCGAAATTGTGCGCCCTGTAGACCCGCCAGGCTGATTCTGCTGATGCGCACAGATTCTTTGCAGCGGTTATAAATTTTGAAAGAGCGCGTAGCCGAACCGAGGGTAGAAAAAACCGTGTCGAATGTGAGGGTGTCGGTTGAGAACTCAAGAGCGCACGAGTCAGAAAATTTCTCGCGCCTGCAGCTGCTCAGCATAATCGAAGCCAGGAAGGCAAAGCCCAATACTAAAAACAAAATTTTCCGATTCATGCAGGGCTAACATAACGCAAAATGTGCAGACTTCTTGTTTCTTGACTGCCATACATTTTAAAAATAATTTCAATGAGGGCGCCTTCCCGCGCTCATGCATGGATCAAATATTTTTTGCCCATACAGACCGCGGGAACCGGGTGCTGCGGGGGTTCCGTGGCGTGCTGCAGGGCGTAAATTTTTACGCCCTGCAGCACGCCACCCGGCCGAAGGCCGGCCCCTTCGCCCCCTGGCGCGGTCTCAACTTTATTTTTTCATCTTTGCAAAAACCTTCTATTCATGAGATATCTGGTATCCGCAGCCTTTCTTTTTTCCCTTCTGACTACCGCTTGCAATGGCGGGCAACAGAAATCCAAAGCCAAGCAAAACCTCGCCATAGGCAACGTGAAATACGGAGGCGTGATTCGTTATAACGAAACAGAATTTTTTAAAAGTCTTTTCCCGCACAATATTACAGAAGTGGTTGGGCACAGAATCACCAACCAGATTTATGAAGGCCTTGTTCGTCTAAATCCTGCCGATCTCACACCGGAGCCTTGTCTTGCTTCCTCCTGGGAAGTGAGTGAAGATGCCCTGAGCTATACCTTCCACCTGCGCAGCGATCTGCGTTTTCATGATGATGAATGCTTTCAGGGCGGCAAAGGACGCATTGTGAAAGCTTCTGATTTCTTGTGGTGCCTTCAAAGAGTATGCGAACCTTCCGCTTCTAATCAGGGATATTCATTTTTTAAAAATATCATTGCCGGTGCCAAAGAACATTATGAAGCCATTGAGGCCGGCAAAGAGGCTTCTCCTGTCAGCGGACTGAGCAGCCCAAATGACTCTACTATTATTATTCGCCTGCAGCAGCCATCTGCCGATTTGCTTTACCGCCTGGCTCTGCCTTTTATGGCGGTCTTCCCCAAGGAGGCCTGGGATAAGTATGGAGAAAAAATGGCTTCACATACCGTGGGAACAGGTCCCTTTGTTCTCCGTAAAGTGCTGCCCGATGAGGCCGTTGTACTTTCCAGAAACGAAAATTACTGGGGCATGGATGCCAACGGAAATCGGTTGCCTTATCTTGACGGAATAAAGGTTAGTTTTCTTCGTGAAGAGAAAACCGAAATGCTGGAGTTCCGTCAGGGAAATCTGGATCTGAAGTATCGTTTGCCTTTTGATCAGATCACCGAAATTCTCGATGCTCAGGGGAATCTTAAAGGTGAATACCAGAAGTTTCAACTGCAGACCATTCAAGAGCTGGCTTTACAGTACTATGGATTCCTGCTTCCGGATCCGGTTTTTCGCGACAAAAGAGTCAGACAGGCTTTTAATATGGCCATTGATCGAAAAAAACTCGTCGATTTTACCGTGAAAGGTGAAGGCAGCCCTGCCATTCATGGCGTAGTTCCCTTTGGCTTCAGCGGTTATGACAATACATTGGTGAAAGGATATGATTTTGAACCTGAAAAAGCACGCAGACTACTCGCGGAAGCTGGTTATCCAAATGGTAAGGGATTTCCGTCAATAACGCTTGAAATAAACAGCGGGGGCGGAAGAAATGAAAAAGTAGCCGAAGCTATTCAGAGTATGCTTCGCGACAACCTCGGCGTAAATATTGAAATCAGTCAGGTCATTTTTGCACAACACACCGAAAATATTGAAACAGCAAAAACTTCCTTCTGGCGTCTTGGCTGGCAGGCCGATTATCCCGATCCCAATAACTTCCTCAATCTTTTTTATGGGAAAATCGTCCCCAAAGATCCCAAGGCGAGGTCTTACATGAATTCTTTCAGATATGTAAATCCTAAATTTGATGAGCTGTTCGAAAGAGCTTTGGCCACCACAGATGCTGCAGAACGAATGAAACTTTACCTTCAGCTGGATCAGATGGTTACAGACGATGCTCCTTTGCTTTTGATTTATTACAATCTCAACCGGCGGCTGCTTCAGCCATGGGTTAGAAATCTTCCTGCCAACGGCATGGAATATCGTGTGTTCAGGGAGGTTTGGTTAGACAAGCAGTAAAATCAATAGCCTTTCATCTGCATCAAATGCTTTTCCATGGATTCATTCAGAAGTTGATATACCTCCTTAAAGTGACCGATGTTTCCGTAGTAGGGATCGGGAATTTCTTTTCCTTCCGGATCCATATAGTACAGTTTGTGTAAATCACTTTCAGGACAAAGTTTTTTTAAATCACGCATCACCTGATGATCAGCAGCGAGGATACGGTCAAAGTACTCAAAATCTTTTGAATTGATTTGCCGCGCTCTCTGTCCGGAAATGTCTTTTCCAAAAGATGCTGTTATCTGTTGTGCTCGGGTATCCGGGAGTTCTCCTGCATGCCAACCGCCAATTCCGGCAGAGTCTATTTGCCATGATAGGCCGGCTTCTGCAACCTTTGTTTCAAGAATGCCCTGAGCCATGGGCGACCTGCAGATGTTGCCGAGACAAACCATTAGAATTTTCATCATCCAAATTTAAATGAGTTCTACTGATATCAGGGGTATCAGTGCAAGTCAGCAAGCCTGTTATCGTTAGTGGTTTGCCTGTGAAGTAAGCCGGATTACAGTGGCGTCGGGATAAAATTGTTTCCAGCTTGTCAATGAGGTTTCAGCCGTGATTTTTTCGGCAAATGGTCCGCAAAGCAGTTCCATTCTTCCGTCATGCAAAGGTCTCACAAACCATCGGTAGCCTTGTTGTTGGGAGGACTGATTAAAGTCCTCCAAAAGACATTCCGGATTCGCAGTAAACAATCTGATCATCCAGCCTTCAGCCTTTGTTTCAGGTAATAGTTCATAAAGAGGGAGTCTCTCAGGCGCTGTGCCTGAAATGGCAGAGGAACTGTCTGTAGTTAAGCTGTCAGTCGTTCCTGTATACCAGATCTGCACAGCTGCAATTCCGGGCCCGATGAGTCCGATGTCTTGAGCTGCAGCATAGGAAACATCAACTACACGGCCCTTGCTGAAAGGCCCGCGGTCATTTACTCTTAGCTGAACCTGCTTTCCGTTTTTGGGGTTAACGACCCAAATCCTGCTGCCAAAAGGTAAACTGCGGTGAGCTGCCGTATAAGCTCTGGGATCATAGCGTTCGCCGCTTGCAGTTTTTCTCCCTCTGAATTTATCATGATAATAGGAGGCCAGTCCACTCTCTCGCAAGGTGTCCTGGGCTTTTACTTTCAGTATGCACAGGAATAGGATTCCCAAAAAACACAAACGTATCACCATGGTTTGAGCAGATCAGAGGCATTGTAAGTATGCGCACGTTTTTTAAAGGCTGTTTTGCCCGTTAAGCGATCTTGCATTTTCTTTCGACTGCTCAGATTTCTCAAAACTGCCAGAGGAACGAGAAAACCAAAGTAAACAATGGTTAGAATAATTTTGCTGTTCACCGATCCAATGGCATGACCCAGACCGAACCACAGTTTTTCGAAATAGGATGCAAATGTAAGACTGAGCATTCCGGGTATAAACAGAGCGAGCGCCAGTGATAGAAGATAAGGTGCTGCAGGCTTTTCATTTCTGAAAAACCAAAGGGCAAGCGCAAGGAAGATCGCAGAAACAATGGCCACTGTTTTTCGCGGCTGTATTTTGCGTTTGATCATTAGAATAAGGTGTAAACAAAAGGAGCTACGGCAGAAGTTCCTGAGAAATAAACCAGCATGCCAACGAGCATCAGCACGATGACCATCGGAATCAGCCACCATTTCTTGCGTTCCATCAGGAACTGTCTAAACTCCTTTAAGAATTCAATCATAGAGGAAAACTAAAAAATATTATTTAAAATGACAAACCCATTGATATTACAAAAATAAATATCTACAAAACAAATATATTTAATTAGTCAGTAACAATTTCTTCGTCAAAAGCGTCATAAAAACGATACTCGGTTATTGCAATATTTTCATCTGGTACGATCTGAATCCATTTCTTATGTGCAAAAAACCAATTCATGCGCATGCTGGGAAAACCACGACGCAGGTAGGCCTCAACCAGAGGGTTTACAAATAGGCGAAGGCTTGAGTGGGTTTTGCTGAGTTGAGCTACCAATTGATTGATCTCGTCGAAAACCAGCATAGCCGAGCTGATGGTGCCGGTTCCGCTGCAGGTGGGGCAAGCCTCCTGAGTGTTAATTTTTACTTCCGGCTTTACTCTCTCCCGGGTAATCTGCATAAGATTGAATTTTGAAAGAGGAAGTATGGTGTGTATTGCGGTATCGCGATCCATCTCTTCTTTCATTTTCAGCTGAAGTGTTTTTCGGTTTTCAGCATCTTTCATATCAATGAAATCAATGACAATGATTCCGCCCAGGTCTCGGAGCCTCAGTTGTCTGCTTATTTCTGTAGCCGCCTCGAGATTGGTGCGAAGAGCGGTGCTTTCCTGATCTCCGTCCATCATTCTCTGCCCTGAATTCACATCTATCACGTGCATCGCCTCCGTCTTTTCAATGATCAGATAAGCGCCTGAAGGGAGGTTGACTGTTTTGCCGAATGCTGCCTTGATTTGCCGCGTGATACCAAAATGATCAAACATGGGTACCGGAGAGCTGTAATACTGAACAATTTTCTGTTTGTCGGGAGCGATGCGTTTTACGTATTCTTCCAGCTCAGCAGTGGTTGCCGCGTTATTGCTGAGAATACGGCTGAAGTTGCCATTGAGCATATCGCGCAGCAGTCCGGAGGTTTTATTGACCTCTCCAAGTATCAATTTAGGAGGATTGGCTGCCTTGAGCGCCCTGTTGAGTTCAGCCCAGCGGTTTTGGAGATAAAGTAAATCTTCCTGTATAACCGCAGCGCTCTTTCCGTCGGCAACGGTTCTCACAATTACCCCAAAGCCTTCCGGCTTAAGGCTTTCCACCAGCTGCTTCAGTCGCTTCCTTTCTTCTGCCGATTCAATTTTTTTAGAAACACCCACACTGTCACCGAAAGGGGTAAAAACAAGATATCTTCCGGCAAGAGTGATTTCGCAGCTCAGCCGCGGACCTTTATTTGAAATAGGTTCTTTAAGTACCTGCACCAGCACAGCTTGTTTAGGCTGAAGCACATCCTTAATATTTCCACCCTTCTGAATTTCAGGCTCGGCTGAAAACTTAGACAGACTGCCGTCTGCTGCGGTTTGTGCGGCAATAGCCTGTCTGGTAAACTGATCAATAGATTTGAAAAGCGGGTTAAGATCAGTATAATGAAGAAAGGCATCTTTTTCATGGCCAACGTCTACGAAAGCAGCATTGAGGCCGGGCATTACCTTTCTGACTCTGCCAAGAAAAATATCGCCTACCCTGAAGGACTGGTTTTTATTCTCCTGATGGAGCTCAACCAGTACTTTATCTTCCAAAAGAGCAATCTCCGAACCGCTGGGGTTCGTTTGAATAAACAATTCCTTATTCACATGAAAACATTGGGCAGCCTGAGAGGCTGCAGTTCATAATAACGGCATGAGTATAACGAGAAGATAGCACGGCTTTGAGGCCGCAGGCATTACTTCTTCTTATGCCTGTTCTTCCTCAGACGTTTCTTGCGCTTATGAGTGGCAATCTTGTGTCTCTTTCTTTTTTTACCGCAGGGCATATCAACTTGGTTTTTTATGACTACTTCCACCTGATTTTACCTGGCGGATGTAACTGTCTATAGCTTCTTTCAAATCCCTGGAATCGACGTATTTCTTGCTTTGCTCGAAACACTTGATTCCTTTGTCTTTATTTCCGCTGTTGAGGTAAGCCTCACCGAGCATAAACAAAGCCTCGGAATTTTCAGGCTGCAAAGATACTACTTTTTCCAGTCTTGCAATAGCTTTTCCATATTGGCCCGAAATGATACCGTATTTTCCTAGTAAAAGGTTTGCATCCAGATTGTTAGAATCCTTTTTGATGACATCAAGCAGAAGCATCACTCCCTGCATAGGCTGATCAAGGCCGTCCATGTAAGTAGCAGCCATTTTGACTTTGGGAAGTCCTGCAGCAGTGTCTGCAGCAGATGCTTTTTGATAGTAGCCCATGGCCTCCTTGGCTACAAACTGCCTGATACTCTTGTCTTTAATGAAAGACAGAAGATCATAAAAGCCGTCTCCTGCAGCGATGAGCAGCGAGTCGGAACCGGATTTTGCAGCAGCTTTTCCTCTGAACAGGGCCGCAGCCAGGGGCTGTGAAAGAGAATCATAAAGTGAAGCTGCGAGTAGATATTCACCACTTTTTTCGGCCTGCTCAATGAGATTGAGCGTGTCGTTTTTGCCCAGACTCATTCTGAGCTCCGTTAAATAAGAATCCTCGGTCAATTCCGGAACCTCATTGGTAGTGAGAGGCATTTCCTCGGGACTTCTTTCAGATTTGGTAGTTCTTGCAAACAGATAAACAGCCAGCAAAGCAATGCCGGTAATCATTATGAGTCCGGTTCTACGGACAGACGAATTATTCATGGTTTAACCTCTAAGGCGCGAAAGTACAACAATTCAGACCTTAAAGGAGTTCAGCTCAACTCTGTTTTCCTTTTCTTACAGCATCTGTGAAGACTTTAGCCGGTTTGAACGCAGGCACAAAGTGCTCCGGAATCTCAACCGTTTGTCCCTTTTTGATGTTTCTACCCAGCTTTCTCGCTCTTTTCTTGACTATAAAACTCCCGAAGCCCCGGATGTAAACATTATCTCCATTTTTCAAAGAAGATTTGATCTCTCTGAAAAACGCTTCAAGAGAGACCAAAACATCCACTTTTTGTACGCCTGTCATTTCACTGATTTTGGTTACGATGTCTGCCTTGCGCATAAGCTTTGATGATGGTGTGTATTAATTAAACTTGTGATTTGTTCGTAAAATACAACTTTACGCGATGCGAAGAACATTTATCCGAAAAATTTTGTTGCTTTAATTCTCAAAATCAGAAAAGTGAGTGTTAACACTTATGTTTGAAGAAAATCTGGCTTTTATGGCTTGGTTTCGCGACAATCGCCGTGACCTTCCTTGGAAAAACACAGCTGATCCTTACAAAATTTGGCTATCAGAAATCATATTGCAACAGACCCGGGTTGAACAGGGGCTCCCTTATTATCTGGCATTTGAAAAGGCTTTTCCCACGGTGCAGGAATTAGCCCGTGCTTCGGAAGATGAGGTTCTGCATCTCTGGCAGGGCTTGGGATACTACAGCCGGGCCAGAAATCTCCATCACACAGCTCGTCAGATTTGTTCTGATTACGGTGGCCGTTTTCCGGAATCAGTTGAAGGTTTGCTCAAATTGAAAGGTGTAGGGCCTTATACAGCAGCTGCCATTGGCTCATTTGCCTATGGTCTGGCATTGCCGGCCATTGATGGGAATGCCATCCGTGTAATAAGCAGGATCTTTGGAATTTCTGAATCTCCTTACCGCCCTGAAGGGGCGGCAAAAATCAAGGAGTATGCCGAAATGTTACTTTGGCCGGATGATCCGGGCGGCTTTAATCAGGCCATCATGGATCTTGGTTCTGCCATTTGCAGGCCGCGGAATCCTGCCTGCAACCAATGTCCTTGGCAAAGCTCCTGCCGGGCTTTTAAACTCGGTAAACCAGAAGATTTCCCTTCCCCCAAGCCCAAAATAAACCGATCAGAACGCTGGTTTCATTTTGTGCTTCCTCTATACGGCGACTTTTGCTTCATCGAAAAAAGACCGAATACGGATATTTGGGCAGGGCTTTATCAATTCCCATTAATGGAATGCGTAAATCGCACAAAATCATCAGTGGCAGGCTTTCCCGGATTTGAAAACGGATTTGTTAAAGAGATTGAGCTGCCATGGGAAAAGCACCTGCTTACCCATCGTGATATCTGGCACTGCCTGACGGTTGTTCGATTGAATTCTTACCCTTCGCCTATTCCTGAAAGCTGGATTAGAATAAAATCCACAGAATTACATAACTTCGCCTTCCCGAAAGTTGTTACAACATATATTGAAAAGTTAAGGCTAGGTTTTTAGATCGTTTTTTTGAATCCCCACATATAAACCATGGTTAACAAAGTAATCCTTGTAGGAAGATTGGGCAAAGACCCTTTCATGAAGTCGTTTTCTAACGACAGTCTCATTGCAGAATTCAATCTGGTCACTAACGAAAGTTATCGCGACCGTGAAGGAAATCTCATGGAGCAGACGGAATGGCATAACATTAAAGTTCCTTCAAGAAGGCAAGCCGAGCTGGTAGAAAAGTTCCTCCGCAAAGGCAGTCTTATTTACCTTGAGGGCAAACTTCGGACCCGTTCGTGGGAAGACCGTGAAGGTATAAAACGCTATACTACTGAAATTGTGGTCGAAAACTTCCGTATGCTCGAGCCACGTCGTGACCAGCCTCAGACTGCAGATCAGGAAGGAGCCGCATTTTCACGCTTTCAGCGCAGTACAGCACCGAAATTCGATGAGCCGGATTTCAATAACTTTGAAGAAGAGCAGCGCTAAGCTGCCGATCGCTCACCTAAGCCCACTGATTTGGACCCCGACAGTTACCGACAATTTCTGATACTGAATGCTAAGGCAGCAAACCAGCTCCTCCCGCAAGCTGAGCTAAGCATGGCCCCTGTTGCCGTAGCCCTTCTGGTTACTGTGGTTTTCCTTGCGATCAGCGCAGTCATGTCTGCTTCCGAAGTGGCTTATTTCTCTCTGTCACAGCCTGAGCTCGAAGAGCTTGAAGCAGATGAAAATGAGGCCGGAGAAAGGGTTGCACGACTGATGCAAAAACCCAAATATCTGCTCTCTACGATTCTTATATTCAATAATCTGATCAATATCGGAATTGTTGTAATCTCTTACTTCATCACCGAGCGCATTCTTCATTTCAGCGACCTGCAGATTGGTCCTTTTTTGCTTAAAGGAAGTAGCAGCGAGTTTATTGTAAATGTGGTAGTGGTAACGTTTTTTCTGGTGCTTTTTGGCGAGGCTACGCCTAAGGTATACGCCACACATCACAAGAAGAACATAGCAATCCGTTTGTCCGGCTTTTTCACTGGACTGGTGCGTCTCTTTGCTCCCATTAACTATGTAATTGTGAATGCCACCGGCATTGTAGAAAAACGGCTGCGCAAGAGAAGTGCAGAGATAGATCTGGAAGAGATTAATAAAGCAATTGAAATCACTTCGGGTACCAAGGAAGAGAAACAGGATGCCAGCATATTAAAAGGAATTGTGCAGTTCGGTAATCTGACTGTAAAACAGGTGATGCGACCCAGAATGGAGATGGCATTTGTAGATCAGGATGCAAGCTTTTCTGAACTAAAAAACAAAATCAGGGATTTTGGATACTCACGCTTGCCGGTATGCCATGAAAATCCGGATAACGTAACAGGTGTTTTGTATGTCAAAGATCTTTTGGAACATCTGGATAAGGGAGATCTCTTTCGCTGGCAAAATCTGGTACGCGAGCCTTTTTTCGTGCCCGAAAACAAAAAGATAGACGACCTGATGCGGGAGATTCAAAAAAATCGCAAGCATATGGCTGTAGTGGTGGATGAATATGGTGGCACCAGCGGAATCATCACTCTTGAAGATATCATAGAAGAGGTTTTGGGAGATATCAGCGACGAGTTTGATGATCAGGCTGAACTGGCTTACCGGCAATTGGATGCCAACAACTTTTTGTTTGACGGTAAAACCAATATCAGCGATTTCTGCAGGTTGATGAAATTAAATGCAGACCATTTTGATGCGTGGAGAGAGGATGCGGAAACACTTGCCGGGCTGTATCTTCAGCAAAGTGGCAGGATGCCTGTTCCAAACGACAGTATTGAACTGGGAGGTTTTTTATTTACTGTGGTCACTCTCCAGAAAAACCGCATAGACCGCCTTCGAATTAGCAGGCGCGATAGCCTATGAAACACTTTAAGCTTTTGTTTTTATTTGGTGGGTTGCTTGCCCTCTCTTCCTGTTCGGAAACAGTCCCCATTCCTAAACAGAAAGCTTATCCCAGACTGTATCTGCCCCAAAAGAATTATATCCGCTTTGCACCTGAAGGATGTCCTTATTCATTCGACATGCCTGTATATGGCCGGGCTCAGACTGATTCTGTTTATCTCGGCAGACCTCTTGAAGAAGATTGCTGGTATAATTTATATTTTGATTCACTGAATGCCACCATTAATCTAACTTATAAAGCCATTGAAGGAGACGTTACTCTGAGCCGTCTTGCGGATGATGCTTACCGGCTTTCGTTTAAGCACAGTAAAAAAGCCGATTATATAGATGAAACGATCATCCAAAATCAGCAAGGTTTGGGTGGTGTGATTTATGAAGTGGGTGGTAATGCAGCTTCTTCCGTACAGTTTTTTCTTACCGACAGCAGCAAACATTTTGTGCGTGGAGCATTGTACTTCAACAATGAGCCCAATATAGATTCCATGCGTCCGGTGATTGCTTTTGTGAGAAAGGATCTGGATCGGATGATTCAGACTTTCAGAATGCAGTGAATGATTCGTTGTGCAATAAGCCTTGCATTAGTTTTATAAAATTATCATGTAATTCCTGTGAGGGATGGAAAGGGTGGCGAAGCCAGCCGCGGCAGGGCTGGAAGCACAGCTGTTTAACTCAACAACTTTTATTTGATGCCCTGCCGCGGCCGAAGCGAAAGCGTAGCCCTGCACAGCCCGTGCCCGAAGGGCCACAGCCTGAAAACAAAAAACCGGATACGTTGATCCGGCTTTTAATATAATTGATATCTCTATGTGTTAATAGTAAACCACAAAGCCCAAAGTCGGAATGGGCTGCCCGCTCCGGTTCTGCAAAAATTTGGTTTGATATCTGCTCGGATCATTGGGATCAATCTGCGGCACATTGGCATCGTTGGTTACCACGGTGAGGTCCGGTGCCGAAGTGGATTTGAATGCATATACATTCTGAATATCTAAATACAATTCAAAACTCCACTTTTTGAAATACCATCTCTTGGTCACGCGGATGTCAAGCAGATGAAACCAGGGAAGCCGCTCTGCATTTAGCCTGCGGTAGTCAAGTATCGGACCTACACTGTTCCATACAGGAATGAGTGAAGAGGTCTGCACATCAATGGGCGTAAAGGGTTGTCCGCCGCTGATCCGCCAGCGGGCTCCAATTTCCCAGTTGCGCTTAAAACGCTTGCCTCCCGTGAGTGATATCACATGGCGGGAATCCCATGAGGAGGGCTTGTAGGTGTCGGTCTTGTCCTGAAACTCGCTCCAGAACAAAGTGTAGGCCACAATTCCATACCAGCCTTTGAACAGTTTCTGTTCATACAACAATTCCAAACCGTAGGTGCGGCCCTTTCCGCGCGAACTCAATTCTGTGGCACCAACCACACCGAAGTTGCTTCCCTGATTGAAGAGCGAAATGCTGTCGCGCAAAAGGAAGGGAACATCATAGTATTGTTTGAAAAATCCTTCTACCGAAAAGCGGCTATTCCATTTGGTGGTGTACTCTGTGCCCAGCACCACGTGCACATTGCGGAAGTAAGTCAAACGATCCCGGTTAACCAGCGTTCCGCTGCGATCGCGGAAACCAAGACCCGTGTAGGGCGGAAGCTGATGATAGTATCCGGTATTGAAGTTGATTCTCCAGCGCGGCATCACCATCACCGAGGCAGAAAACCTCGGAGACATCTGGTACAAGATGTTGGCCATCTTTTTGGAATAGCTGTTGCCATCGGTGCGCAGCCCGGCAGAGAGTGTCACACGGTCATCCCAGAAATTTCTGCTGATGGTTGCGAATATTCCATATTTGTGCAGATTGAGCGTAGATTCATACAACTCCAGGCGTGGTGCAGTATCGCCCGGAAGCGCCAGCGGAAATTCGGATCGGTTGTAATATCTCGCAAATTCATAACTGATTCCGTAATTATATTTCCAGGATTTAATACGTCCGCTCATTTCTACCCTGAGCTTGTTTTCTGCTTCTGTACTCTTGTAGTCAGAAACTTTGGGTAAATTCTTATCGTTTTCTGTGTATTTGGTAAATCGGTTGCCAAGCATGTTGCGGCTCGCCACCACTTGCAGATAGCTGTTGTTGAACAAGTGGGTGTACTTTGCTCCAATGGCGTAATTCCACTGACCCTGGTCGGGAAGTACCTTGAGCAAATAGCGCTGTTCTTCGGTCTCGTTGGCATCCAGGTTGAGCCTGAACTGATCAAGCGCTCCCAGCGAAAGCACAATGAGTTCGTCTTTGGGAGTAATTTTCCATTTTACCTTGAACTGCGCATCCGAGTAGGTGGGCAGGAAAGGCAGCTTGAGCAGTCTGAAAAGAAACTGCAGATAAGAGTAGCGCACCGATGCAATCACCGTGGCTGTTTTCTTTTTGTTGAGCGGACTTTCCATTGAAGCCGAAAGCTCTGAGGAGCCGAGTCGGATGGTTCCGCCGAAGCGATCATCGCGGCCATCGCGCATGCGTATGTCCATGAGCGAGCTGGTCATGTTGCCGCGGTTGGCCGGGAATGCTCCGGAATAGAAGTTTACTTCACGTATAAAATCAACATTGATCAGTCCCACCGGACCGCCGCCTGCTCCTTGTGTGGCAAAATGATTAATATTTGGAATTTCTATATCGTCTAAATAAAACCGGTTTTCTGAAGGTCCGCCGCCGCGAATCAGAATGTCATTGCGAAACGAAGCGGCAAAACCTACACCCGGAAGCGATTGTATGACCTGAGAGATGTCGCGGTTTCCTCCCGGATAGCGCTGAATTTCATCTACGCCAATGGTGCGCACCGAAACCGGACTTTCTTCTTTTCTCACAAAGGGATTGGCGGTTACCGTGAGCTCATTCAATTCCTGACTGGAAGGCTGCAGTTCAATTTCCAGCTCTGTGGGTTTGCTGTTGCTGGCTTCCACTTCAAACAACAATTTGGTCTGAAAGCCCACCGATGAAATCTGCAGATTATATAAGCCCGGCTTCAGCTTTTCGAGCCGGAACCGACCATTCTCATCAGTCAGTGTACCCGTAGTAGAATCTTTGATGCCAACCGTGGCAAAACCAACGGGCTGCCGGGTTCCCGATTCCAGAACGGAGCCGCTGATCGATCCCGTCTGGGCCTTAATTTCAGAGAAGCCAGCAATGAGCAAGCATAAAATCACAATAAGTCGCATATCAAAAATTTGCAGCTATAACAAAATTTCAGCTGCAAAGTTGTGAAAGGGCGGGGATAAAAGCGCAATTACAGGCGCAGGCAAATTATTTACTCAGGCTTTTGAGCGCCTCAAAAAAGGCTGGAATGGTCTCAATGCCTTTGTAAAAATTGAAAAGGCCGTAATGCTCATTGGGCGAGTGTATGGAATCGGAATCGAGTCCGAAGCCCATCAATACGGCACTTGCATTGAGCTCCCGTTCCAGAAGTCCTACGATGGGAATGCTTCCGCCGGTGCGCTGCGGGATCGGCCGCTTTCCGAAAGTTTTTTCCATGGCCATAGAGGCAGCGCGGAAAGGAATCGAATCCACCGAAGTCACGGCATATTCGCCTCCGTGCAGTGCAGTCACTTTTACCTTTACTTCTGCCGGAGCGATGCGCTCAAAATGCTGCTGAAATAGCTGAGAGATGGTTTCCGAATCCTGCTTCGGCACCAAACGCATAGAAATTTTTGCATATGCTTTAGATGGCAGAACGGTTTTGGCACCCTCGCCCGTGTAGCCGCCCCAGATTCCGTTTACGTCTAATGTGGGACGAATAGAAACCCGCTCGGGAGTAGAATATCCAAGCTCTCCCTTCACCGCCGAAATTCCGAGATCATCCATGTATTCCTGTTCATTGAATGGCGCCCTTCCCATCTCCGCCCGCTCGGCATCACTCACCACTTCCACCGAATCATAAAATCCGGGAATCGTAATATGTCCACGCTCATCATGCAGAGAGGCAATCATGCGGCAGAGGGTGTTGATGGGGTTCGCTACCGCACCGCCGTATACACCCGAATGCAGATCGCGGTTGGGTCCGGTCACTTCTACTTCCATGTAAGCGAGCCCGCGCAATCCCGTGGTGATGGAAGGCACATCATTGGCGATAATGGAAGTATCTGAAATGAGCACCACATTACAGCCCAGTAATTCGCGCTGAGATCGCACAAAATCTCCGAGGTTCACCGAGCCTACCTCTTCTTCACCCTCAATCAGAAACTTGATATTGCAGGGCAACATATTTTGAGAAATCATATATTCAGCTGCCTTTACATGCATATAAACCTGCCCTTTGTCGTCGGCGGCACCGCGGGCATAAATTTTACCGTCTTTCACCACCGGCTCAAACGGGCCGGAGGTCCACAAATGCAAAGGATCGGGCGGCTGCACATCATAATGACCATAAACCAAAACCGTAGGCAGGGCGGGATCCATTATTTTCTCGGCATACACCACGGGAAAACCCGGCGTAGGAAGCAATTGCACGGCATCCAGTCCGGCTTCACGCAGCCGCGAGGCCAGGTATTCGGCAGCCTCATGCACCTGAGGCACATGCTCCGGACTGGCGGAAATGCTCGGAATGCGAAGCCAGTCGGACAGCTCCTGAAGAAAACGGTTCCGGTTTGTGTTGATGTAGGAAAGGATATCCATAAACAGGTCTTGAATGAGCGGCAAAGGTATAAGGTTTCATGATTTGGGCGGCCATCCGCCGGGGCATCGGGCTGATGCCGGCAAGGCCGGGGGGGGCTGGGTAAAGCAAAAGATTATCAAAGCGAAACAGCGTCTGCCCCGTCGGCTGCGCGTGTTGCAGCGCTCCGCTTCGCTCCGGCCCTTCGGGCCCGGTCCTGCGGCCC
>CAZUHX010000004.1:0-23595 GCA_964620795.1 uncultured Chitinophagaceae bacterium
ACCCCATAGTACAAGCAATCCAGTTACCCCCCGTCATCTGATTGCTAAAAAAACAGCTTTCTGTAATGGCCTCTTCCGGAACAGACCAGCGCATTCTCTTCAGTCCCGGACTTATACCCGTGGGCAATGTGTCTAAATATCTTTCAATAATATGTTTTATATTTATATTTTTAAGAGAAGACTTAACCATTAAGTGCTTTCTTACATTCTGCTTATTCAGACGCTTAATAACACAAGGCAGGCCAAGTGTTATTTGATGGCTTTTGATATTATTCTGTAAATCACAGACCCAGTCGGGCTGTAGCACTTTTAATTCGTGACGAAGAGCATGAACATCATCTCCTGCCAGATGAACTTTTGAAATCCCTCTGAACCCTGCAAGCACATTGGCAAAAGATGATTTTACAACAAAATGAATTTCGCATCCTGCATCAGCAAGAGCTTCTGTGAGCGGAGAAGCAAGAAGTATATCGCCGATAGAACTCAGGCGAATAACAAGAACTTTCATGCAAATCAGCTCAAAAACAATTTCATTTCTTCCACATAGGCATCTGCACCCAATTTAATTTGCTCAATTATTTCCGGACTAAGGGCCTTCACAATTTTGCCGGGAGAGCCCAGAACCATTGAGTAATCCGGAACCACCATACGTTCTGTAACCAGAGCATTGGCGCCGATGATACAGCCTTTGCCAATCACGGCATGGTTTAAAACAGTAGCCCTGATTCCAACTAGTGAAAAATCACCGATACTGCAACCATGTAAGACCGCTCCGTGACCTATCACACAACTTTCGCCAATGACTACATCCAAACCCGGATCAGTATGAATAATAACTCCATCTTGGATATTGCTTCGCTTTCCAACAATAACCTTGCCCATGTCTGCCCGAATTACCGCCTGAAACCAGACGGAAGAAAAATCGCCCAATTCCACGTCACCAAGAACAGTTGCATTGGGGGCAATAAAAACAGGACTTCCTTTTTTTACCCTCTCCTCAAGTTTCTTTAAAAAATTGCTCATAAGTTTCAGTTGCGTTAAAAGTAAAAATAAACCCTTTCAGGAGCACGATTAACTTTGCAAAAAAGTCAATGCCTGAACTGAGAAGAAATCCACTGAACGGGGAATGGATTATTGTAGCCACCAACAGGCAGAAGAGACCACATCTTCCTACAGACCAATGTCCATTCTGCCCAGGAAGCGCACAAGTGCCTGTAGAATTTGACGTACTTGCCTATCCAAATGATTTTCCGGCCTTATCACCTTCAGCTCAAATTGAAGAAATGATGACTTCTGACGAGATGGGATTATTTACCATTGCTCCGGCATATGGCTATTGTGAAGTCATTCTATACAGCCCTGAACATCACATAAAAATTTATGATTTATCTTCCGAACATATGAAAAAACTTACCGGCTTATGGCAGGAAAGATTTATTCATTTCGCAAAAGATGAAAAAATAAAATATGTTTTTGAATTTGAAAATCGTGGTACTGAAGTAGGTGTAACTATTGATCATCCACACGGGCAGTTATATGCCTATCCATTTATTCCTCCAAAGATTGAAAAGGAGCTGCATGAGTGCAGAAAATATTACCAGACGTACCATGTGAGAATGCTCGATCAAATAGTTGCATTGGAAATCAAGTATAACGAGAGAATAGTATGGATGAATGAAAGCTTTTGTGCTTTTATACCCTGGTTTACCGACTATCCATTCGGAGTGTTTATTGTCTCAAGAAATTCAAGAACACATATAGGTCAATTAAATGAGAAGGAAATGTTAGAATTAGGAGAAGTCATTCAAGCAGTAACAAGGGGCTTTGATCAGGTTTTTAACCGTCCGTTTCCTTACATGATGTGCTTTCATCAAACTCCGGTAAACAGTCCTGAATGGAAGGATGCTGAGGATTTTTATACTTTTCATATTGAGTTCTATCCTCCCTTGCGCGAACGAGATAAAATCAAGTGGTATGCCGGAAGTGAGATGGGCGCAGGAGTTGCGGCAAACCCATCGGATGTTAATCAATGTGCTGCCATTTTGCGAGACAAAACGGGATATAGTCAATGAGAATAAAAAGTGTATATGCTTTTGCGCCCGGCAGAGTAAATCTGATAGGCGAACATCTGGATTACAACGGAGGAATGGTTCTACCCATAGCCATTCAGAAGGGTATCCGGCTCAGATTAGAGTTAAACGATTCGGGAACATTTCACTTTGAATCGTCAGAAGGACACAAATCACAATCAGTTGCAACAGATGATATACCTGAAAGCAGACTACCCGCACTGGAATGGGCTAATTATCCTGTAGGAGTTATAATGACACTCATCAGGAAAGGATTTCCTCTCAAAGGCGGTATACTCAGCTTCAGTTCTGATTTGCCGGAAGGATCAGGTCTTTCGTCTTCTGCAGCAATTGAGGCAGTAACTGCATATGCTTTGCTTTCAGCACTTGATAAAGAAATTGACCGGATTCAACTTGCTCGACTTTGCAAAGAAGTTGAAAATGAATTTATCGGGTTACCGTGCGGAATCATGGACCAATTATCTGTTTGTGCTGCCAACAAAGATCATGCGGTATTGATTGACTGTGCAAACAACTCGATTCAACAAATCCCTTTCCATACCGGAAGGTTTGCTATTGTTGTAATGAATAGCTGCAAACCAAGAAGTTTGATCCATTCAAAATACAGCGAGCGTCTTCAAGAATGTATGGAAGCATTGAGAATAATTCAAAAGTCTTTTCCCGATATCATACACTTGAGTTCAGCAGGCGTTGATCACATGCAACTTATCAGCGATGCTACTGTCAGAAACAGAGCACTTCATGTAATCAGCGAACAAATGCGGGTTAAGGAAAGTATTAAGTTGCTTGAAAGAGGAGATTTTTTTACTCTGGGTAAATTGTTTGACGCTTCACACAAATCATTAAAAAATTTATATGAAGTTAGTGGATATGAATTAGATACACTCTGTGAAGGAGCATCTACTCATTCATCATGCTACGGTACCAGAATGACAGGAGCAGGCTTTGGAGGATGCGCTATTGCTTTGATTGACCGCAATCGTTTCGACGATTTTGCAGAGACTGTGAGAAAATTCTATTCCACAAGAACCGGTTTACAGCCTGAATTTTTCATTGCTGACAGTTCACAAGGTGTTCACCTCCTTTCATAGAAGCTTTCTAATTTGTTTACTTCGGCTTTATTGTCTCAATTAAATCCATCAATTCCTGAGAAACTCCTGTTGTGGAGAATCCTCCGTCATGATACAAATTCTGCATCGTAACCATTCTGCTTAAATCAGAAAACAGAGCCACGCAAAAATCAGCACATGAATCGGCAGAAGCATTCCCTAATGGCGAAATCTTATCAGCAAACTCAAAGAATGCATTAAAGCCCTGAATACCGGAACCTGCAGTAGTTCTGGTTGGAGACTGCGAAACAGAATTGACTCTAACACCTTTTTGCTTACCGTAATAAAACCCCATTGACCTGACGATGCTCTCGAGCATTGCTTTCGCTTCTGCCATATCCCCGTAGCCGGGAAATGCACGCTGAGCTGCTATGTATGTTAAGGCAACAACGGAACCGCCCTGAGCAATGGAATCTTTCTTCATGGCTGTTTGAAGCAACCTATGGAGCGACAAGGCAGAAATATCAAGGGATTTCACAAACCAGTCGTAATTAAGATCGGTATATGCTTTGTTTTTACGCACATTGGGCGACATCCCAACGGAATGAAGCACAAAATCTATGGGTCTTCCAAAATGTATTACTGATTCATCAAGCAGCTTTTCCAGATCTTCTGTCAGGGTTACATCAGCTGCAATGAGGGGTGCATTTATCTGCTCCGCCAACTTTTGCACTGTTCCCAATCTGAGCGCAACAGGTGCATTCGTAAGTATAAGACTTGCACCGGCTGCATGAGCTGCAAGAGCTGTTCTCCAAGCTATCGATTGTTCATCAAGAGCTCCAAAAATGAGACCGGTTTTCCCTTTCAGCAATTCTGACATATATCTATTTGTTTTTGATAAGTTGTTTGACTGTTTTCACTGTCTGTTCCGAAACCCTTTCTCCGGCAATCATCACTGCCAGTTGTTGTTCGTGTTCTTCCTCTGAAAGAATACGACAAGAAGTCACCATTTTCCCATCTTCATCCATACACTTGTAAACAAGAATGTGCCTGTCTGCTATTCGCGCGGTTTGAGGAAGATGTGTTACACAGATTAACTGAGAATGGCCCGCCATTGAGCGAAGAAGTTCACTCACTTTCAGTGCGGCATCTCCGGAAATACCGGTATCAATCTCATCAAAAACCATAACCGGCTGATGGTTTAGGTTGCCGGAGACTGCCATTTGAATACAAAGCATGAGGCGGGACAATTCACCTCCGCTGGCTGTCTCTTTCAGCGGCCTTGGAGAATAGCCTGGATTTGCCGAAAAAAGCCAGGAAGAGCGCATACCACAGGCAGGGAAGGGTGTAAGGTTACTATCCGATTCCATGACCATCTGAAAAACAGCATCTTTGAGTGCTGCTGCCGGCAATAACTTGTTAACCGCTTCCTGAAGTTTTGCACCGGCAACCTTTCTTTCATTCAATATCTCTGTACTGAAGGATCTCAGCTGCTTTTCAGCCTCTCGGCACCAGAGTTCTTTCTTCTGAATCTCCATACCTGAATCTTCAGCTACTTGCAGCTCTCTCATCAGATTTACACGAATCTCGAGCAACTGGCCAATCGAAGTAACACCATGTTTTCTCATCAACCGGTTCAACATATCAAGACGCTCACGCAAGTGTATCAATCTTTCCTCATTGAGGACAAAATCATCTTGCATAGCGGAAACTGTTGCAGCGATATCTTTTAACTCATGGTATTGAGACTCCACTCTTGTAAAAACATCTTCAAGCTCAGAAGAGAGGCGAGCAATCGGCCTCAGTTCCTGTGCTATAGCGGACATACCAGACAACAATCCTCCCTCCTTTTGAAAGACAGATTCCGCTCGGTAAAGTTTCTCTCTGATATTTTGGGTATTTTCCAATAGAAGTTGTTCTTGCTCCAGCTTGTCTGCTTCATATGGATCCTCCAGTGCCGCCTTGTCAAGCTCCATTAGTTGAAACTGTACAAACTCTTCCCTGGTAATTCTTTCTGACTGTTCACGTATCATTCGCTCGAGAGATGCATTGGCCACAGTCCACTCCTGATAGAGACGGCGATAAGCTAAAGGCTTTCCTTTATCTTCAAGCAATGCGTCTGTAAGTAAAAACTCTTGTTCTTTATCCAGTATATCCAATGTTTCGTGCTGACTGTGAATTCTTAGCAAAAATGAACCCAGTGATTTCAGCTGTGCAACACTGACCGGCGTATGATTAATGAAGGCCCTGCTCTTGCCAGAGGAAGGCAATTCTCTTCGCAACACAAGAACTTCATCTGTATCTAATTCGTGCTGTTGAAGAAATTCGATGACCTTTGAACTATTTTCAAACTCAGCCTCTATGATGGCTTTCCGGCTGCCCGAATCCCACAAATTACTATCAGAACGGGCACCCAGGACCAGAGAAAGTGCTTGTAGCAAGACAGACTTACCGGATCCGGTTTCGCCTGTAATGATATTGGATCTCTGATCAAAATTCAGCTCCGCATTTTTGATCAAGCCAAAATGTTGTATTCGAAGCCGTCTGAGCATAAACCAAAAATACTGAGATTTGTCCTAAAACTAGACCGGTATATGCCAGACGTTTACCTCCGCAAAGCAAAGGAAAATGAGCTTGAAGTCATTTCAGTCCTTGCCTCACAAATCTGGTGGCAACATTACCCCGGCATCATTTCCGAAGACCAGATCAAGTATATGCTGGAAAAGATATACTCAGTCAGTGCTCTGAAACGGCAAATGAAGGAGGGGCAAGAGTTCCATCTTTTGAATATAGACGGTAAAACGCTTGCCTTTGCCGGAATTTCAGGAACGGATAACAATTTCTTTCTTCACAAGCTATATTCATTGCAAGCCGTGGAATACAGAAGGCTTGGAAGCATTTTGCTCAATTATCTGCTGCTGTATTACCCGCACATGCGAAGCCTGGAGCTCAGGGTTAACAGAAATAACGGCAAGGCCATTTCATTTTATCTGAAAAATGATTTCAAGATAAAGGGAAGCCATGAACTTGAAATAGGCAACGGCTTCCTCATGGAAGATTACCTGATGATAAAGACAATCAGCCCTTAATAATTTTATCGTACTTGGGGGCGTTGGTTGGATCCAGCTTTTTTAAAAGATTAACTGCCTGTGTTTTCTCGGAAGGAGATGCCCCGGAAAAAATACCAATCAACTCATCGGCCTTAGCAGTCATAAATGCAACAAGAAGAATATTATTTGGATTATCTCTTGCAATAGCTTCCAGTTTTTTCAAGGCATTAAACACAGATTGTCTGGCATAATCCGGCTTATCGTAAAAATTATCAAGTCCGGTGAAATGATATTCATATACTGATTTCCTATAGTCTTCATATTTGGAATTCAATAAATTATTAATAAACCAATATCTGTTTCTCACTCCATCAAAAGGCCTCCACCCCCTGGCTTCATCATTATTGGTGGGAACCAACTGCATTACCCTTTCTGCTGCCTCAAAATATTTGGTGCCTCCGTTTTTTCCCATGCTTTCATAATCCAGTCCGATGACCAGATATGCATAGAATCCCAGCACAGAGCTGAGATTTGATATATACTGGTTTGACTCAAAAAGAATTGGTTGATTCTGAACATAAGTAAAACGTATATCCTTATCCAGATAATTTAAAATTGTAGAATTGTAACTGCTGTTTATAACAGGCCGGGAAGACTGCACTGTAAGCTCGGCCGTATATACATCCTGCGAAGGATTACCGCTTAGGATCAAAAAGAAATTACAATCTATTTTCTCCTGAGGTCCAAAAACCTCTGAAGTCCAGGCCTTTGAATTCATAAAATCATTCAGATCTCTTTCCATCTGAGTGATTACGGCTGGATCAACTTCTGTAATTTTCTGGCCATTGACCTGAACGCGGCACTTCAGCTCCTGAGCACTCAGACCAAAGCTCATCAGAGCCAGGGTGGCCGCTGCCATCCAATTATAAATCTGACAATACATGTTTCAAGATATCTTTAGCTACCTGAAATTTACGCTTCAGCGGGAACTTTATTATGGCTCCTTTGCGATCGATTATGGTAATTTTATTAGTTGAACTTTTGAAACCGGCTCCGGGATCGTTCAGTGAATTCAATACAATACAATTAAAATTTTTGCGGATCAGTTTTGAACGGGCATTGTCTTCCTCCTGATCGGTTTCAAGGGCAAATCCCACAAAATACTGGGAATCAGTTTTCAATTTACCCATTTCAGCTGCGATGTCGGGACTGGGAACCAGTTCCAGCGTGAGTGGTCCGGGCCCTTTTTTAATTTTTGAGCTTGCAGGATTCTTAACTGTATAATCTGCAACAGCAGCTGCAAAGATTGCCACATCAGCCTCGCTTATAAATTTTCTGCAAGCATCATACATCTGGGCAGCTGTTTGAACTTTTTCCAAATGCAAACCGGCAGGCTGCTTCAGATGGCTGGGACCTGAAATCAGAATAACGCGGGCACCTTGCCGAACAGCCTCAGCCGCAATTAAATAGCCCATAAGGCCGGTAGAATGATTGCCAATAAATCTTACGGGGTCAATTGGCTCAAAAGTAGGACCGGCAGTAATTAGAAAAGTTTTACCTCTGAAAGGGCCTGCCGGATATTTTTTTGCAGGATCAGCCATTGAAATACTGCTCGAGATGGGAAAGGATATTTTCCGGCTCAGCCATTCTGCCTTCCCCCTGCAAGCCACTGGCCAATTCCCCGCTTTCTACAGGAATCAAGATATGGCCATAATCATGAAGCATTTGAATATTCCTTCGGGTTGCGGGATGTTTCCACATGTCAAGATCCATAGCCGGAGCATAAAAAACCGGACATTTTGCCGATAAATAAGTGGCCAGTAACATATTATCGCAGAGGCCGGATGCCATTTTTGCCAGAGTATTGGCTGAGGCGGGTGCAATCACCAAAGCGTCGGCCCACAAGCCCAATTCAACATGATTGTTCCAGTTTTCCTGATCATCAGAAAGACCCGTATATACCCGGTTTCTGCTTAGGGTTGAAAGCGTAAGTGGGGTTATAAATAAAGAAGCGGAGGAAGACATAACCACTTTAACTTCAGCACCTGCCTTCAGGAGGAGCCTGACCAGAAAAGCGGATTTGTAGGCAGCGATGCTACCGCTAACCCCTAATAGAATTCTGCGGTTCTGCAGAGACATTTTACTCCTCCTCTCGGTAGGTAACACTTAGATTGCCGCTGGCAAATTCATGAGCTGCAATAACTGTAGGATGGGGCAAACGCTCGTAAGCCTTGGAGATTTCGATCTGCTCCCTGTTTTCGTGCACCTCTTCAAGATTGTCTATAGAGGTGGCAAAATCTTCTAATTTAGAATGCAGTTCAGACTTCAGTTCCAACGAGATCTGATTTGAACGTCTGGCAATAATAGCAACTGCTTCGTATAGATTTCCGGCGCGACCTGCCAATTCCTCGATGTTCTCTGTCTCAATCAGGGTGGTCAGAGAGGTGTTTTTAAACTTCTTGATCTTATCCATTGCTTTTGATTTTCTCGATTTCTGAGCGTGACTTCCTGAACAGTTTCTCAGCTTCAGACTGATACTTGCTGTCTTTGTAGGAATCCACAAAGGTATAATAAGATTGGATAGTTTCCTCCAGTATCTTCAACTTTTCACCTCCGCGATACTCTTCTGCCATGCCGTAAAGCGTCTTTACAAGCTGAAAATAGCTGTTTTCACGCAGCTGGTCTGCCTCTTCCTTATAACGATCCTGCAATTGGGGATACACTCTTTGGTACTCCCTTATGGCATTCTGAAAACTACCGATGCGTTCGCGTCCGCGGCTTGATGCAGCCTGATCCGCATATGCCCTTAGAATTTCAATATAAGATTGCTCTGCATACTCGCGGGTCTCCTCAAGATACTTACTTGAAGGATACTTGTAAGCAAATTGAGAGTGGTTCTCGATAACTTTGTAGAAGCGCTCCGGTTTTTTAGAAAAAATACTGTTTTGAGCGAACTTAAAATTGGCCTTTACCACCATAAATTGTATGCGCTCGGCATCCTCGATATCAGGAAACTGAACCAACAGTGTTTCAAAAGAAGTGGCTGCCGCGCGAAAATTGGAGGTTTTGTAATAAAGATCTGCATTTTTCAATGCCTTGGTTTCAAGCTTTTTCCTTAAAACCTGAATATCTTTATTACACTGGTCGAGATAATTGGTAACAGGATAGGTGTTCAGAAACAACTGATAAGCTTCCAGAGCCTTGTAAGTATAAGTTTGGTCTAATTCTGCTTTAGACGACAGCATTTTATTGCAACGGGCATGCAGGTACAAACACTCTTCGGCATACTGGCTGTTGGGATACAGATTGGTAAAATTCTTGAAGTGGTAGGCCGCAATCATATAATCTGACTGGCGATAATTGGCCATGGCGTAATAGTAGTAAAGATCTTCCGTGTTTCGTGTGCCCTTGTACAAGCCAATCAACTCCTCCAAAACAGGAATTGCTTTCACATACTCTTTCTTATTATACCATCCTATAGCCTTGGCATATTTATAATCAAGATTGTTGCTTTTAAGGACTTTTTCAGGTGTTTCACAGGAAACCAGCAACAGTAAAACAAAAAAGACCCCTGAAAAGAGTGGATCAAGAAAACTGAATCTTACACAGGAAAAAGTTTTCATCTTGGAGCCTAGGCGCATTTGAATGTAGTGCTAAAACCGGGATATAATCTCAAGATTGCTTACCTGGCAATACTAACGCTTCTTTTTTCGCGGATCACGGTCACCTTTACCTGGCCGGGGTAGGTCATTTCTTTTTCAATTTTCTGAGAAATGGTAAAAGAAAGGTCTTCACTTTGCTTATCATTAAGCTTGTCGGCCTCTACGATCACGCGAAGTTCACGACCAGCCTGAATGGCATAAGCTTTTTCCACCCCCTCAAAATTCTGGGCCAGAGCCTCTAAGTCCTTAATTCTTTGAAGGTAACCTTCCATGATTTCTCTTCTGGCACCGGGACGGGCACCGGAGATGGCGTCGCAAGCCTGCACTATGGGGGAGATCACAAACTTCATTTCCATTTCGTCGTGGTGTGCCCCTACGGCATTCACGATAGCAGGATGTTCGCCATACTTTTCGCACAATTTAGCGCCCAGCAAAGCATGAGAAAGTTCAGATTCTTCATCGGGAACCTTGCCGATATCGTGCAGCAATCCGGCGCGTTTCGCCATTTTGGGATTCAGCCCCAATTCAGCAGCCATTGTAGCGCACAGATTTGCTACTTCGCGCGAGTGCTGAAGCAGGTTTTGACCGTAGGAAGAACGAAAACGCATGCGGCCAACATAGCGAACCAGTTCCTGATGCATTCCCTGAATACCAAGATCAATCACCGTTCTTTCACCGATTTCAAGGATATGCTCCTCCAACTGTTTTTTGGTTTTGGCAACAACCTCTTCGATACGGGCCGGGTGAATACGGCCATCGGACACCAGGCGCTGAAGCGACAATCTTGCAATTTCGCGACGAATGGGATCATAACCTGAAATAATGATGGCTTCCGGAGTATCATCCACTACAAACTCACAACCTGTGGCCGATTCCAATGCACGAATATTGCGCCCTTCCCTACCGATGATTTGTCCTTTATGTTCGTCGGAATCAAGGTTAAAAACAGAAACAGTATTCTCAATAGTATGCTCTGCAGCTGTACGCTGAATCGTTTGTATAACTATTCTTTTGGCTTCTTTATTCGCCTTAAGTTTGGCCTCATCAACCAATTTTTTAGTTAAACCCAGAGCTTCGGTCTCGGCCTCCTTGGTCATGGTTTCAACCAGCTGCTTCTTAGCATCTTCACGGCTCAGATTGCTCAGACTTTCGAGCTTACTCACAAAGATTTCATGACTTTTTTCAAGCTGCTCTTTTTTGGAATTCATTTGCTCCAGCTGCTTATGAAGGGTTTCCCTCATTGATTCCAACTCCTTTTCTTTTTTATTGACCTCTGCTGTTTTTTGGCTGGTTTCCTGCTGAAGAGATTTTAGGGAAGTTTCCTTTTCCGTCAGCTTTTTTGTCTTTTCAAGCATTTCTGCATCATGCTTACTTTTCAGCTGGATGAAATGTTCTTTGGCTTCCAGCATCCGGTCTTTCTTCACATTCTCGGCATTGCGTTTCGCATCTGAGAGTAGCTTTTCTGCTGTTGCATTGGCTTCATCCAATTTTTTAGCAGCCTCATCTGCTGCTTTTTTCTCGATTTGGTCAACGGCACTTTTCTGAGAAGATTTTCCGGCAAAGAAACCGGCTAATGCTCCCGCTCCTGCCGCTGCCACAGCGGCTATTATCCAGACGATCATGGTTTTATAGTTGTTTGTTCATTCAATCTGCTAAAGCATTGCCAGATTGCCTTCATGCCGGTCGAGCTGAGCAGAGAATGAAGAGAGCGCATTTTCAAGATTTTCCTGACTACCGGTCAACTCCATAGCCACAGCCAGGGCCGACATAGCCAGGTAATCATATTTATCTTGTCCGGCATGCATGCTTTTGAATTCCTGTATACGGGAATCCACCAGCTGCGCCGCGCGCTTTACCCTTCCTTCATGCCCCTCCTGCACACGAAGCGGAAATACCCTGTCCGCCACATGAACAGAAACAGTGACCCATACCGGGGCATTTTCACTCACTTTCATTCGTCCAACATTTCCAGGCAAACATCTATGTCTCTGATCATGGCTGCAATATTTTTTTTCAATTCTTCCTGATCAGACTCATGGATGAGCGTGGCTAAGTTATGGATTTTGAGCTGATTGTTCAATTTTTTATACTCCTCTTCAAGGAAAACAAGCCTTTCTGCGCTTTCAGACTCCCTTCTTTCAGCCTCTATTGCACGTCTTTTCCAAAGCTCTGCCAAGGCAGCAAATTTTGCGACACGATCCTGCAGCTCCTTTAACCTAAGCAAATGCTCCTCCATCATGCCTTTCGAATAGTTCCACCCATTTTGGTTTCAATCTGATATATTATCCGATGCATGCATTGTTCAATTTCCTCATCCTTAAGCGTCCTGTTGTCATCCCTAAAATAGAAGCTGTAAGTATAGGAGCAGAAACCCGGTTCGAGATTTTTGCCCTGATAAACATCCAGCAGTAAAGTTTCACGAAGCAATCCTTTAGACTCTTTTCTTGCCATACGATTAATCTCAGCAAATGGTATTTCGCCTTTAACCAAAACCGAAAGATCGCGCCTCACTTTCGGAAATCTTCCGGATTCCCGATAAACAACCTTAAGCCGAGCTTTTAACTCCCTCATCAAATCTACTCTCAAATCAGCAAAAGCTACCACTTCTTCAATACCAAACTGTCTGAGTAAAACGGGATCTATTTCACCTACCCATGCCAACGGAACCCGGCCTATCATATAAACAGTACCAAATCTAAAAGGGCCTTCCGCAATCGGTTTCAGTTCATCCCAATCGCCGCAATGGCGCTTTAGAATATCTTCAATAACGGGCTTAAGCCGGAAAAATCCTGATTTTTCTGCCGGGCCAAGCCATGAAGCTGCGGCCTGTTGCCCTGCCATGATGAGCGCAAGGTGCTCCTCCTCTGCATAACCGCCCTCTTCCATCTTGCGATACACCCTTCCGGTTTCAAACAAAGCCAGAGGAGAATTCCTGTGGTTGAGATTATGAGCAAGTACTTCAAGTAAAGGCATTAGCATATCACGCCTCATGATGTCAAGCTCTGAGGTCTGGCTATTGAGCAATCTAACCAGATCTACAGGGGAATTATCTCCATACCAGGACGACTTTCCCACTGAATTACAAAGCGCTTCCCGAAAGCCCATGCCGCAGAGCAGGGAAGCCAGCAACGGTGAATCTGAAGTGTCGGAAGGATTCAATGGCTGCATACTAAACCCAAATCTTCCGGGAAAAGGAATCCGGTTGTACCCATAAATTCTGGCAATCTCTTCAACCACATCGGCAAAACGGCTGACCTCCGTTTTGGCTGAAGGTGGCACTACAGACCATATCTCTTCATTGTTTTTATGAATACTGAAACCCAACAGATCCAATATCTCAGCTATTTCTTCATTTCCGATGGGTGCTCCGAGCATTTTTCGGACTCTATTGACCGACAATTCAACCGGTTGATGTTCCCAACTTCCGGTAATCTTCTCCGAAATTTCGGAAACCTGCCCGGCGGCTGCAATCTGTTTTAGTAAATAAACAGCACGCTGTAATGCAAATGGTATCTGAGCCGGGTCTGTTCCTTTCTCAAAACGCTGAGCTGATTCTGTTCTCAGACCATGACGGAAAGAAGTTCTTCTGACCAAAGCCGGATCAAAAGCGGCACTTTCGAGTACGATCGAGCTTGTGGCATTGCTTACACCGGAAAACTTGCCTCCAAACACCCCGGCCAGACAAAGAGGCCCATTTTCATCAGAAATCACTACATCTTCACTATTCAATTCATATTCATTGCCATCCAGAGCTAAAAAACGAGTGCCGGCTTTCGCCCTGCAAACCATGAGCTTGTTGCCACTGATAGCAGATCTGTCGAAGGCATGAAGTGGCTGGCCTGTTTCAAGCATTACATAATTGGTGACATCCACTACATTATTTACAGAGCGCATTCCCAGCGATTCAAGACGTTCTTGCAACCATGCAGGGGATGGCCCAACACTCAAACTTCCTATCTCTACAATAGCATACCTTTTACTCAGCGAGGGATCTTCGATTTGAGGAATAACTGAAGATTTTATTCCTGCAGGTATTTCATCTGCCGGCGGCAGGCGAAGAGAAACTTCTTTTGAATAGCCTGATTTTAGGACAGCATAAAGGTCTCGTGCCACTCCCAGATGTGAAAAAGCGTCGCTGCGGTTTGGAGTAAGGCCAATGGAAAGCAACTGATCTGAAGAAATTCCAAAAAAACTTGCAGCAGGCATTCCCACCGGAGCATCATCCGGCAAAACCCATATTCCTGAATGATCTGTACCCATTCCGATTTCATCGGCGGCACAGATCATCCCGTTAGATTCCTCTCCTCTGATTTTTGCCTTTTTCAATGTGAGCGGATCTCCTGATACCGGATAAATGGTTGCTCCGACCAGCGCTACCAGCACTTTCTGCCCTTCAGCTACATTGGGGGCACCGCACACGATTACCAACGGCTCCGCCCCTCCGATATCCACACGGGTTATTCGAAGCTTATCTGCATTAGGGTGGGGCTTAACTTCCTGCACATGTCCTATCACCACACCGGTAAGGCCACCTTTCACAGACTCCCAACTTTCTATAGACTCTGTTTCCAGGCCCACAGAAGTCAATATTTCTCCCAGATCCTGAGCACTGAGACTAAAATCGACCAATTCATTCAACCACTTGTAAGAGATTACCATAATTATTAGTTCTTCAATTTAAGCTGTTTGCCTTGATAGATTCTTTTGGAATCACCCTCGTAATCATGCACATAAGCCATAACTTTCAACCGATCGGCCACCCAGGCATTGTCTATGGATGTGCGATATACCTTTCTGAACACTCTGCCTGCCTGCTTTTCTGCATCTAAAAGATCTCCCCGCGTTGCCGACAGAAACTTTCGAAAGACTCCATTATGAACATAGAAAGTATCCATCACATCGTTCAAGCCGATCTGGGCAGATATAATACTGTCTTCCGTAATGAGCACCGTTACTTTATTTGCCGCAGCAACCGGCTGAGTATAAGTGACGGTAACAATCACCTCCAGCTCCCGCGTTGTTTCATTATAATTATTGATGATGTCTACATTGGTTTTAGCCACTTCGTTGAATACCTGATCAACATAATTGTTCCAGGTTTGTCTTCCATATAAAATTGATGGCAAAACACTTGCATCAAACATTTTCCGATCTATTGCCGCTGCGGGCTTGAAGCCTACAGAAATCAGATAATCTTCGATATCCTGAGCCTCCTGCCGGCGGAAATCTTGTCTGCTGTACAGGTAAGGATTACTGAGAAAGTTGCTGTGAAAAGAAGCATAAATAAATCGGTCGGGATAGATTCCTTTCAGCGCTTCAATAATTTCATGACCTTCAGGACAATTCACACAACGAACTCCTGTAAACTCTTCCATCACAACGATCTTTTTCTCAGGGTCGGGAATTTCCGTAAGCAGAAAAGTAGTATCGCTCACGGCATTGGAATTGCCCCCCAGATCAATATCAGGACCTACTTCTTCGCAGGAAGCAATAAAAAGCAAAGTCATTAAGCCAAACAAAATTCTGAATGCCTGCATAGGTCCCGATTTAAAAAGTTGAAGTTACACCGAATTTTACACCGCTGAAAGCTGGCTCAAAGCGACAGACGCCACCGGTACAGACAATACCTTCCACTTGTTTTACATAATTAAGTGTAAAACTCACACTGCGCAGGTTGTAAGCGGCGAAAACAGAGTAATAATGATTGGGATTTCTGCCGGCTGGTATAAGGTTGTCTGGGTTTGGCTTGAAATTCCACATATCTGAAACTGCGAAAGACCAATGAGGGGCAATATTAAACTCAAGCAAGCCGTAAATCCATTGACCGAAATCCTTTTTTACGCTTTGATATTGCAACTCCATCCTCACCGACATTTTCTTGTTGATTTTGTAGCCAATTTCAGCAAAGGGTGTATATCCATCAATATCAGTTGCTCCATCACCAATATAAATGACTCTGTTGTATCGCAGATACTGAAATCCCAGTTCGAGCTCTAGCTGCTTGGTCGGCTTCCAGGCCGCCATGGCAAAAGCTTCCCGAAAATAATTTTTATGAGAAGTGAGTGCTGGCTTAAAAATAAGGTCTCTCACTTCTGAACCTGCTAGGGTAAAGGTAAGATGCTTCAAAGGGGTAAAAGTAATTTCGCCTCCAAAAGCCAGCTCACGAAGTTCCAGTGAATTGGCAAAATATCTGGCAGGCAGACGAAGTGAATTTTGCCGAGGTACAGGAGGCATAAAACTCAGCAGACCATTGAAAAGTATTTGATTAGGCGAAGTTCTGAACTGCCAATTCTCAGCGCGCTTGAATTGAAGATTAATACCAAACCCCTTTCTTGAGTAGCTCAATGTTGTGTATAGAATGTTTCCATCATCGTTAAACAGATTACCATCAAGACCATTCAATGCCTCTTTTGTCTTATATGCACCTTCAATATACCAACTGAAATCACCTACATCCATGGTATTGTAAAATGTAAAAACATAAGTATTGTACTTAGGAACAAAACGCTTGGAGGTATCCATAGCTTCTATCCGGCTCACGATAGTATTCATGCTGCTTTCGTCCATCGAACGGTTCACCAGGCCGAAAGAAGGCTTCAGCCTTACTTTATTGCCGATCTCGAGATTAGACTCAGCATTGAATCCCGTAACGATCTGTTTTTGAAGCTGAAAACGGAACTTCTGCACTCCTGTAAAGGCCTTGAGGTACAACTTGTCTTTTACATTGTATTCCAAACGGCCACCGAGCAAGGCATTATCTATACCCAAAAAACGTTCCTCCCA
The DNA here is from genome assembly GCA_964620795.1 of uncultured Chitinophagaceae bacterium. GTDB lineage: Bacteria > Bacteroidota > Bacteroidia > Chitinophagales > LD1 > CAZUHX01. The sequence goes on from CAZUHX010000004.1 coordinate 16,635, forward strand.
GGAGCGATAAGCCATTCCTGTGCCGATCTGCTCGTAAAAATATCCTCCCGTGATCTTAAGATCCTTCACCTCCTTTTTGATGTAAAAGATCCCTAAACCGGCGCCGGTGAACGGCTGTGTGGGATTCTGAACTATGGAATTGTAAAACAGATCTACCCGGCTTCCAATTTCCAGCCCCCAGTCAGGATTGGTATAATTTAGATTAAGCCAGGCTTGAGTACCTATCTTATAGTTGTCGTAATGCGGCAGATCTGCTGCACCGATTTTGGGATCCCTGATAAAAAAATTGGTAGAAGACTGCAAACTCCCGGATATAAAACCCTCGGCCCGGAGCATTTGCACGCCTGCCAGCAAGAACATCAGCGGGCTCAGAAATTTAAGCATGTGGAAAATTGAACGACCAAAGTTAAATTTTTACTAAAACTAATCACCACTTTTACATCCGGAGCCATTTAGGAACAAGAATGGCCTGTAAATTGAAATCTGTCAAGTATGAAAAAAAACCTAGCCATCCTCTGTCTTGCAGTGCTGCTTGGTCCAATGGAGCTGTTTGCTCAAAATGCAGCTGAAAAAATCGAAAAGTTCATTGGCAAAAAAACACTTCCTGCACTTGTACTCAATGATATGAGAGGAGAGAAAGTTGATCTGAGCGAGCTTGGGAAAAACGGAAAACTCACCGTAATCAGCTTCTGGGCTACCTGGTGTATACCATGTAAAAAGGAGTTGAACAACATTGCAGAAATGTATGAGGAATGGCAAAAGCTTTATGACCTTGAGCTGATTGCCGTTTCGATAGATGATTCTCGCAGTGTGAGTAAAGTAAAACCATATGCCGAAGGTCAGCGCTGGCCCTTTCGGGTTCTGCTTGACGTGAACCAGGATCTCAAGAGAGGACTAAACATTCAAAGTGTACCTTACACCTTACTCCTTAATAAATCAGGAGAAATTATATACAATCACAGTGGATATGTTGAGGGTGATGAATTGATTCTCGAAGAGGAGATCAAAAAGTTCAGTAATTGATTCCGGCAGTTTAAACTGCTCAAAATTGAATTATCTTATTCAGATCTAAATTTTCTTGAGGTTTAGGAACCATCATTTTACACATCCCCTGCGGCAGTCTTAATATTAGAAACGTAAGAGTCGGCACTCACATAGATTTATAACCGTAAGGTTGTAAAACGTTTAGTGTGCAGTACTGTTAATTAGAACAGGATTTTACTTAACCGAATTGCCATATGCCATCATCGGATCTAATCCACATGTGAAAGCGGGAGGAAGTATTTCTTTGGAATATCAAGTCTTCACTTCAATTGTCTGAGAGGCTTTACCAGTCAAGTAAAACTGTCGTAAACTACTCTGAAACGCAGCCAGGTAAAAGCAGCAGAAATTTAATGAGGCAGACCCGTCATAGAAATTGCCTCTTCAGCACTCTATTACTTCCTGAATTCCGGAATCCAATAACCGATCAGCACATCATCTTTCCAGATGGTAATTGATTGGTATCGTTCTTCTTCCGGAAGCAACTCCTCTCCCTCTATCCTATTGATAAATTTACCCTTTGTTCTTCCCGACCAAACGATGGTATATTGATGGTATTTGAATGTTTTAATCATATTTTTTGTTTCTATTTACAAACACAAGGAGGACAAAACACAATACAAACTTTTAACATCAGACCTCTCAGACGAGACATTAGTTAAATTTCTCATCCGGATAATAAAAGAACAATTTCAGCCAGTTCCGGATCCCGGATGCATGTAAACAGGATAAACGAGCACAGGATTGACATGCCGGAATCTGCAGATCTGACATCGCGCAAATTCTGGTTCTGAGGTGATCTTTAAAACATAATTCATGTTTAAATATTTTAAATTACATAATAGAAAACCAGTTCAAAACAATTACAAAACTGAGCAGATTTACGCTTACTTCCCGATGGTGTTACATGTGATAAATTATAAATCTGAAATACCCATAAGTGTAAACACTCTTGTTTGAATAGTTCTTCACACCAATGCCTTAATCCGTATTAAGCTAGGATGCAGAATAAGACGTTTAAAGCAGCTGAATCACTCTGACTAACAAAAAAAAATATATGCCTTTTTTTGGCATGTTACGCAATAAAAAAATATATATTAAAATAAAAAAAGGGGGAATAAATCCCCCTCTCTACAGTACCCCCGCCAGGAATCGAACCTGGACCTTGAGCTCCGGAGGCTCACGTTATATCCATTTAACTACAGGGGCAAAACGAGGCGCAAATAAAACGAATTGAATCGAGATTTTCAGGTGATGTATGGCTCAGGCGGGCAATCAGCGCATGAATCAGGCCTTATAAAGTTCTTAAATTCACTCACTTCCCAAGTCTTTTGAGCCGTTCAGCCATCTCATGTCTGAACTGCTCTCTTTCCGCTTCATTCATGGCCCCTATCCGGCGATCAAGCCGCAACCTCCAAACACTTTTCTCAACGATAGGAGGATATCTGAACCTAATCCTGCCAAAGAGGATTTTAGACAGTACAAACAAGCCTCCGGCTTCTATTGGAGTGAGTGGCGGCAAATCGAGTTTTGCCGGAACCAACCAGTTCCATAAAAAATAAAGGGCGGTCGCCTGCAATAAAACACCAAGCAGAGCAAGAAGCACGGCGCCGGCTATGCGCAGCCCGTGTAATGGTTTATTTGTCTTGATCATGTATCTGAAAGTTCTTCGTATAAATAACGCAGCTTGTTTCGGAGATGAAGGATGGCATACCGCTTTCTCGAAAGTAATGTATTGATATTGACGCCACTTATTTCTGCAATTTCTTGAAAACTTTTATCCTCAAGCTCATGCATCACGAATACCAGCCGCTGCTCCTCAGGCAACTCATTAAGTGCTTCTTGAAGTGTTTCCATAATTAACTCGGCCATGAGCCTGCTTTCAGCGTTTCCCAGACCTGAAGGAATGAGGTCAAGCAGATTCATCCTTTCCTCATCAGCCGCACCTCCGGTTTGCTGATCTTGCAGCAAGAGCGGCTTTTTCTTGCGATAAAAATCGGTGATTCGATTCCTTGCTACCGTAAACATCCAGCCAGCGATTTGCTCAACCGGTTTCATCATCCTGTAAGCATTTACAAACTCATAAAATACATCCTGAAGAATATCCTCGGCATCCTCAGCCGAAGGCACCCTTCGCCGAATATACTCATACAAGCGCTTCCGCTCCTGATTCAGAACACTGAGCAAACCTTCCTCATCCATTGGAGCCGGCTTCAAATTTTATTAACCCTTCCAAATTTGCGGAAATCACCGGGCACATAAAGTTAAATCTATCGAAAAGGTCCAGGCACGTACAACACAAATTTCTCATGGAAATATTCATCCGGAAAAAAATCGGCAACTGCTACCATTCTGTATTTCGAAACACCTGAAAGTTCGGCATCAAGATTACCCCCCTTCAAGCAGATTAATCCGTTTCTAACAGAATGTCTGCTCACTGCCGAAAGTTTGCCTTTACACCATCCCAGGAGCTCTGAAACAGGAGCAACCGCCCGGCTCACTACAAAATCATACTGATAAGGCATTTCCTCTGCCCTGGCATGGAAAGTGCGGATGTTGGTCAGGCCAATAGCCTCTGCAACCGCTTCGATCACTTTAAGTTTTTTACCCACCGAATCAACCAAATGGAAACGACATTCGGGATACATGATGGCAAGCGGGATACCGGGAAACCCTCCGCCGGTTCCCAAATCCATAATTTTAGTTCCAGGCAAAAACGGTATGAACCTTGCAATACTGAGAGAATGTATGACATGGTGAAGTTCAAAGTGATCCATGTCTTTTCTGGAAACCACGTTTATCCGGGCATTCCATTCTCTGTAGAGAGCCTCAAGGGCCTTCAGTCGGATCAATTGATCCTCCCTAACTTCACCGAAACCCAAATTGCGTAAAGAATCAATGCTGGTCACGACCGTCCTTAAGGCGGGTATATAACATTTCCTTTGCCCTGAAAAGCTGTGCCTTTACCGTACCCAGCGGTATATCCATGCGCTCTGCTATCTCTTCATAGGACAGTTCATCAAAATAGCGGAGCTCTATCAACATCTTATACTTGGGACTAAGTTTATCTACAGCTTCGCGAATCCTAGTCACCCTTTGCTGCTTCATCACCTGTTCCTCCGGAGTAAGACTCTGATCCATCACCTGAGCCGAAATTCCTACTCTTTCTTCTTCACCGTCATCACGACTTTGATCGAGTGAAACCGTTTGCAGTCGCTTTTTGCGCAGAAAGTCGATACAATTATTGGTTGCAATTTTGAACAACCATGTACTGAATGCAAAATCTGCATTGTAATTAGAAAGACTGTTGAAAGCTTTACTAAAAGCTTCCTGGATTAAATCTTCGGCGTCGTCACGGTTATGAACCATTTTCAGGATCAGGAAATACAAAGACTCCCTGTATTTATCCATAATCCGGGAAAAAGCACCCTGATCTCCGTTCTTAGCACGAAGTACGAGCGTCAGGTCTTCCTGAGCCCTTGAGGATAGTGGAGTGCTTATTTCCAACGATCGCTTCTTTTAGTAACCACCAACAAATATATAATTACGCCGTGAATTGAAAGAAGAAGATCTGTTACAGGAAACCAAAACACCAAACTCATGGCTTGAAATACCTTAAAAGCCCGTAAAATCAACAAAACAGCCAGCAACTGCCAAAACAAAAGATAAGGAACCACCCATTTCAACTCGTACTGTAGGAAAACTAGAGCCATAAAACAAATGTACATCCCGCTAAAACTTAGTCCATAAAGGCCCAGTAACTGCCGATGAGCCGGCTTATAGAAAGCTCCGGCCCGCAGATGCCTGGTCTTCTGTCGGAGCCAGCCTGTATATGTTCTTTTGGGTTCAGAATACATAAAGGTTTCCTTATCGGCACAAACTTCTGTGTTTGAAGAGCTTGCAGTGGCATTCACAAAAAGATCATCATCACCCGAAGCTATACTCAGGGAAGATTCTGAGGGTTTCCATTTCAGATAATCCTCTTTCCTGAAGGCCATGTTTCTGCCCACACCCATATAGGGCTTTCCAGCCAGAGCATAACTGAAATATTGTATGGCCGTGTGCAGATTTTCATACCGGATAAGCCGGTTCAACATACCCGGGTGCTCCTGAAAAGGACCATATCCCAAGACTATACGTGTGCCGGAAAGATGATGACCCATCAACTTGGAAAGCCAATTAAATGAGTCAGGTCGGCAATCGGCATCAGTCACTACGATATGGTCATAAGATGCAGCTTTAACACCCTGAAGAATAGCAAATTTCTTGCCGGGCCATGGTTTTTTAAAGCCGGGTTTCACAGAGATAACCCGGAGGTTCTTGTTACGTTTCTGATACAATTCAAGCTCGTGTAAGCTGTCATCTTCCGATTGGTCATCAACTACAATGACTTCAAAACCCGGATATTGTTGAATAAGAAGGAGTTTTAAATGGTCTCGCAGGTTTCCTGCTTCATTTTTTGCACAGACAACTACCGAAACAGGAGGAAGCCATTGGGGCGCCTGACGTTCGGTGCGTAGCCTCCAGATCCTGCTGAAAAAGAACATGAAATATGTCAGCCTGATCAGCGAAAACAAAATAAAAAAGCCAATGAGAAGTTTTCCTGCAATCACGCCCCAAAGTAATGACCAATGTTTGTGGCACGCAAGCCCCGGGAGTAATTTCAATTAATCTTTCCTTTGCCTGCTTTACATTTGCTGAATGTCATTCACTCTTGAGGCACGCGACAGAGCATCGCAGGCACGCGCCGGAATACTTCAAACCGGGCATGGTGCAATAGAAACTCCTGTTTTCATGCCGGTGGGAACTGCAGGATCTGTGAAAGCGGTTCATTTCCGTGACTTGAACGAAGAGATAGGTGCCCAAATCATTCTTGGCAATACCTACCACCTATATTTGCGGCCAGGGACTTCCGTACTTCATGAAGCAGGTGGTCTACACCGTTTCAATTCATGGGAAGGCCCTATATTAACCGATTCCGGAGGCTTTCAGGTGTATTCACTCAACGACATCCGGAAATTGAAAGAAGAAGGTGTTGAATTCCGTTCCCATATCGACGGATCAAAGCACTTTTTTAGTCCAGAATCGGTGATGGACATACAACGCCGTATTGGTGCAGATATCGTTATGGCCTTTGATGAATGCACCCCATATCCCTGCGACTACGGTTACGCCCGAAAGTCAATGGAACTTACCCACCGCTGGCTGGAGCGTTGCCGAAAAAGATTTGACGAAACGGAACCCCTATACGGTTACCCTCAAATGCTCTTCCCGATCGTACAGGGAAGTACATTTCCGGATCTCAGGAAAGCCTCTGCAGAGTTTATGGCAGAACGCGGACCCGATGGAATTGCTATTGGCGGCCTATCGGTTGGAGAGCCGGAAGAAGATATGTATGCCATGACTGAGATGGTTTGCGGTATTTTACCGCAAGACCGCCCGCGTTATTTAATGGGCGTGGGAACTCCTGCCAACATTCTTGAATCCATTGCTCTTGGAATAGACATGTTTGATTGTGTAATGCCCACCAGAAATGCCCGAAATGGAATGCTGTTTACCACTAAAGGTATTATCAACATCAGGAATGAAAAGTGGAAAACCGATTTTAGTCCAATTGATCCAGACAGCCCCAGCAGATATAGCCGGGAACATTCAAAAGCTTATCTGAGGCATCTCATGATCGCAGGAGAAATGCTGGGGCCCATGATAGCATCCGTCAATAATCTAGCCCTTTATCTCTGGCTCAGCAGACAAGCCAGGCAACACATTATGGCGGGAAGTTTTAGTGAATGGAAAGCCCGTATTCAACCCATACTCATGCAACGGCTTTGATTGATGAAAATCCTAGATCGTTACATACTGATAAAATTCCTGAGCACCTTTGTCTTCATCATCGCCTTGCTCATCGGCATCACAGTGG
>CAZUHX010000004.1:23605-26095 GCA_964620795.1 uncultured Chitinophagaceae bacterium
TCAGAAAAAATTGACAATCTGATAGAACATAAGGTAGGGTTTTGGCCAACGGTCACCGAATACTATATTTACTTTATACCCTACATTACAGCGCTGCTCGGACCATTCTTTGTCTTAGTATCTGTAATCTTTTTTACTTCCCAATTGGCTGAAAGATCTGAGATCATAGCCATTCTTAACAGTGGTACAAGTTTTTACCGGCTATTAATTCCTTACGGAACAGGAGCTTTGTTGCTGGCAGCAATTCTTGGATTTTCAAATCACTATCTCGTTCCTTTCAGCAACAAAAAAAGAATTGAGTTTGAACGAAAGTATGTTTCCCGTGGCGTGAGTGATCTCAGATTCTCTTTTCACCGTATGATCGGTCCGGGCAGCTTTATTTATGTTGAAAATTATAAACCTTCTGAAAGCTCCGGCTTCCGCTTTTCCCTGGAGCGATTCAGCAACGGTAAACTTCAAAGCAAATTAAAAGCTGAAAGAATTGAATGGCTTTCAAATGAGAAAAAGTGGAGGCTTCATGATGTTTTTTTGAGAAAAATTCAGACGGAAAAAGAGATTCATGCCGAAGCTGCTACAGTTGATTCTGTTTTTAGTTTCACACCAGACGATTTTACTTTCACGGAGAGTGTCAAAGAAGTGATGAGTACTCCTGAGCTTGATGAATTCATTACGGTTCTTAACAGATCAGGGCAATCAGACTCTGTATATTACCAAATTGAGCGCCACCGAAGATCTGCCTCTGCATTCAGTGTTCTGATAATGACCCTGATAGGGCTAAGCGTAGCCAGCAGAAAAGTGCGAGGTGGCCTGGGTTGGCACCTCGTTTTAGGCATTGGTTTGAGTGCCCTGTATGAAATCATCATGAAATTCAGCACAACATTTTCTGCCAATGCCGGCATGCCGGTAATCCTGGGTGTTTGGATTCCTAATTTTGTTTATACAATCATGGCCCTGAGACTTCTTCTTCGTGCACCAAAATGAGTCTGCCAGATTGGTTACCGGGCTAATTTTTATCCCCGAAAATTGCATTAATAAGAGGCTAATGTTTAGATTTTCGGTGATGTAATGCTCTGAATTCTATTTATACTAATAAAAATCCTATTTTTAACAATGCATCTTAACCAAAATTATCCAAAGAAGTGGCGAGAAATGGTAATTTTTGTAGAGAGTATGCATATTGGACTTCAAATCAAACTGGCGCGCATTGCAAAGGGCCTGACCCAACAGGAACTGGCAGAGAAAATATTCAAGACCAGACCCCTAGTTTCGTATATTGAACAAAGGGGAATCGTAAATGAAAAAACATTATCCGAAATTAAAAAAGTATTAGACATGCCTGAACAAAACGATCAATTACTCGCAGAATCCAAAGAACAATACCTGCATCTAGAGAGTACTCATAAGTTTATGAAACAAGAAATGGAATTTCTGGCACGCGAAATTGAACTCCTTAAAAGTGAGAATGAGGCCCTTCGTCAACTTGCGGGTACTCAGAAAGAACTACTCGACAAACTACGTTCCTAAACAATTATTTTTTTTCGTCCGGCATTCAGCCATCATTTTAATTAACAGGGTATTCTTCAAAGACTTGTGCTTTGAACTTTAAATTTCCTGTCTAAATTGAGTATGTGTGCCTGCTGCTGAACTGCGCTGCTTCAACTACAGCAGACTTAAAAGGCTTCTGAATTTCGGAAGTGTATAAGCACATCTATTTACCGAAGTATATTTTAACCGACAAATCACTTCTAAAAGATGTTTTGGTTATAGCTTCTAAAACTGCATATAACAATAAAAAAGGGAGGCTATGCCTCCCTTCTAAAATGATGATAATTAGCTATCAAGCCTCAGCCTCAGTTGCAGATACAAAGCCTACAGGTATTTTGCTATCTACCTTGATTGTAACCTGGTTGCTGCGCTTGCGCTTACGGTAAGCGCGGCCCTGAGGGGCAGGCATAAAACGCTTGAGCATCGGCCCGGCATTCACAAATATCTCTTTTACAAAGAGGTCGTTGTCTTCCGGTTTTTGTCCGTTTTTCTGCTCCCAGTTGTTGATGGCAGACTTCAACAGCTTTTCCAATTTTACAGAAGGCTCCATCTTGTGGAACTTCAGGATGGAAAGAGCTTCATAAACTCCTTTACCACGCACCAGATCGGCCACCAAACGCATCTTGCGTGTAGAGGTGGGATTGTTTCTTAAATGTGCTATCGCTTCCATTGTTGACTACGCTTTACTGCTTACTTAATTTTCTTGGAACTGTGGCCGCGGAACTGGCGGGTAGGTGAGAATTCTCCCAACTTATGCCCAACCATGTTTTCGGTCACATAAACAGGAATAAACTTATTTCCATTGTGTACCGCAAAGGTCATACCGACCATTTCGGGAATAATCATCGAGGAACGGCTCCAGGTTTTAACAACACCTTTCTTGCCTGATTCGCTGATTTTATTGACCTTCTTCATGAGCTTAAACGCTACATAAGGTCCTTTTTT
>CAZUHX010000004.1:26195-38705 GCA_964620795.1 uncultured Chitinophagaceae bacterium
GCGATCAGCTGAGCAGATGATCCTGCGGAACGAACAATTGCACCTCCGCGTCCCGGATACAATTCAATATTATGAATGATAGAACCGAGTGGAATCTCAGCAAGCGGAAGGGTATTTCCAACTTCGGGAGGAATACCTGAGCCGGCCTGAATGGTCTGGCCTACTTTGATCCCCTGAGGAGCAAGGATATAACGCTTCTCACCATCAGCATACTGAATAAGGGCAATGAAGGAAGTACGATTAGGATCGTATTCTACAGTTGAGACCTTACCGGGCACATTAACCTTATCGCGCTTGAAATCTATGATCCTGTAGCGCTGCTTATGACCACCGCCGCGGTAACGAACGGTAAGGTGACCACTGCTGTTGCGACCTCCCGACTTGGGAGCGGGGGCTAGAAGGCTCTTTTCCGGCTTGGAGGCCGTGAGTTCTTCAAAGTTGAGCAACTCCGTGAATCGGAGGCTCGGGGTTTTGGGGCGATACTTCTTAATTCCCATTTTCTATTCCGTTTTCTTATCAGAGGACGGACCTCTATAGGGTGAATGATTATACGTTTCCGTAAAAGTTAATTGTTTCTCCTTCATTAAGCGTAACGAAAGCCTTCTTGTAGGCAGGCTTCATTCCGGCAGCTACACCTTTTTTGGTGTAACGCTGCTTGCGCTTTCCGGGAATAACGGTGGTATTCACTTCAGAGACCTTAACTCCGTAAGCTTCCTCTACCGCTTTCTTCACTTCAATTTTATTGGCCTCACGCGAAACTTTAAACACAAAAGTGTTGCGCTTATCGCTAAGCTTGGTTGACTTCTCGGTAATAACCGGCTTGATCAGCACTTGTACTGCCATGGTTTCCGGGGATTATTGGTTTGATAAATTCTGATGAATGGCCTGAACTGCTCCTTCGCTCAAAAGAATCTTGCGGCAGTTCATGATGTCCAGCACGCTCAGCTGTGAGGCTGAAACCATGGTGAGCTGAGGGATGTTGCGCGCAGAAAGAATGGTATTCTTCTCCGGCTGATCCATCACCACCACACTGCGCTGACCGCTCAGATTGAAATTCTTTAAAACCTGAGCAAATTCTTTCGTGCGGGGAGCCGACATACCGAAATCTTCGATCACAAGCAAAGACTCGGCCTTCAACTTTCCGGAAAGAGCGCTCTTGCGGGCAACATCCTTCACTTTTTTGTTGATCTTCAAATCATATGCATGGGGCTTGGGACCAAAAACCCGGCCACCACCGCGAACGAGCGGAGACTTCATATCGCCGCGGCGGGCGCCGCCGGTACCCTTCTGGCGAAACGCCTTCTTGGTAGTCCTGGCAATCTCGTTCCGTTCCTTGGTCTTGTGGGTTCCCTGACGCTGTGCCGCCAACTGACTTTTTACAGCCAGATAAACTGCATGCTCATTGGGCTCCAGTCCAAAAATAGCATCGGACAACTCGATCTCGCGACCGGTTTCCTTTCCTTCCTTGTTGAATACTTTAACCTTCATAATTCCTAGTTGTTTTGAAGAGAATACACCTCTCCTACCCAAAAAAGGACTGCAAAGATAGCTTTTATCAACAGTTATACAAAACCTTGTCTAATTATTTTTCCCAAAACCGGGATTTATCGCTGCATACAATGATTCGGCAAGCCAGCCGAAGGCCATCCAAAACGGAAAATAGTCCAAACGCGCCCAACCCATCAGATGCAAACCACTGCTGTATTTCCACGGACACTGCCCGGTGGTCAGCTCAAGAAGCCCGCCAAAAAAGAATTCAAAAACAATGATTAAAACTGCATATACGGGCAGCCTGACCCACAGGCCTTTTCCGCCGCTCAGCTTTCCGGTCACTAATATCAGAAGAGGTATACAGGCATAGGCAAAGACCATCCACACATATGACTTTCCCGACAAGCGCCAATCTGCCTGACCTGCCAGAAGTCCGTTCAATAAATCTGAGAAAGCTGTAAAAAACACCTCTGCCGCTATTCCGATACAGGCAAATAATAGGGCATTGAGCCATAGCGGACGAAAACCAGCAGCCTTTTTCATTCCATGAATCTACACTTTGTAAACCACATCCAGATATTTCTTCAGGATATCGCTCACCATCCCTCTGAAAGGCAGCGAGCTGGCCATACCATATACCGGCGCCATGCCCTCCCCTTTTCCCGGATGGGCCTTTACGTGTGCCACCGCCTCGCGCAAATCCTGAAGAAAGCGCTCAGCTACACCCGGCCGGGTATGCCTGAGGGTTAATGCAATATGAAAACATGCCGGCTTTTGAAGGCCGTTCAAACTCCATCCCTTGTGCGACAAATGGTCCATGACCTCATAAATGTTCAACTTATCGGAAGCAATCGCAGGTATCCAGAGCGGATCTCCCAGTATCTTCAGCTCAGGAATAGCCCGGATCCCCTCCTTGATTTGATCAGCTGTCTCAAGAATAGCTTTCGTAGCCTGAACATAGCCTTCCTGACCAATGCTGAGCATGGCTGCCCAACAGGCAGCACTCAGTCCGCCGGGACGGCTGCCCGCCATCGTTGGAGAATGATACAAGCCTCCCGGCCAGTCTGTAGCCGTAAAGAACTGATAATGCCTGAGCGACTCATCACGGTATAGCAATACCGATGTTCCTTTGGCAGCATAACCGTACTTGTGCGTATCAATAGAAATAGAGGTAACACCCGGAATCTTGAAATCAAAAGCAGGGGCCGCATATCCTGCCTTACCGGCAAACGCGAGCACAAACCCGCCCAGACAGGCATCGGTGTGGAACCCGATTCCATGCTCAAGCGCTATTCCGGCGAAGGTTTCAATAGGATCTACTATCCCGTGAGGGAAACATGGAGCAGAGCCCACCATGGCGATGGTATTTCGGTTAATGGCCGCTTTCATGGCCCGTGCATCGGCCGCAAAATCCTTGCCCACCGGAATCTTGACCAGCTTGATCCCGAAATATTGACCGGCTTTATCGAAAGCGGTATGAGCCGTTTCCGGCAATACCAGCTCAGGTCGCTCAATTCCGCGCTCCTCTAAAGCCTGATCGCGATAGGTCTTCATGGCCATCAAAATACTCTCGGTTCCTCCGCTTGTAACTGTACCGCATATATTTTCAGTGCCCGGCACGGTATTTTTCCCCAGCATGTGCGCGACCATTGAGATGATCTCAGCTTCAAACTTAGTGGTACTGGGAAACAGATCCGAATGCAAAGGATTGGTCTGGCTTTGCAAAGCATAAATGCGATTCATGAAAGCAATATGCTCAGCATCACCATGATAGATTCCGCCAGACACATAACCGTCTTCCCATCGTTTCTGCTCCCGATCGCTCATCTCCTTGACCAGACTAAAAATCTCTTCTCTGTCTTTGGCCTTCAGCGGCAGACTTCCAAATTCCGGATACTTCCCCTTATAAGGTTTGAGGGACGCTTCCAGCGAGCCCATCATCTTATCATTCTCCTGATCTATCATAGCCCTAACCCGGCCAATCTTTTTCATGCGCTTTTCTACAAATCGGGTTAGCCCGCGGGGCATCCAGCTGGTATATCGGGTAATTTTTTCTACGGCGTCCATATCAGGAGTTTAATCGGTGAAACAACGGTTTGTTGCGTTTGTACAGTTCGGTAAAAACCTCAAAACGCTCGTCAAATAAACGGCGGTTCTGTGCCTGAGGTTCATATCGTTGCTCAATTTCTACCGCCTCGCCGATTTTATTGACATCCATCACTCCAATGGCGGCTGCTGCGAGCAAAGCCGCACCCCGGCTGTTGGCCATAAGCGGGTCTTTCATTTGATGCACCGGACGATTAAATACATCTGCAATGATTTGTGACCACAATTTGGAATTGGCTCCTCCACCGATGAAATTGATATGCCCAAATGGACGACCCGCCATGGCCTCTACGTACTTAAGTAGCCAGCGGCCATTCAAGGCTACTCCTTCCATCACTGCACGCACAAAATGCGCGCGTTTGTGCTGAAGCGACACATTAAAAAACATTCCCCGGCTATGATGATCCTCAACAGGCGAGCGCTCACCATATAACCAAGGGGCAAAGGTCAATCCATCGCATCCTGCAGGGGCTTCCGCAGCTACTTCATCGGCCAGTTTATAAAATCCTGCAGGTGGAGGTGAAGGGTCAATTCGATCGCCGGGAAAAAACAATTGGTTTCGTATAAAATTCAAACAGGCACCGGCAGTCTCCTGCTCATTTACACACAAATACCTACCCGGAATACCGGACGGAATGGTTCCCATGTTGTGGAACAAATCAGTTTTCTTAAAAGGCAGATGTGTAATCAACCAGCTGGAAGTGCCTATGTAGTAATGACCCTCAAAATCGCGCACCGCACCGGAGCCCACCGCTGCCGAATGAAGATCGGGCGTACCCGAAACCACCTGAACATTTTCCGGCAAACCAAGATCGCGGGCGGCTTTGGCTGAAAGATTTCCCAAAAGGCTATTTACAGGCACCAGTTCAGGCAGTTTATTCCGGTCTATACCAAAGACCCTGATGAGTTTGTCTGAATACTTGATGTTCCGTATATCGCGGTTATCTGTAACCCAATGAAGCGTGATGCAATCCCAGGAAGAACAAATTTTTCCCGTGAGGTAATAATTCAGATAATCCTTGGGTTCAAGAAAAACGGCTGTATTGCGGTATCGTTCAGGCTCATTTGCTTTCAGCCAGAGAATGTGGGCAATAGGATCCTTGCCTGAGCGGGTTGGAGCTCCTCCGGTAAGACGGATCCAGTCTATCAATTTACCCGCACCATAACCCTCAACCATTGGAAATCCGGATGCGGCCTTTTTCACTTCTTCCGCCCCACGAGAATCCATCCAGATGATCGCATTTCCTATACATTGGCCGGAGGCATCCAGACAGACCGTTCCACTCCATTGTGAAGTACAGTTAAGCGCAACAATCTTCGCCGGTTCAAAATGCCCGCGCCTCAGCAAAGACTCCCAGGCTCGTCCGATGGCTGAAATCCAGTCGGAAGGCCGTTGCTCTGCACCTCCGCCCTCGCTGAGCAATAAAGGCACTTCTTCAAAAGCATAATCAATCAGGCGACCTTGTGTCGTAAAAATAGCCACCTTAGGACCCGAAGTTCCGAGATCTATGGTCAGAATGTAGTTCGTGAGATTCATGTTCAACGAATATCGGAAAAGTATATCAGCCGCCAAGCCGCAACATTACATTAACACTCTTGTTAATACAGGGTGAAGCAAAAAAAGAAATCAGATCTGCCACAGAAAACATGTAAAACCTGCAGGCGGCCGTTCAGCTGGAGAAAGAAATGGGAGAAAGTTTGGGAGGAGGTACTTTACTGCAGCGATGCATGCAGAAAAAACAAATATAAAATTTGCAAACAAAAAGAAGCCACCGAAATTTAAGTGTGCAATAAAACGTTGCGTGAGGGATCGAAGCGGATACCCCGCAATGAGCGAAGCGAGTGAGGAGTATGAGCGAAGAGCCCGACCCCGGAGCGGCAGCTTCCAAAACCTTCCCTATTATAACTTACCTCTGATCAGCTGCAGCGAAGGGGGCACGCCCTAAAAAAAATTACACTTCCGCTCAGTGGACCGGCAAGCGGATTCAAAAAAAAAGCCGCCCGGAGGCGGCTAAATTTTTACAGAGAATCCGATTACTGACCCGGACGCTTTTTAGGTTTGTCTTTGAAATTGTTTCCACCCTTGATAACGTTTCCGGAGGGGCTACCCAAACGGTCCATGGCACAGCGGAAGCCAATGTCGTCAGTGGCAATGGTCTGATCGAGGAAGCGGCGGGTGCCGGGAGACATATAATATGCGCGATCTTTCCAAGATCCTCCTTTAACTACTCTGGCGTTGTCATCAATCAAGGTGGATTTTCCGTAAGCGTAATCAACCTGAGAGTTTTCATCACCATCCAGGTAGTTGCGCACATCACCGCGACGGTAGTTGCGGCGGTTGGCGCTTTCTTCGTCTGTTACGGTGCGGTACTGAATCCTTCCGAGGCTATCCTTTTCTACCGGATTCCCTTCTGCATCCAGAACCTTGGTGAGGAAAACGTTACCGCGATAAATACGGAAGTCTTCAGCATCCTGAAAGCTCATCGGACGATAAACGTCAAGAACCCATTCGCTTACGTTTCCTGCCATGTTGTAAAGTCCGAAATCGTTGGGGATGTATGATTTTACAGGAGCGGTGATATCGGCATTATCATTGAGCTTTCCGGCTACACCCATATTGTCGCCGCGGCCGCGTTTGAAGTTCGCCAGAAATTCTCCCTGCCATTTGCCGCTCTTGGGATAGCGAACGCTGGTACCGTTCCATGGATAGATGCGGCGGTCAGTGATACGCTCTTCGCCTTCGGCAGGCTGGTTTCCACGCAGGCCAAGTGCTGAATATTCCCACTCTGCTTCTGTCGGGAGGCGGTACTTAGGCATCAGAACACCGTCTTCCATGTTGGCGGGACGTGTTCCTGAGCCATTGGGATTCAGATCCTTGATGGGACGCTTACCGGCAGATCCTTCATATTGGCCCACCAGATAGGAATCGGTATTAAAATTATCTGCACCGACTTGACTTGGATTTTCTGCAAGGACTCCTTTGGTAATGAGCACGCGCTCGTTGACACGGTCACTTCTCCAGATACAGAAATCTGTGGCCTGAAGCCAGTTTACACCTACAACAGGATAGAAGTTGTAAGCAGGATGACGGAAATAGTACTCAGTGTAAGGTTCGTTGTAGGAAAGCTCATCTCTCCAAACCAAAGTATCGGGAAGAGCCTTCTTCACTACTTCAGGAAGGTCAGTTCCAAACACGCGGTTCATCCAGTAGAGATATTCGCGGTAATGCACGTTCGCAATTTCAGACTCATCCATGTAAAATGAACTAACTGTGACACGGCGGGGAACGGAATGGTATTCGAACATCAGGTCTTGTTCTACACTTCCCATCACGAAAGTGCCGCCTTCAACATAAACCAGACCGGGGCCGGTTTCCTGACCTTCGTACTGCTTTACTTCGAATCCGCCCTGCTTGGAATCATTATAATTCCAACCGGTGATCGATGATTTCTCTTTGCTGCATGAGGCCAGACCAAGGATGGCGGGGATCAGCAGAACAGAAATGCGGTTCAAATTCCTGAACATCATGTGGTGTTTCATTATTAAAGGTTGCTAAAATAGGGTTTTTTAAAGAATTTATGCAAATCAGAAGTTTAAAATTTCAGGACAGGCGATGTAGGCGCTGTTTCTTTTGGGATTCAGGGAGTTGTCGTCGCCGGACCAATTAAAAGTAAATGAAAGTTCATGAGCTCCGCCGGTTCTGCCGCTTAGCGGTCCCAGAGTGTAATCATAGCTGTATCCTACGCGAAAACGGCCTTTGCGAATTCCGACCGTTCCGATTACTGCATCTGTATTGTTGATGGCGTGCCTGAAAAAAGCACCGAAATAAGCCATGTTTACGCCTGCAATGGCGCCGCCGTTCAGCATATAATCCAGATGTTGATACTCAAACAAAACGCCGGGCGACAAATAAATATTGTGTCTTTTGGCCGCGGAAGTCTGAAAGCGAAAAGTGTAGCCAAAATGAGCAGACACCCTAATCGGCTGCCGGTATTTTATTCCGGTAAATGATTCATCGGCACCGATCAGATTCTTTACAGAAGCACCGAAAAACAGTTTATCGGTAAAAACAACCAGTCCGGCACCGGCATCTCCCCGATGGGTAGAAACGGAGGCCGGGACATTTTCATTGGTAGGATTGGGCACATCAATGTTATTGAAGAAGCCGGTGTAAGGATCAATCATATCATACAAAAGGAGCTTCGAGAAATTAAGCCTCCTGTTGATATACGTACCTTCCAGACCGATTTTGATCCCTACTTTTTTCTTAATCCTTGCCTGAAAGCTGTACATCAGGCTGAGGCCATGGGTGCCGAGAATTCCGTTGGAAATCTGATCACCTATCATATAAACCCCGATTCCTCCTCTAATTTTTTCGATATGCATATCGAAGGAAGCCGCATAAGTACTAAAGCCGCCATTGAAGCCATCGCCCAGGGCCGGCCACTGGTTTCGGTAATTCAACGAGACTCTGGGGCCTACAGAAATCCCTGCAAGGGCGGGGTTAAGGTAGAGAGGGGATGCGAAATACTGAGAAAAAGATGGCATCTGTGCATATACCTCATTAAAACTGAGCAGCACGATCATCAGGACCGCTCGTAGCAGGTAAACAATTTTGCGTTGTCGATGTATAATAAGGTGTGAAGACATCCGTTTATGGTAGGCGTCGCTTTCAAAAAGTGCCAAATATAATGTGGTGAAACGATTCCGGCCTTTGTTTAGTATCTATGCGGTTATGAGATCAGCTCTGTCAACTGGACTTTTTATCTTAATCGGTGCATTTTTATGCAGTCAATTGAACGCAGCAAGCCCGTATCCGGTTAAAATTCAATGGTCGGATAAGCCCAGAACTTTTCAGCTTTTAAACCTAAAAGAGGTTTCGGTTCCCGATTTTGAAGGAGCATACCACAGCGAGGATCTGGACATGCTGCCGGTTTTGGGTATCAGGATCAATCAGCCGCTGAAAGGGAAGCTGACTTCTGCTGTTCTTGAAAATGCAATCTATGAACCTTTTGCCTTACCGCAGGGATTTCCTTTGGAGCGGCTTCGCTCTACCTCAGTGCTGCAATATTCTGTCGCAGTTGAGAAAAAACGCTACTCTGCTTTTTTTACGGTCTTCCCCTTTCGGCTCAATCCACAAAGCGGGCAGCCGGAGCGTTTACTTTCGGCAAATATCACTTATCGATACACTCCCGAGGGCAGCAGCAGAAGTGCAGCTTCTTATGCCGCCCACTCTAAACTAGCCGCCGGCAACTGGTATCAGCTTCGCATTCCTTCCTCAGGGGTTTACAAAATAGATGCCGGCTTGCTTCGTTCACTTGGTCTTAATCCGGGCAATCTCGACTTTTCGAAGATGGGGGTATTTGGAGCCAAAGGAGGAATGGTGCCCGATGAAAATTCAGCAGAACGCACGGACGATCTTGGAGAATTCCCGCTTTACCGCTCAGATGCCAACGGCAACAACCGTTTCGACGATGGAGATTTTGTGCTGTTTTATTCCGAAGGACCTGATGTCTGGAGGTACGACTCACTGCAGAATAGTTTTTCTCATGTTAAAAATTTATATTCTGATTTTACATATGTTTTTTTTACTCCCGAATCAGGGAGTGGAAAAACCTGGAGCAGAACAGATTTTAACGGAAATGCCAATACCGAAGTGAATTCTTATGATGATCTGTATTTTTTTGAAGAGGAGCTATTTAATCCGTTAAAAAGCGGAAGGCAGTGGTTTGGTGAAAACCTGAGCACTCTGAACAATTCGGCGGATATCCGTCTGAATGTAAACGGCTTCAGATCAGAGAGCGGCCTCAGTGCCAGACTGCGCACTGCCGTGATCGGCAGATCTACCATAGCCGGACTTCCTGTATCGGTAAGGGTAAGTAACAACGGTACAGCACTTCATACGCACAATCTGCCTACCGTAGGGCCCGATTACACCGACACCTATGCCAGTTATTCTTCCCTCCTCACTTCGGCTTCTGTTTCGGGGCAATACAATCTGAACTTCAGCTTCAGCTCCTCCAATTCCAATGCTGAAGCCTGGATTGATTTTGCAGAACTGCTGATTAACCGGCCTCTGCGCATGTATTCGTCTCAGCTGATGTTTCGCAGCAGCGATGCCTTAGGTTCATCAGCCATTGCGGGGTACAACATCACTGAAGTGCCGCAAGATGCGCTCGCGGCTGACGTAACAGATCCCGTGAATGCCTTTCTGCTGAACAGTAACAACAGCGGGGGCAATTTGCGGTTTGTGAGGCCTGCAAGCAGCCTGCGCGAGTACCTGGTGTTTAGTCCGTCGGGTAGTTTTCCAGTTCCTGCCTCAGAAGGCAAAATTGCCAACCAGGATTTGCATGGAATAGGGCAGCCCGATATGGTTATTGTTTGTCCACCCGAATTCCGCGATGCAGCCGAAGGTCTGGCCCAGATTCACCGCAGCGACGGACTGGAATCGGTGGTGGTTTCGGTGCAGGATGTTTACCGGGAATTTGGAGCCGGAAGACCTGATTTATCCTCTATCCGCGATATGATGCGTATGCTGTATGACCGGGCAGGTAGCGACACTTCAAAAATGCCTCGCTATCTGTTGCTATTCGGAGATGCATCCTATGACTTCAAAAACCGACTGAGCAACAACACCAACTGGGTTCCAACCTACCAGAGCTTCAATACACTCAATCCTATTTCCACCTACAATACCGATGATTTTTTTGGTTTGCTGGATGAGAACGAAGGTGGCGAAATCGCCAATGGAAGTCAGCCCGAACTGATGGATCTGGGTGTAGGCCGACTGGTGGCTTCCAATGTTCAGGAAGCTTATGATATGCTGGCCAAAATCAGAACCTACCGCGAAGGAATGCTGAGCACCAACAGCTGCAATACCGTGAGCAGTAATGGAAGCTGGAGAAACATCGTGACCTTTGTGGGAGATGATGAAGATGGAAATATTCATCAGGTAGATGCCGATCGCATCGCCGAAAGTGCGCGGAGCCGCCATCCTGAATTTAATTTTGATAAAATTTATCTTGACGCCTTTACTCAAGTCAATACTCCTGCCGGTAACCGTTATCCCGGAGTGAACGAAGCCATTCTCAACCGTCTGAATTCAGGAACATTGATCATGAATTATGTGGGTCACGGTGGCACCTCGGGCTGGGCCCATGAACGGATTTTCAACCTCACTGAAATCAGCTCACTTCGCAATCTCGACAAGCTGCCCCTATTTGTGACGGCAACCTGTGAATTCAGTAAGTTTGATGATCCCGACAAAAAATCGGCGGGTGAATTGCTGGCGGTGAATGCCAGGGGCGGTGCCATCGCCCTGATTACCACTTTGCGTTTGGTTTTCTCTTCTCAGAACTACACGCTGAACAGCAGTCTGTTCAATAAGATTTTCGATCAGGTCAACGGACATGACCCCTCTTTAGGCGAGTTGCTGACTGCCACAAAAAATTCAATTTTTTCAGATGCCAACAATCGCAAATTTGTGCTGTTGGGGGATCCCGCACTCACCATTCACTATCCGCGTTATGAGGTGGTCACTACCAGTCTTAATGACGGGCCCATCGGAACCGGGACCGATACCCTCAAGGCTTTGAAAGAAGTGAAAATTGGAGGCGAAATCAGAGATGGAAACGGCGCTTTGTTAAGTAGTTTTAACGGCACCATTTATCCGGTGGTGTATGATAAGCTCAGCACCGTAAATACACTTGCTCAAGATCCACAGAGCAGAAAGATGAACTTCAGACTTTTCAGAAGTATACTTTTTCGGGGTAAAGCCGCTGTGACCAACGGGAAATTCAGTTTCTCTTTTATCGTTCCCAAGGACATCGATTATCAGGTTGGCAATGGTCGTATCAGCTACTATGCAGCCTCCGGCACGGCCGATGCACACGGATTTTCCGAAAACATCCTGATCGGCGGCTCTGCCGACAGTTTTGCCATAGACAAGCAAGGCCCTGATATCCGGGTTTTCATGAACGACGAACGATTTGTAAACGGGGGAACCACCAACGAGAATCCTGTTTTGCTGGTGCTGCTCGGCGACTCCAGTGGCATCAACACTGCAGGCAATGGAGTGGGAAGAGATCTGGTGGGTATCTTAGACAACAATGAGCGGGCGCCGTTGATATTGAATGACTATTATGAAAGTGAGCTGGACAATTTCCGGCGCGGACAGATCCGCTATCCATTCAGCAAACTGGCCGATGGCCGGCATACCCTTAAGGTAAAAGCCTGGGATGTGCAGAACAATTCGGGGGAAGAGCTGATTGAATTTGTGGTGGCGGGTTCTGAAAAGATTGCGCTCAAGCATGTTTACAATTACCCCAATCCTTTCACCAGCAGTACCCGGTTTATGCTGGAGCACAATCAGGCCTGTAAGGAGCTCATGATCACCATCCGTATTTTTTCAGTGAGCGGAAAGCTGGTTAAAACCCTGCAGCGGCAAAGTTTTTGTGAGGGCTATAGAATAGACGATATCTATTGGAACGGTCTGGATGAGTTTAATGACCCGCTGGGTAAAGGAGTGTACATCTACCAGGCGCTTATCTCCGACCGGGAGGGCAACAAGGCCGGCAAGTTTGAAAAGTTAGTCGTTTTAAGATAGTTTTGAAACCCATATATACGTATGAAAAAGTTCATTTTAGCAGCATTATTAGGAAGTTCCTTATCAGGTTTTGCTCAGCTTCAGCTTGAGACTGATGCGGATGGAGCCGTGGTTAACACCGTTACCACAGCTCTTCCCTTTTTACGCATCAATCCCGATCCGCGTGCAGGCGGTATGGGCGACGTAGCCCTGGCTACTCCTGCCGATCCCAACAGCATTTTTGCCAATCCCGCCAAAATGGCTTTTCTGGAGAAAGACTTTGGGGTGGGTGTTGCCTTCTCTCCCTGGCTAAAAGGGCTGGTGAACGA
>CAZUHX010000005.1:0-29191 GCA_964620795.1 uncultured Chitinophagaceae bacterium
CCCGCAATCCCGCTACCATCGCAGACAATGTAGGCGACAATGTAGGCGACGTGGCCGGTATGGGTGCCGACCTTTTCGGTTCTTATGTGGCCACCGTACTTGCTTCTATGGTATTGGGCAATTATCTGATCCGCGACAATCCGGGACTCACCGATCAGTTCGGCGGCATCGGCCCCATTCTTCTGCCCATGACCATCGCCGGTGTTGGCATCATCGCCTCAATCATCGGAAGCTTCTTCGTAAGCATTAAAGATGATGGCGAAATTTCCATTGATAAAGTTCAAAACGCATTGAACTTAGGCAACTGGAGTTCAATCATTATGGCGCTCGCAGCATCCTACTTTCTTATCAACCTTATGCTTCCTGCCCAAATGAACATGAGCGGTTTCGATCATCCCATCAGCTCGATGGATGTGTTCTACGCCGTTTGCATAGGCATGTTTGTGGGCGCAGTCATTTCATTCATCACCGAATACTACACCGGCCTCGGCAAGAAGCCCGTTCTGGCCATTGTCCAGAAATCGGCCACCGGCGCTGCCACCAACATCATTGCAGGTCTCGGTACCGGTATGCTTTCTACAGCTTATCCCATTATTCTCTTTGCAGGCGCTATCTGGGGCTCTTACCATTTTGCCGGCTTTTACGGCGTGGGAATCGCCGCTGCCGCTATGATGGCCACAACAGCCATGCAGCTGGCCATCGACGCTTTCGGCCCTATTGCCGACAACGCAGGTGGTATAGCCGAAATGAGTGAATTGCCCAAGGAAGTGCGCGAGAAAACGGATGTACTCGACTCGGTAGGAAATACCACCGCTGCCATCGGTAAAGGCTTTGCCATCGCATCGGCAGCACTCACCGCTCTGGCACTGTTTGCAGCATATGTCAATATCACCGGCATCCCCGGTATTAATATCTTCGATGCCAAAGTATTGGCCGCTCTCTTCATCGGTGGCATGATCCCCGTGGTGTTCTCTGCCCTGGCCATGAACAGCGTGGGCAAAGCAGCGATGGACATGGTAAACGAGGTGCGCCGTCAGTTCAGAGAAATTCCCGGCATTCTGGAAGGAACCGGCAAACCCGAATACGGCAAGTGCGTTGAAATTTCTACACAGGCGGCCCTGCGCGAAATGATTGCTCCGGGCGTGATTACCATCGTGACTCCCATCATCGTGGGTCTGGTTATGGGTGCAGAGTCTCTGGGTGCTTACATGGCCGGCGTAACCGTGAGCGGTGTGCTCTGGGCCATCTTCCAGAACAATGCAGGTGGCGCCTGGGACAATGCCAAGAAGTCTTTTGAAAAAGGCGTGGAGATCGAAGTCAACGGCAAAAAAGAAATCTTCTACAAAAAGTCTGAACCCCACAAGGCTGCCGTGGTGGGCGATACGGTGGGTGATCCTTTTAAAGATACTTCAGGTCCTTCCATGAACATCCTGATCAAATTGTCTTCGCTGGTGGGTCTCACCATAGCTCCCCTCATTGCAGTAACGCCTCACACTACTACAGAAAGTTCTTCCGTTCCTGCCAAAGAAGTGAAAGCAGAAGTCAAGCCGGTGGCTCAGAATGAGCAGACCGTGGTTTATGGAGAAAAATAATTTATTTTACTTTTTAAAATACGAAGGCCTCCGAAAGGAGGCCTTTTTTATTGGGTTAAGCATTGTTGGGGAATCAATTGGTAAAAAAATAAAAAGTAAATGCGGCCTCCCCGCCTGTGCGTGTGTCTGCTTTAACTCAGTCATTTATGCTCAGGCGGGGCCGCGCCATGCGGGGGTTCCGTGCCGCAGGCGGCACAGGCCCTGCGGGCCTCCCCTCCTGTCGCTGGCCGGGCATTTGTACTGCCGGAACCTCCCGCTTACTGCAATGCACTTTGCGGGGCACTCGCGAATTGCTTACTTTCACCCAATGCCAAGTCCGCAAAAAATACAGGAAACCCTGGCCCTCATCGACGACTGGACCGGAAGGCTCGATCACTTCAGTTTTGAACAGCTGATGCAAAAGCCGGCCCCCGATCAATGGTCAATGGCACAGGTTTACATCCACCTTTGGATGAGCTCAAAAGGATTCTTTTTTAAAAATGTGGAGCGATGCGCGTCAAAAGATGACAAAAGCGCAAGCGGAGGCAGCAAAACCTGGGCCGGGCGATTTGTTTTCTGGTTCCGGATATTTCCTCCGGTCAAAGTAAAAATGCCCGGTGAAGTATCCGTTCAACCCCATCCGCCCGAAGATCTTGCCCAGCTCAAACGCAGAATGGACGAAGTGAAAAACCTCGCACTCTCGGCCGCTGCCAAAGCAGCTTCGGCAGATCCCCAAACCAAAGTACGCCACCCCTTTCTGGGATGGCTCAATGCAGAAGAATGGTTCAGCCTCTGCGGATTTCATTTCAAACACCATGAAGCCCAGATCGGCAGAATCAGAAAAAGTCTGGAATTCTGAGGGCCGATTATGGTTAAATATTATTTAAATACAACACATTCGTTTTCCGGGCCCGGCAGCCTTTTTAACTTTCCGGCATGAAATATATTTTCATTTTATCCTTAAGTCTTTCGGTTGTATGTGCGAAGGCTGCACCCTGGTCGCTTGAAGATTGTCTGCTGCATGCCGCCAAAAACAATATACAGGTCAAAATCAGTGAGCTGAGCACCAAAGCGGCAGCCAATAACACACTGCAAAGCAAATTGGCTCTCTTACCTTCCATTAACGGAAATCTGAGCAACAACATGAGCTTTGGCAACTCATTCAACCCGGCAAGCTTCTCATTCACAGAACAGAACGCATTTTCCTCTTCTGCCTCGCTTAACCTCAATATGCCGGTTTTTGCCGGTCTTACCCAGCTCAATAACATCAAAGCGACCAAAGCCACTGAGGAGGCCAGCCGTTTTGATCAGCAAAACACCCTCAACAATACCGCACTCAACATCACCAACTTATTCCTCAACGCCATCACCAGCCGAGAAATACGCAAGGTAGCCGATCGACAGATCGAAATCACCACCGCACAGCTGGACCGCATGAAAAAATTGTTTGCTGCCGGTTCAGTACCTGAGCTCAATGTACTTCAGGTAGAAGCACAGCTGGCTGCAGATGAGGCGGCTCTTACCGATGCCAAAAATGCGGAAGACATCAATATCCTGCTGCTGCGCATCGCCCTTCAGCTTGAAGACGAAGCTTTTGATATTGCTGCCCCCGAAATCGGAAACATCAGCATTGAGGCGGTAACCACTATGAGCCCTGAAGCCGTGTTTAGCTACGCACTGCTCAATCAGCCTTCGGTGAAAGGTGCTCAAAGCCGCGTGAATGCAGCATTGTATAGGGAAAAGATAGCCAAGGGCGCATTCTCTCCTACCCTCTCACTCGGGGCTGCTCTTTCTTCTTCCTATTTCAGTGAAGATGCAGACCGCTTTTTTGATTCCGTAAGTTTTGAAATTAAAACCCGTAAGGTTCCGTTAAGTGATCAGCTGAATCGTTATTTCAGAAAAAACATTGGCCTCACTTTGTCTGTACCCATCTTTAACGGCTGGCAGCTGATGACCAACAAGGCCAATGCACGCCTTCAGGTAGAGCAGTCTGCCCTTCAACTGGATGCTACTAAATGGCAGTTGAAGCAAGACATTTATCAGGCCCACGCCAATGCCCGCTCGGCAGCGAATGCCTGGCTTTCCAGAAACAAAAGCTACGAAGCCGCTCTGAAAGCCTTTGAAGCCAGCGAAAAAAGATTTGCTACAGGCCTGCTCAATAATCTCGAATTTCAGCAAGCTAAAGCCGGCATGCTCAATGCGCAAAGCGAACAGCTGCGCGCGCGATACAATTACGTGTTTCGCCTCAAGGTGCTCGACTTTTACCAGGGCAAACCCATCACCTTCCAACCCTGATCACCTATGAAAAAAAATCGTTTGCTTATTGGCATGGCCACAGTGCTTGTGTTGCTCGTCCTTGGTGCGGTTGTGGCAAAAAAAGCCGGCTGGATCGGCGGGGGTAATGAAGAACAAGTGGCCTCCGAACAACCTGCCCGCCGCGATATTGTAGAAGAAGTAACGGCCAGCGGCAAGATTCATCCGCTCACTGAAGTCAAACTGAGTTCTGAAGTTTCCGGAGAGGTCATTGAACTGAATGTAACCGAAGGCGACTCGGTACGCAAGGGCAAATTGTTGTGTGTCATCAATCCTTCCATTTACGAAGCCATCGTGAGTCAGTCGGAAGCAAGCCTGAGCCAGCTTCGCGCTGCGCGTTCGGGAGCAGCTGCTTCACTGGCCAATGCAAAAGCGCAGTTTGAACAGGCACAACTCAGTTTTAACAGGAATAAAAAGCTCTTTGATCAAAAAGTACTGAGCGATGCCGAGTTTGAAAATGCCGAGCTCGCATTCAAGAATGCCTCTGCAGCCCGCGAATCGGCTCAGGAACAATACAATGCCGCCAACTTCAATGTGCAGGGAGCCGAAGCCGCTTTGCGACAGGCCCGCGACAACCTCAACAAAACCCGAATTTATGCACCCATGAGCGGTATTGTAAGTCTGGTGAATGTAAAGCTTGGAGAGCGGGTGGTAGGTACGGCCCAGATGGCCGGTACTGAGCTCATCCGCATTGCAGATCTCGACAACATGATGGCCGAGGTTGATGTAAATGAAAGCGATGTACTGCGCATCAGCACCGGCGATACTGCTATGGTAGTTATTGATGCCTACATTGACCGCGAATTTCCCGGTATTGTAAGCCAGGTCGCCTACTCCTCTACCACAGCCACACAGGTCGTGAGCACCTCGACTGTAACCAATTTTACGGTAAAAATCAGGCTTGACCGCAGCGGCTACGCAGATCTGCTCGATCCTTCCAAAGGCAGGCGTTATCCTTTCAGACCGGGCATGAGTTGCTCTGCCGATATTCTCACGAACCGAAGCAGCGGAGTGCTCAGCGTACCCATTCAGGCCGTAACAACCCGCGAGGCGCGTGAGCTGAAAGGAAAGGATAAATCCAAAAAAGCAGAAACTGCAGCGGATGCCGAGATGAAAGAACTGGTTTTCATAGACAGCAGCGGTATTGCCGTTCCCCGTCTGGTATCCACAGGTATTCAGGATGCCAGCTTCATCGAAATCAAATCGGGTCTCAAAGGTGATGAAAAGGTCATTTATGCACCTTACAAACTGGTTTCCAAAACCCTTGAGCCCGGAGACAAAGTAAAGTCTGTGCCGGAAAGGGATCTCTTTAAAGAGACCGTTACCGAAGAATAAGAAAGACCGGAGTTTGGCCGCCTCTTTCCGTTTACCTACCTTTGGCCGCTCAAATTGATTTATGGCAACTACCGCAGACATCCGCAACGGTCTATGTATCGAGTTTAACCACGACATTTATCAGATCGTGGAGTTTCAGCATGTGAAGCCCGGAAAAGGCAACGCCTTCGTTCGTACCCGTATGCGGGGCTTTCGCAGCGGCAGGACTCTGGAGCATACTTTCCCTTCCGGTCACGAAATCATTACCGCAAGGGTTCTTCGCGTTCCCCATCAGTTTTTGTATGACGACGATTCCGGAAGCAACATTATGAATCAGGAAACATTTGATCAGATTTTCATAGACAGCAAGCTCATCGAGAACAAGGATCTCATGAAAGAAGGCGATATCTGCGATATCATCATCCACGAGGAGACCAATCAGGTGCTGGGTTGCGAACTTCCTGCGCATGTGGTTCTGGAAATCACTTACAGCGAACCCGGAGTTCGGGGAGATACAGCCACCAACGCTTCCAAGCAGGCTACGCTCGAAACCGGAGCCGTAATCAATGTGCCTCTTTTCGTGAATCAGGGAGAAAAGGTAAAGGTTGACACCCGCACCCGTGAGTACGTGGAGCGCGTAAAGGAGAAATAAACCTATTCTTTTTATTTTCGAATTCGGGGCGGCCTCAGGTCTCCTCTTAAACTGCATCTCATGGAATTAAAAGAAATACAAGAGCTGATCCGTTTGGTAGGCGATAGCAATCTTCGCTTGCTGCGTATCAAAGAAGGAGATTTCGAATTGGAAATTCGTGGTCATTCCCCTGAAAAACCTGTAGTTTATTCTGCAGGACCATCAGTGATGCAGCTTGCCTCTATCCCTGCTACACCTGCGGTTGCCGCCACTCCTGCGCACGCACCCTCGGCAGAGCCTGCAGCTGCGATCCCGGCAGAGCCTGCAGTGCCGGCCAACACCATTACCTTCCGCTCACCCATGATCGGAACTTTTTACCGCAAACCTTCCCCCGATAAAGATGCGTTTGTAAAGGTGGGTGATGTGGTGAAGAACGGTCAGGTTCTTTGCATCATTGAGGCCATGAAACTTTTCAATGAAATAGAGTTTGACCTGGGAGAAGGACGCATTGTGAAAATCCTGGCCGATGACATGAGCCCGGTAGAATACGATCAGCCGCTGTTTCTGATTGAAAAGATTTCCTGATTCTCAAAAGCCGGGAAATGTTTAAAAAAATCCTCATAGCCAATAGGGGCGAAATCGCGCTGCGCATTATACGTACCTGCAAAGAAATGGGTATCAGAACGGTAGCGGTCTATTCAACGGCCGACCGTGAAAGCCTTCATGTGCGCTTCGCCGACGAAGCCGTGTGTATCGGTCCGCCGAAAAGCAGGGACTCCTATCTGAATATGAAGAACATCATGGCAGCGGCAGAAATTACCAATGCCGATGCCATTCATCCCGGTTACGGCTTCTTGGCCGAGAATGCCGAGTTTGCCGAATTGTGCGCGCATTACGGTATTAAATTTATTGGCCCTACCGCTGCTCACATCCGCGCCATGGGCGATAAAATGACGGCCAAGGAAACCATGATCAAGGCAGGAGTGCCGGTAATCCCCGGTTCCGACGGACTGATCTCTACAGTAGAGGAATCCCGAAAAGTGGCTAAGAAAATCGGCTATCCTGTGATCCTCAAGGCTACCGCCGGCGGTGGAGGAAAAGGAATGCGCGTGGTATGGGATGAAGCCGGGCTTGAAAGAGCTTTCAGTCAGGCGAGAGCCGAGGCGGGCGCTGCCTTCGGCAATGATGGCGTTTATCTTGAAAAATTCATTGAAGAGCCCCACCACATCGAAATTCAAGTGGCCGGAGACATGTATGGTCAGGCATGCCATCTGAGCGAGCGAGATTGCTCCGTACAGCGCCGCCATCAGAAACTGGTGGAAGAAGCCCCATCGCCTTTTGTTGATGAGAAGCTGCGCAAGAAGATGGGCGAAGCTGCCGTTAAAGCCTGTCAGGCCATTCAATATGAAAGTGTTGGAACCGTCGAATTCCTCGTTGACCGGCATAAGAATTTCTATTTCATGGAAATGAATACCCGGATTCAGGTAGAACATCCGGTAACCGAAGAAGTGATGGATTTTGATTTGATCAAGGAGCAAATCATGATTGCAGCGGGCACCAAAATCAGCGGTGTCTTGTATTTCCCTGAAAAAATGCACGCCATTGAATGCCGGATCAATGCCGAAGATCCTTTAAACGGATTTGCACCCAGTCCCGGAAAGATCACTGCCCTGCATACGCCCAAGGGCTATGGCGTGCGCGTTGACACACACATTTACGCAGGTTATACCGTACCGCCTTTTTACGACTCTCTTCTTGCCAAGGTGATTTGCCGGGCCAAAAGCAGGGAAGAGTGTATTGTGAAGATGGAACGTGCCATGCGCGAGTTTATCATCGAGGGAGTAAAAACCACCATACCTTTTCACATTGCACTGATGCAGAATGAGGATTTCCGCGCCGGAACCTACGATACCGGCTTGCTGGAGCGATTTGACTATGCTGCGGCCATCCGCGAAAGCGTGATAGAGTAGGGGCGGAAGATTTTCCGCCTACCTTCAGGCGGAAGATTTTCCGCCTACCTTCAGTGATGAGGTCCACGATGCCCGTCCCAGCGGGGACAGTCGCAACGGCGCGAGGCGCATGAAGGCATTTGGCAGAGTGCCAGAAGAAAAACGGCAAACAGCAGGTATGTTCCGATTCGGATTTTCATAAAAGCAAGATAAGGAAAATAGAGCGCAGTTCTTATGATAAAACAATCATATATATTATTTACAGTTATT
This sequence comes from uncultured Chitinophagaceae bacterium, assembly GCA_964620795.1. Lineage (GTDB taxonomy): Bacteria > Bacteroidota > Bacteroidia > Chitinophagales > LD1 > CAZUHX01. The sequence goes on from CAZUHX010000005.1 coordinate 8,049, forward strand.
ATTCCGGAGAATTGCGGTGAGGATCAGGTAAACAATAAGCGGTTTTGATCAGCTAAGTTTTTGTTTAGCACAGTGACCGGCTAAGGGATGGAAGCGGCGGCGCCGGAGGCGGCGGTCTGCATCGGCCGCTAAAAGTATCTTTGCCCGGAAGACAGGTATGGCCGTGCAGACGGAACCCGCGCACAGCCCGGTTTTGCCTTGGCAAAATAGCCCCTATGTATCAAAAAAATATTTTTCTTTGAGCAATGAAAATTCTTTACGCCATTCTGAATTGGGGATTGGGACATGCCACAAGATCATCAGTGGTAATTGAAGCGTTGCTGGCCAATGGAATAGAAGTGGAAGTGGTATCCGACGGGCAGGCGCTGGAGTGGATCAAGAGCCGGTTTCCGCAGCTCAATTGTCATGAAATTAAAGGATTAAATCCTCAATATCCGACAGATGGTTCCATGGTTTTGAGCATGCTGAAGCAACTGCCGGGTTTTATGTGGGCGATAACGAGAGAACAGGCTGCATTCAAAAAACTGGCCGGCGAACGAGCCGCCAAGGCCGTGATCAGCGACAATCGCTATGGCTGTTATGTGCCCGGATTACCATCAATGTTTCTCGGACATCAGCTGCAGATTCAGCTGCCGGCAGGTTCAGGGTGGATCTCTCCCGCAGTTCAATGGGTGAATCGCCGCTACCTGTCTCCCTTCGATGAAATCTGGATTCCCGATCATCCGGACCGGGCATTAAGCGGTGCTTTGAGCGCAGGTTTTGAAGGCAAAAGCAGATTTCTGGGCCGGCTGAGTCATTTAAAAATTACAAATCAGGAAACACAGATAAAAAAGAAATATTTGTTTCTTCTGTCGGGACCCGAGCCGCAAAGAAGTCTTTTGGAGCGAAAGATTTCACGCTGGCCGGGTTTAAAGGCAGCAGAAAGCAGTTTAGTACGGGGAACTTCTTCTAAAAGAATGCAGGTTTATCCGATGGGGATGGAGGTTCATGATCTTGCCGATAGCGAGACCATATCCAGACTTCTGGCTACACATGAACTAATGGTGTGCAGACCGGGATATTCCACTCTTTGCGACCTCTGGCAAAGCAATAATAAATCATTGCTGATTCCTACTCCCGGACAAACAGAACAGGAATATCTGGGCAACAGAATGCAGGACACAGGTCTGGCAATGAATGTGCAGCAAGACCTCTTTAAACCTGACAAAAATCTGTCAGAAGCGCTGCAGTACAAAGGGTTTCCCGCTCAGGCCTTTGACAAGGATTTACTTAGTCAGGCTGTTGGTGAGCTGATCAGAAAAATCAAATAGTTATTTTTTTAATCCGATTTCACGCAGTCTTTCATCCAGATAATCACCAGCGGTGATGGGATCATAAGCCGGGGGGTGGTTCTCGTCTACACAAGATGCAAGACAATCGAGTCTCATTTCGCTCACCGGATGCAGAAAAAACGGAATGGAGAAACGCTCGGTGTGCCAGCGATCGCGCGGCGGATTCACTACTCTGTGCGTGGTAGAGCGCAGCCGGTTGTTGGTATGGCGCTGAAGCATATCACCCACATTCACTACCAGACAACCTTCGGGAGCACTTACAGGAATCCACTGATTCTCGCGGTTAAGCAGTTCAAGACCATCGGCAGAAGCGCCAACGAGAAGTGTGATGAGGTTAATGTCTTCATGCTGTTCGGCCCGGATGGCTGACTTTGGTTCTGAAGTGATAGGCGGATAATAGATTGCCCTCAGAATACTGTTTCCTCCTTTGATGTAGGCGTCGAAATAGTTTTCAGCTAACTGCAGATGAAGGGCAATGGCACGCAGCAGAACACTTCCGGATTTCTCAAAAGCGCGAAAAAGCTCTTCTCCCGTTTGATTGAATTCAGGAAGTTCAGCCACTTCTACATTGGGGGGATAGTCGGCAGGCCGGTGGTTCGGACTAAGATCTGTTTGCCCAAACTGCCAGAATTCTTTGAGATCAGGCGCATCACTGCCTTTGGCATGTTCCCGGCCAAAAGAAGTAAAACCGCGCTGACCGGCAAGCCCGGGTATTTCGTAGCGACTTTTCTGATCAGGACTTAAGGCAAAGAACTGCCGAACCAGCTTATAAAAACGCTCGATCAGATCTTCAGAAACACCATGATTTTTCACGGCTACAAAACCTACTTCGCGGTAGGCTGTGCCCAAGGCATTGACCATAGATAAGCGGGCAGCGGGATCGCCGCACTCAAAATCAGATAGATCAATAACCGGAATACTGAATTCACTCATTTTAAATAGAATTTATATAAATATGTTTAATCAGTGGATAAGACTGTCCTGCTGGATTTTCTGCACCAAAGATAACACCACGCTTTATACCTCTTACTTCCAGAAAACGCCTGGCATCTTCTTCAGATTCAACTTCTTTGATATTTCTTTTAGCATAATATATCAACTGAGGTTCGGCTACTCCCTTTAATAAAAAAATCACTTCGTCTGCACGACTGATTTTTGCAATTCTCTGTCCGGCTTCACGATAGGTGTCATATCTGAAACCCTTAACTGAATTATTGCCAGGCAAATTAATGAGTGTAAACTGCAAAATCATCAAGAAAGTACCTGCTATGACTATCAAATTTAATTTTTTCTGATTTGTAATTCCGCTGCGGCGAAGTTTGTCATACAATATTCCCATGAGCACTGAAAAAAACAGTGCTGCATATAAAGTTGTGAAATCCTGACCTGAATATTCCAGAAACACAAAGTGTAAAAGCAAAACCGGCAAAACAGAAAGCCAGATAAAGCGATAACCGTTTTCAGAAAAGAGAATCTTCATTTTCTTCTGCCGCGAAGCAGTAAGGGCAAACCAAAGTATCGCTATATAAATGGGCAAGTAGCTGCTGATGTAGTTCAACATTATCTTGATCAGGTAATAGGCATAAAACTTAACAAAGGCAAAATATCCGTTTTGCAGATCCCCCAGAGATCCGCGCACCAGATAACGTGAAACGGCTTCATTAACTATTGCATTCAAGCCGTTTACTGAAGCATATTGCACCAGTGTAAAGCGCAGCGCAAGGAAAGTGCAAAGCAGGCTGAGGAAGATCAGCCATTTGAAACCCTGGTGTTTGTGAAGATGCAGAAGGGCATAGATGATCATTCCCGCAGCAAAAAAGTAACCCAGCCATGAGCTGTACATCATCAGGAAAAGAAGAAGACAATAGAAAAACAAATATTTAAACGAATAAAATCTTTGCCTGATAATGAGTTTGAGCGCAGTGTAGGTTCCAAGTACAAAAGGCAACTGCACGAGCATGTCTGCCATGTAAACATTAGACTGAAACCAGAGCGCGGCAGGATTAAAAACATAAACCACGAAAGCGACTACAGCGGGAAGGTATGGCAGATTTCTAGCCCTGTTGAAGCTGAGCAGACAAACCGTGAAATAAACAAACAGGGCAGAAAGAAAATGAATGAACAGATGAATGATCTGCAAACCGAGCACAGAGGGCGGAACTCCTGTGATTTTAAAAATGGAATAAGGTAGCAGATAAGCAAAAGGCGGATGAGAAACATAATAGGCATTGCCCCGGTGATCAATCATCTGACCTGATGTCTGGGCGTGATTGTTGATGAATTTATTGGCTTCACCCGGATAATTCATCACCGGGCTGAAGTGATGAGTACCGACGCCTTCCTCCCACCAGATATCAAGCACTCTCAAACTAACCGCCGTACAGAACTCATGATGCTTGGATAGGGGCCTGCCAAGCTGAGGCAGCCTCAACAAGACACTGATTCCGAAAATCAGAAGCAACAGCGGAAGAGTGGTTTTTAGAAACGACATCAGTGCTGCGAATGTAGTTAAAAGACAGCTTGAAAACTCAGGGCTCGCGCAGCAGTTCCTCAGCTTTTTTCTGAAAGCTTCCGGGATTCTTCCGCAACTCTTCTAGCAGCGGCAGTGCTTCCTGCTTCTTGCCTTGTTTAATAAGTATCAGAGATTTGTAATAAAGCGAGCCGTTGCGGTATTTGCGGTTTTGACCGATCAGATATTCAAATCGGGTTAAAGCTTTGGTATAATTATCATTGATATAATGGCTCAGTCCGCTATAATAAACAGCTTCCTGGGCAGAAGGATTTTCTTTTACAACAGCATCAAAAGCCACGGCTGCTGCTGCATACTGTTTATCCTCAAACAGTTTCATGGCTTCTTTTGGAGAGGATGATGAAGACCTTTCAGAATCAACCTTGGCGGATGCAGTCATTGCCTCCTTTTTTAATGCCCTGCTTGATTCCTGCCTGGAGGCGGGCTGCTCCTGTACTGTAGTTTCCGCAAGAGCAACATCGGTTTCCGGAGAGGCTACCGCTTCAGCGATCACAATGGTTTCTTTCTCATCGGTCACAGACTTTTCTTTCGCGTTCAAAGGTTTTGAGCGGGATTCTTCGGTTGTTGTTACAACTGCCACACCGGCAGCCGGCGGACTCATTTCCGGAGGCGAAGGCACAGTGGCGGGAGTCACTTCTCTTGCATCAGAATGACTTGGCTTTGATTCTTCCATGGTCGCGGAAGTAGCCGGTTGAGGTTCGGGGATTTCGGAAACCTCCTCCTGATCGCTCAATGCGATCTTTGCCTCTTCCTTACCCATAAAACGAGGAACCAGATAACCAAATACCATCAGTAAAATGAGCATAGCTGCGGCAGCAAGCCAACGCGTCCATGAGCTTATACCTGCAGCATTGGCCGGGCTGCCTGCCTCATTCCTGATCTGCTGATTTAGTCTGCCTACCTCATTCAGAAAATCTGTCTGAGGCACTTCCTGAAGACCATCTGCAGCCTCGGCGGCAAATGGATCATCCTGAAAATAGCGCTCCAGTTCGGCCCGACCGGCAGCATCCAGCTCCCCTGCAGCATAAGCCTTCAGTGCTTCGGGCGTGAGTGTGCCGTTGCGGAACAGTTCCGGTTTATGCTTGTTCTTTCTGCTCATTTTGCCGGTCAAGGTAGATTTTCAAATTTCTTTTTCCGTTCTGAATATGGCTTTTTACATCCGAAAGCGGGAATCCGGTTTGTTCCGAAATCTCTTTGTAGGAGCGGTCCTCCAGATAAAACAGTTTCAAACATTTCCCTTGTTCTTCTCTGAGGTTTTCCAGGCCTGTTTCCAATTGCGCCAAAATCCATTCTTTGTCTGCTGCATGATTTTCAACATCAATAGGATGCATGGTCTCATTGTTTTCCATATGCAAGGGTTCGCGGTGCACCACTTTCATTTTAGACGCTTCGGCCCTGAAGTGCATCATGCAGTGATTTCTAACTACGGTGTGAAGCCAGGGTTTAAACAGTCGTATATCATGCTTTTTGAGATCGGTGAGCAGCTTTTCAAAAATCTGCATTACCGCATCGCGGGCAGTTTCAGGCTCTTTGAGATACTTCAGGCATACGGCATACACCAGATGGGTATAACGCGTGTAAAGCTCTCCCACATAAGCCGTATCATGCGAATTCCGGTAGCGGTGAATGATCTCTTCATCAGAGAGCCTGTGATCTGAGGCGTCCTTTTGCAAAAGGGTCCGGGATGTTTGATATAAAATTAATCATTATTCAAACAATGAAAAAAGGGGGTGGGCTTCAAAATCAGGGAATATCTTCTCCCATTTCCCGCAGTTTAATGCGGATGGTATCACTGAGAACCCTTATGGCCACTGTGTTTTCTCCGCCCTGAGGCAAGATGATATCTGCAAAACGCTTGGTCGGTTCTATGAATTGAATATGCATTTCTTTAACAATGCCATAACGTTCTATTACCTGATGAATGGTTCTTCCGCGTTCTTCTATGTCCCGGCTTATGATGCGCAGCAAGCGCTCATCTGCTTCGGCATCCACAAACACTTTGATATCACACAAATGCCGGATCCGGGGATCCGTAAAAATCAAAATGCCCTCCAGAATCACCACATGCCGCGGCTCAATATGTCTGGTTTCGGAGGATCGGGAGCATGTGAGGTAAGAATAAATCGGCTCTTCTATTGATTTACCCTTTTTGAGATCCTGCAAATGTTCAACCAGCAGATCGAATTCCAATGACTCGGGATGGTCAAAATTTACCTTCAGCTTTTCAGATTCGCTGAGGTGGCTGTTGTCTTTATAATAAGCGTCTTGTGAAAGAACGGCTACCTCCTGCTCAGGAAAGTATTGCATCAGTTTTCTGACTACGGTTGTTTTGCCTGAGCCGGTACCTCCGGCAATTCCGATGATTAGCATAATTCAGGAGGTTTGTTCTTGGGTCAGTTCAAGCCAATATTCGGCAGCACGGCGTGTATGAGGTATCACTATGGAACCACCAACCAGATTAGCAATGGCAAATACTTCATAAACTTCGGCAGTTGACAGGCCGAGATCATGACACTTTCCGAGATGATAGCGGATGCAGTCGTCACAACGCAGAACCATGCTTGAGACGAGCCCAAGCATCTCCTTGGTTCTTGTATCAATGGCCCCCGGAGCGTAGGCTTGCTGGTCCAGACTCCAGAATCTTTTAAGCGTCAGATTATCTTCAGATAAAATGACCTCATTCATATTCCGGCGATAAGTTTCAAAATCCTCACGCAGTTTTCCCATGGCTTATTTAAGAATTATTGTGTTGACTGAAAGAACAAGGCTTGCCAAAGCCCGTATCTTTACTCCACAAAAGAAAACAAAATGAAAAATGTTTTGCGTCTGTTCGTGATTTTTATCGGAGCTTTTTCGCTTTCCTCCTGCGGATACAACAGTATGGTAGAAAAGAAAGAGGCGGTCAGCAAGCAATGGGCCAACGTAGAATCGGCCTACCAGCGCCGTTCTGATCTGATTCCTAATCTGGTGAATACAGTGAAAGGCGCGGCTGATTTTGAACAGGAAACCCTCACCAAAGTAATAGAAGCCCGCTCGAAAGCGAGCAGTGTTCAACTCAATGCCAACGAACTTACCGAAGAAAATCTTGCTCGCTTTCAGTCTGCGCAGGATGAACTCAAATCATCCCTGTCACGCTTACTGGTTACAGTTGAGCAGTACCCGCAGCTCAAGGCAACTGCAAACTTTCAGGAATTGCAGTCGCAGCTGGAAGGCACAGAAAACCGCATCAATACGGAGCGAAATCGTTTTAATGAGGCCGTAAACGACTACAATGCCTACATCGCCAAATTCCCCCAGTTAATGATAGCCAGGATGTTTGGCTTCAATGAAAAAGCCTATTTCAAATCGGCTGCCGGAGCAGAAAAAGCACCGGAGGTCAAGTTCTGATTTTATGCTTTTCGACAAACCTTTCCTTCAGGAATCAGAGCGACAAGCTTTGGTTGAGAGCATCCGAATGGCCGAGAATCATACCTCGGGAGAGATCAGAGTGCATCTCGAAACTTCCTGCAAGCAAGACCCTTATGAACGTGCCCTTGAGGTTTTTTACGAACTGGGGATGCATAAAACGCAGGCCCGCAATGCCGTGCTGATTTATGTCGCTCATAAGGACCACAAATTGGCCATAGTGGGCGACTCCGGCATTCATTCTGTGGTACAGGCCGGCTTTTGGGAAGGCCTGATCGGGGTGATGCTGGAACATTTCAGGAATGGCAACAGGCTAAGAGGGTTGCAGTATGCGGTTCAGGAAACCGGTCTGCATCTGAAGCAATTTTTTCCTTTTGAAAGGAATGATCAGAATGAATTGAGCGATGAGATCAGCGGCCATTAATTGTATATTTTTTCTGATTCTTCTGCCCTTTTTCTCGGCAAAGGCTCAGATTCAGATTCCTGCAAAACCGGATCCTCCAAGACTCGTTAATGATTTGGCGGGAATGCTCAGCAATGAGGAGGAAAACAGCCTGGAAACTGCTCTGGCAGCATACAGCGACAGCACTTCCACTCAAATCGTAATTATTACCATCAAAACTCTTGAGGGCGCAGACATCGCAGAGTTTGCCACCGAGCTTGGAGAAAAATGGGGCGTTGGGGGTGCCAATCAGGACAATGGAGTTGTAATGGCTGTTGCTGTAGATGAACGCAAAATGTTTATTGCAACGGGCCGTGGTACCGAGGTTTTTCTAACAGATGCCATCTGTAAAAGAATCATCGAAAACGACTTAAAACCTGCATTCAGGGAGCAGAACTACTACGCGGGCTTTGCCCTGGCTGTTCAGCATATGATGCTGAGATTAAGCGGCCAGTTTGTATCGGAAGAATCAGAGGGTAGCGATGAAAAAGGTATGCCTGTGTGGTTGGTGATTGTATTAATGATCCTGGTCTTTGTGGTTCTTCCATTCATGAACCGCGGCAGTTACCAACACATCAGCGGCCGCGGCATGTATTCGCCCCCGGTTTGGAGAAGCGGAGGATTTGGCGGCGGTAGCAGAGGCGGCGGATTTGGAGGATTTGGGGGTGGTAGTTTTGGTGGTGGCGGAGCCGGAGGAAGCTGGTAATTACAATCGGTTATGAATAAATTTAAAGCCCATCCCTGGCATGGAATTGACCCTCGCACTCCCAAACAAGACGTTTTTCAGTGTTTTGTTGAAATTGTACCCTCCGATCAGGTCAAATATGAAATAGATAAAGCTTCAGGATATCTGCGAATTGACCGGCCACAATTGTATTCAAATGTGGTACCTGTTTTATATGGATTTATTCCGCAAACACTCTGCGACCGGGAAGTAGGTGAAGTATGTATGAAACAAACAGGGAAAGCTGATATCGGAGGAGATCAGGATCCGCTGGATGTATGTATCATTACCGGAAAAAACATCATACATGGCGATATCCTGGTGCGTGCACGTCCGCTGGGAGGCTTGCTCATGATAGATCGCGATGAAGCCGATGACAAAATCATCTGTGTAATGGATGGCGACGAACTTTACGAAGAGGTGCATGAACTCAGCGACCTTCCTGAAGCTCTGCTGGAAAAAATCAGGCACTATTTCCTGACATACAAAGACATGCCCGGAACAATAAAGCCCCAGGTTCAAATCGCACAGGTCTATGGCCGTGAACATGCTTTACGCGTTATTGAAGCCTCACAGACCGACTACAGACATCGTTTTCATGAAGACTACGATTTTTTGGATACTGACCCCTTTGGTTATTGCAGGAATAGTCGGCATATGGCTATTCAGGAAATACCGGGTGGCCCCTGCAGCCCCATGGAAGCAAACTGAACTAATCAGGGAAAATCAAACAAAGCTCATCATATCGGAATTCTCCGAGAGACCTTATGTCTTGTTGGATTACTTCGGCAGCTGGTGCATCAATTGCCGGGAGGAACTTCCTGAGCTGTTAAAACTACAGAATGATTTCAGGGCAGATCTAAAGGTCTTTATTGTTCATGAAGAAGATCAGGAAACTATGGAGAAGCTGCGCATTCAACAGCCTGAGTTACCCGAATTGCTGAAGTCTGCAAGACCATTCAGCCAGTCCGGCATCCACACCTATCCTACTTCCTATCTGATCAGAACAACTGATGGCTCTGTAGCTTTCAGCAAAGCCGGGCAACTTACAGAGCATGATTGGAAGACCATTAAAAAAATACTGCGTAATAAAAACTAATCCCGGTAAAAACGATTCATCCACCAACTAACCAGAAGAAATATCATTCCATAGGTGAGCACAACGTAGATCAGCGAATGATTAATTTCGAAAAAGCCTGCTGAATAATGCGCCGCAGTGTAGGCAAGACCGGCAACTCTTAATGAGTTGATAAGCAAAATGAGAATGTTCCCCAGAGGAATAAACCACAGTTTGGCTTTTGCACTTCCGGAAAAAAACAAGATCAAAAAACTAAACACCACCATAGGTGCAAGGCCGATGCAATGATCAGCAACAAAAATACCGGGGGTCCCTTCTATAATCAGGTTTCTCTTATTAAATGTGTTTGGCTCTCCTGCTAAAGTGAGAAGTGCCGAGGCTATTCTTATGGAAACAGAAGCCATGGAATCTGAAATTGATTTCCAGAATGGCATCAGGAAAGAAAAATGAGTGGCTGAATAATGAAACAACTTCCAGCCTGCGTATACAAGCAGAACTTTAATGACAAATTCTGCCGGAGCGATCATTTTTTTATCGCTAAAAATACGGAAGAGGAGTTTTTTCAACATACACTAAATGCTCAGATATATCCCTCGCCAGGTGAGCAATACACCACCGCAAATCAGAAGCGTAAAGAGAATGAGCGGGATGTTGAGCTTTTGCAGATTTTGGTGGCGATTAACCTCATCAGTGGTCATTTCCAGATAAAACATGGAATACCATCCAATGATAAGTGATGTAAAAATCACACCGAGGTAGGCAAGGTGTACATACATGTTCATTGGAAATGTAATCATGGTTGTAATTACCGCTCCTGCCATAAACGGAAATATTGCAACCTGAGTAAAAAATTTGCGGCGACGGCTGGGCTTATTGACCTTGGTATAGGTGAATGCAAAGCTCAGAAATGCCTTTACCACGGAAACCGCAAAGAAAGCTCCAAGAATAGTAAATGGCGCCATAGCCAAATAAATCAAGGCCTGGGGAACTCTCCACCAGGCAAAAAATACAGCGAAATTGATATAAAATGGGCTATTGTATTCACCGTAACCAAGAGCAGAAATAAATATATGTGAAATAAACATTTGTGTGCCAATCACAAACGACCAGATGAAGAACAAATTAAAAGTCCATTCATAAATTCTGAATTTAAAATAAAGGTACATATTGAAAAGCCCCCAGGCCAGGACAAAAATGGGGCCAACCATGAAAATGGCAGAAACACTTACCCTGGTCCATTCATGATCTTTAAGCAAAAACTTATTTCCGTAATAATAAATGTCTACATCATAGTCAAACAACTTGCCCGTTAGGCCTGTCACCAAAAAGAACAGATAGGTGATCAATACATATGCAGCTACAAAACAGAGGGTTGAATTCAATACCCTCATAAAAATGCTGTCCCAGGATTCTTTTCTTCTTCTCACTCTTTTGAATTTTTTACTTGTCTATCATGAGCGGTACACCATCCTTTCCTCCCATGATAACGATCTTGGTATTCGGGGAACTTGCCAGACGCTGAAGCGCTTCAATGCCCTTCTCCCTGATGATGTTGTCGCTCAATGCCGGTGCCAGCATTTTAAAAGCCAAAGCCTTACCCTCAGATTCAATTCGCAGCCGCTCTGCCTCCTTCTGTGCAATAGCAAGCCTGAACTCATATTCCTGGCTTTCCTGTTCCTGCTTCAGCTTGGCCTCGATAGCGCGCTGAATGGAAGGCGGAAGTGTGATCTGCTTTACAAGGATGGCATCCAGATAAATATATTTATCACGAAGAGCATAACTAACCCGGTTGAAAATTTCATCCTGAATGTCTCCGCGCCGGCTGGAGTATAATTCATCGAGCAAATATCTCCCCACAACAGCACGCGTACTCGCCCTGATCTCCGGCTCAACAATACTACGCTGATACTCGGGGCCCACCTCGTCTACCAGATAGCCCAGTTTCACCGGATTGGGCTGAAAGCGATAACTCAGCTCTACCAAAATAGAAAGCCCGTTTCTGCTCAACACATCAACCTTTGCTTTCCCTTCGCGCAAGCGCAGATCATACACGATCATCCGGTTCCATGGCCACTTCAGATGAAGCCCCTGCCCATAAACAGCTTCTTTATATACTCCTCCCCGAAGAATCCTGAATACAACTCCTTTGTGCCCCTCGGGAATACTTACAAAAAAATGCCTCCCGGCCACAAACCAGACCACCACCGCGGCTACCATGTAAACACCCAATCTTACGGGACTCATATATAAAATTCGGAGGTGAATTTATACAAAAATGTAATACAATGACCGCTACACTCAATTCCCCGGCCGGTAAGCTGCCCCCTGAAAGATTTCCATTGGTTTCAACTGTAGCAGCCGATCCGGAGACATTCCCTTCCCCTTGTTTTCAGCAAACATGCTCACAATTCGGTAGCCGATCCAAACAGGAACGTATCCCGGCGCTTCTGAAGGCATGCCGGGAGTAGATGGAGATTCATCCAGATACCTCTTCTGCTCCATGTAGTTTTTTTGATATAGTAAGTCCCGGTCGTTCAAAAACTGCCATACCGCCTTTTCACTGAGCCTGCACCATTCCGTCTGCGCGGGCGTATATCCAAACAAAGCCGTATCCGACAATTGCGGCATTACTTTTTTAATGAAATACCAGCGCTTTCCCCTTTCAATCATGGCTTCAAGCAAACTGTGCTCCTCATTGTAGCGATCTGCCCCGTAATAAAGATTGTAAAGAGACTCTGCCGCATTCCTGATCAAATGATCCCTGTTCATCTTGCGCTGTACATAATCATAAAATCCGAGCCCCTCGTAATACGGATAGCGATTTCCTAAATGACGGTCGAGCCCAAGTGCCAGCCAGGAGGTATCATAGGTAAAACATCCATACTGAAACTCCGTGATCACAGCCACCGGCTGCGGAAGCGGAAAGTCCTTGAAATGATATCGAATGTGCCGGTATAAATCCGTCAACTGCTCATTCAGCAACTCCTCATCCGGAAACTGAATATTCACCGTATCCTGCAATCCTGAAATGGCAGGATTGTTTAAAAAAAAGCCCAAACCACTTTGCAGCGGATCTGCACTTCCCGCCTGAGCCAATTCAGGGAACCTCATTAGCTCCCGGGCATAAAAACCGGCAAAATCAGGATATTTTTTCTCTACAGCCTTCCAGCCGGATGTTAAGTCCTTTCCCCTTAAATCCATCAGATCCCGGTCAAAACGCTGAAGCTTCACTTCTAGCTGAATCCCTGACACATCCACGTCCTCACTCCCGCTCTTGCAGCCTGCAATACATGATGCTATCAACATCAAAGCTGTTCCTATCTTGGCGCCTGTTGCTCTCACTCAATCATTACTTTTACCCCTCTAAACTAAGCATAGCATCATGCAACCCAAGCCTGTTTCAATATTGCCCGGCATTCTTTTAACATATCTTTTCCTCATTCTATTCACCCCAAAGACGATGGGAGTGAATGACCGCTTCCGATTCGGACTGATGGCAGGCCCGGGACTTAGCTGGCTGAAACCCAAAGACAAAGACCTCAGAATCGAAAAAGTAGGCTATTCCATGAACTACGGACTGATGTTTGAATATTACTTTCACCAGAATTATGGCATCAGTACAGGACTTTTTGGCGGAATGGATGCAGGAAGTATTTCCGGCAGAGATTCTTTCGAAAAACGCCCAAACTCAATCGTAAAAGTGACAGAAAAGTACTCCTATCAGTCTGTGCAGATCCCGATTATGCTTAAGCTCAGAACCAATGAAATCCGTAAGTTTACCGTGTTCGGAGAAATTGGATTTACGCTCAATGGCGTAGTGAGTTCAAGAGCTACTTTCTCAGAACCTGTTCCTGTTCCCGCGGGAAGCTTGCTTCAGATAGAAAAAGAAAATATACTCAGAAAAGACAATGCACTCAGCACTCAGTTCCCGGGCTTCCGATCGGGCTTTTTCGACTTTCGCATCCTTGCAGGCGCAGGATTCGAATACGCTTTCAGCGGTAGAACTGCTCTTATGTTTGGGCTCTACTACCAAAACGGATTTGTCAATATGCTCAAAGATCAGGATCCCCGTAAAGAAGCTCTGCTGATACGCAACTTTCAATTCAGAACCGGAATATTCTTCTGATCATGAAAATAGCCCTCGCCCAGATCAATCCGCATGTTGGCGATTATCCCGCCAACGCTGAACGAATCATCTCTAACGCCCGCCAGGCTGCTGCCCTGGGAGCAGAACTTGTAGTATTCGGCGAATTAAGCGTATGTGGTTATCCGCCCCGCGATTTTCTTGATTACCGCCATTTCATAGAAGAGTGCGAAAAAACTATTCAGGAAATTGCCTCAGCCTGTCCGGAAACCGGTATACTGATCGGTGGTGTCTGCGCCAATCCCGATCCGGCCGGAAAAGATCTCTTCAACTCCGCTTTTTTTCTATATGATGGCCGCATTGTGCAGGTGTTTCACAAAACATTGCTTCCTACATACGATGTGTTTGATGAGTACAGATACTTTGAACCGGGACTAAATTGCCGGCTCCTTGAGTTCAAAGGCCTCCGGTTTGCCGTAACCATCTGTGAAGATCTCTGGAATATCGGCAACAACAATCCGCTTTACCGGACCAACCCCATGGATGAGCTCATGAAGCTCAATCCGGACATGATTCTCAATCTTTCTGCTTCGCCCTTCTCTGCAAAACACCATGAAAACAGACTGTCTGTACTCCAAGCCAATTGCCTTGTTTATGGACTTCCACTGCTGTATGTGAATCAGGTGGGAGCACAAACCGAACTGATCTTCGATGGCGGATCTATGGTGATGAATGCCGCAGGAGAACTTTGCCTGCTTGCTCCCTTTTTCGAAGAAAACATCAGCATTGTAGATACAGAAAAAATGCTGCCCATATCTGCAAACACACCTCTGCCCGTAGAACGAATACGCAAGGCGCTGGTATTGGGTATCCGCGACTATTTCAGAAAACTCAGATTCGAAAAAGCAGTGATCGGACTCAGCGGCGGCATAGATTCGGCACTGGTGCTCGCCTTGGCCGCAGAGGCTCTGGGGCCGCAGAATGTACTCAGTGTTTTACTTCCTTCCCGGTATTCTTCCACACACTCCATAGAAGATGCGCTTGAGCTATGTCGCCGCCTCAATACAGAACACAGAATCATCCCGATAGAAGAAGTATTCGGTGCTTTTGAACAAACACTTCATCCATGGTTTAAGGATACCAGTCCGGGAGTGGCCGAAGAAAATCTACAAAGCAGAACAAGAGGTGTGCTGCTCATGGCTCTGAGCAATAAGTTCGGATACATCCTGCTCAATACTACCAACAAAAGCGAACTGGCAGTGGGCTATGGAACGCTATACGGCGACATGTGCGGAGCTCTAGCCGTGATTGGAGACGTATATAAAACACAAGTATATGAATTGTGTAAATCTTTTAACTTATACAGCGAACTGATTCCTGAAAATATTCTGATCAAAGCTCCCTCGGCAGAACTCAGGCCGGGTCAGAAAGATACCGACAGCCTTCCTGAATACAACATTCTGGATTCGATCCTCCACGCATACATAGAAGAGAGAAAAAGTATTGATGAAATTCTTTCCGGAGGTGCCAACGAACAGCTCGTAAAGAAAGTGCTCCGCATGGTCAATGCCAATGAATGGAAACGGTTTCAGGCCCCACCTGTATTGCGGGTTTCCGAAAAGGCATTTGGCATCGGAAGAAGAATGCCTTTGGAGGGAAGATATCTGATTTAATTATATCCTTCTGTTTACAGGCGGTGCCCCTCGCTTCGCTCAGGTCGGGCTGTGCGGGGCTGCGCTTCGCTGCGGCCGGCAAGCCGGCGCCCTGCGGGCCCCCTGCCATCCCTCACCGGACTTTCCGGCTGAATACCTCCGGTTTATTTCAATAATATATATTATATTTAAATATTTAAAGTTTTAATTAATAGAAACACAGAGGAAGTACAAATAATACGAAGCTACTGCGGCAAACATATTCCATTCTAATGACAGATCTTGAGATACCATTCAAACGAAAGCCCGCGCCAGGGGGTGAAGGGGCCGGCGCAGCCGGGTGGCGTTACGCCACGGAACCCCCGAAACACCCGGCCCTTCCGCGCGCAGCAGCGGAGGGAGGCGCCATATTTATATTTTATATATTAATAATGTATATTAATTATTTAAAAATCATTCTGCCATCGCAATCGTAAAAACCGAAAGTCTGATGCCCGGAATTTCTCTCAGCACATCAGCGCAGGCAGTAAGCGTAGCACCGGTTGTCATCACATCATCAAGTAAAAGTACCTGCTTCCCTTGTAGTCTTTCCCATGAAGGGCCGCGAGCAAAAACTTCTTCCATATTCTCAGCCCTCTCCTCTCGATTTTTACGGGTCTGAGATTCAGTTGCTCGCCTCTTGAGTATAGCATCGGCCAGCAACAACTGTCCTGTTTCTTCACACAGGCCAGTGGCAATTACTTCAGACTGGTTGTAGCCGCGCAGCTTCAGCTTTTCGGGATGTATGGGAACAGGAACAACAATTTCTGCCTTTGGGAATGCCGCATGAACTTTTAGTTCGCGGCCGGCTAATCGCCCCAGGCATAAACCATATTCCTTTTTCCTGCGGTATTTCAAATCATGAAGCAGCTCCCGTAAAGCGCTCTTTCCGGGCATAAAATACAAGCTTGCAGCGCGCTCAAATGGAAATTTACCTCGCAGCCTTCGCTCGAGCTCATTATCTGCTTCAGATACAAATCCCGTTTTTGCAAGACCTGCAAAACAGACCGGGCACAAAGGAAGAGGAGCTTGCGGATAAACATCTCCACAGCCGGAACAATAACGAGGAAAAAACAAATCTGCAAGAGCAGAAAGTATCTCCCTCGCCCTGAGTCCCGCTTTCATTTTCAGGCATTAAACGACCAATCCCAGCTGTCCATTTTGATCAGGGAAGCTTTGAGCAGATCTATGGATCCGCGGATATCGTTTTTATGTGCCATCTCAATCACAGAGTGAATGTGACGCGTAGGAATGGAGACGGCTCCCGCAATGGTTCCGTTGGTAGCCATGCGCTGCATTCCCGCCGTATCTGTACCCCCGGCAGGAAGCATTTCAGGCTGCCACTTGATACCGCTGTCTGCCGCAAGCTGTTTCATGTATCGCACCATTCTTACATCACAAATGGCTGACGAATCCATCAACTTGATCGCAGTGCCTTCACCCAGCCGAGTTACCGCCTCTTCTGGCTTTGCACCCGGCGTATCGAAAGCAATGGTGGTATCTATACAAAGACTGAAATCCGGATTGATGTGATGTGCCGCAACTTGAGCGCCGCGAATTCCAACCTCTTCCTGAACTGTAAAAACGGCATAGAAATCATACGGCAATTCAGCTCCTTTCAATTCCTTCAAGGTTTCAATCAGAATAAATACTGCTACGCGATTGTCAATTGATTTGCAATTCACGCATTCCCCCATTTCGATCAGTTCGCGCTCGCGGGTCACAGGAGCGCCCACTTCGATCCACTTTACCACTTCTTCACGAGGCATTCCGAGATCGATAAAAAAGTCGGTGAGCTGAACATTTTTACCTCTTTCTTCAGGACTCATCAAGTGTATGGGTTTTGAGCCCATCACGCCCACCACATCTTTTTTGCCATGAACCACAACACGCTGTGCTGTAAGGGTTTTGGGATCAAATCCGCCAATGGGGTGAAAACGCAGGAATCCTTTGTCGTCAATATGATTAACCATGAATCCGATTTCATCCATGTGAGCGGCAGCCATCATTTTCTTGTCAGACGAGCGGCCCTTCTTGAAGGCAATCAAATTGCCCATGTGATCGGTATACAAACGGTCGGCAGCATCCTGCAATTCGGCGCTCACCAGTTCGCGCACTTTCTGCTCAAAGCCCGATATTCCCGGAACCTCGCAAATACGCTTGAGAAGAGAAACATTTACTGACATAGGTTTTATTTGAACCTCAAACCTAAGCGGATGCTTTAATTTGACCAAACCCCAATCCCATTTAAGTGTTTAAGGGCTTTCTTCTACCTTCGCCCCTCGTGAAAAACTCCCCTGCCATTGTTCTGCTCTTACTGGCCAATTCGGTTTCCGGCGTAGCGCAGGGCATCAGCATGATAGCCATTCCATGGTACTTCAGCACCAAAGGAATGTCTGCTCATTTTTCATGGATTTACTTCAGTGTGACTTTAGTTTCGCTTTTCTGGGGAATCTATGCCGGAGCACTGGTTGACCGGCACAACCGCAGAAATTTGTTTATGGCCATCAATCTGGCCGGAATGCTGCTCATAGGCACTATTACCGGCTGGGGCTTTGCTGTGCATGAACTCCCCTGGCCCCTGGTAGGCCTGGCATTTGCAACCACAGCGCTGATTTACAACATACATTTTCCTAACCTTTATGCGTTTGCTCAGGAAGTGACCGAGCCTTCAGATTATGGCCGCGTAACTTCACTCCTCGAGGTACAGGGTCAGATCACCTTTGCTTTGGCAGGCGGTTGCTCAGCCATACTTCTTGAAGGAGTGCATGCAGGAAAAGGTCTCGGTACATTTTTACCTCTGCATTGGGAAATGAAACCATGGTCTATTTGGGAAATATTCGCTCTCGATGCTTCAACCTATCTGGTTGCACTTCTTTTGATAAGCCGGATCAAAAGCCTTGCGTCTCATCCCGGCAAGTCTGATACCGCTCCATTGGCAGAACGCATCCGGCTAGGCTTCCGATTTCTCAAGGACCATCCCGTTGTATTGCAATTCGGACTGCTCAGCCAGACCGTCTTTCTTTCCATACTCATCAATTCGCTGCAACTCATGCCGCTTTACGTTTTTCGCTTCATGAATAAAGGAGGAGAAGTCTATGCGCTCAGTGACATGGTTTTTTCCCTGGGGGCTCTGCTGGCCGGAGTGCTGGCTTCCCGCAGTTTTCGCATTCCCTCTGTCACACTTTCGATCCCTCTGTTTACTGCAGCTGCCGGCCTATGCTATCTTGCGCTGCTGATTAAACTTCCTTTACCAATATTCTTCGTATTTCACTTCCTGCTGGGCTATTTCAACGCAGCGGTCAGAGTAGAAAGAGTTACATTTCTTTTCCATCAGATTCCCAACCATGTAATTGGACGGGCGAACAGTATTTTTTTTGTACTCAATGTAAGCCAGCGACTGATTTTTATTGGCTTATTCAGCCTCCCGTTTTTTCTTTCCGCTGAGGGTGTTCGGGCAGCGGTAGGTATACTTGCCTTGATTTGTCTGGTTTCCGCATTTATGCTTATCCGGATTGGCCCGGCGATTGAGAAAGAAATGCAAAAGAACAGCCTACCGTAACTCGTTAAAACCAAGCCGCACAACGAAGGTATTGGTTCTTAATGCGCTTCTACTTGCCCGGGCAAACTTTACCATAAAAAAGTAATTGCAAACCGGCAGTGAGACAAACAACATCATAGACTTCATGGGACTAGTCATTGAACAAGGAATTCCATTCGGTGCCGGAAACTTTGAAAAAAGCCACAACGAAATCCTGCATCACAGCCTAAGTACGCTCTTTGCTTAAGACACAAGCTCTTACCCCAAGGCAAAAAACAAAAAAGCCTTTGATGTTGATTATCAAAGGCCTTTGATTTTTGATGAGCTTTAATGATGCCCAGAGCGGTGGTCCCTGCTGGGCTCGAACCAGCGACCCTCTGATTATGAGTCAGATGCTACTAACCTGCTGAGCTAAGGGACCATGCGCCGAAACGCGACGCAAATCTATGAATTCCCCTGAATTGCCGAAATTCGCAGCCACATGAACAGCACAATAGATACCATTGTCTTCGATCTTGGCAATGTCCTCATAGACATCGACTACAACCGCCCCATCGAAGCATTCCAAAAGCTTGCGCGGCCCGGCGTCAATATCCGCGAACTACTTGGCTATACCCATCAAATCGAACTCTTCGACCAATGGGAAAGAGGCGAGCTCTCGGCTACCGAATTCCGCCACGCCCTCAGGCAATGGTTTGAACCCCATACCACCGACGAGCAAATCGACAACGCCTGGAAAACCATCCTGATCAGTTATCCGGAATGGAAATTCCGCATGCTCGACAAGCTACGCTCCCACTACCGCATATTCGCTCTCAGCAATATCAATGAAATCCATGTGCAGGCCATCAACGAAACCGCACAAAATGCCTTTGGCCGCAGCGAGTTTTCAGATTTTTTTCACCGGGCAGTCTATTCCAACGAGGTCGGCTCCCGGAAGCCCGAAGAACGTATATACCTGCATATTCAGGAATTGACCGGCCTACGTCCGGAAAGCACTCTGTTCATTGACGACAAAGCCGAAAATGTAGAAACCGCCCTCCGCCTCGGCTGGCAGGCCCGTGTGCTGTCGCATCCCGACCAACTCCTTCCGCTATTGCGTGAAACCCTGCCTCATGTTCCTGCGCTGGATTAAGCCATTGTGCCTGCTTCTGATCTCCTCAGGGCTCAAAGCACAAGCCATCCTCAGCCCCTCAGGCGATACGCTGGCCCTTTGGCAGTCGCCCATCCTGTACTTCCCTAAAAGCAATACAGAATTTCTGCTGCGCGGAAAAATCTGGTTCTCCGGCAGCTCGCCCGAAAACAGCTCCATTTACCTGCTCTTTACTCCCGACCGGCTCGCCGATTCCAAAGTCGGATATATTTACAAAGGCAGCTCCAAACAGCCCGAATACCGGCTCTCTTCAGGCGTATTCAGCCGCCTGATGCCCAATGAAACCTACCTCGAATTGCTCCGCTTTGTAAACAAAGGCGAGCAGGTTCTGCTTCAATCCGACAAGAAAATACTGGCAGTGCTTCCGGCATCAAATCCTGCGGGTGTTGCGCTGTTTATGGCCGTACAACTCGACCGATCTCTTTCTCTCACCGACAGCGCTTTATTGCGCGCACGAGAAAATTCGCCCCTGCCCGTAGCTACCGCCTCAGCCGGTGGAAGCATACGCGAACTTTATGGATCTGCCGCCTCCGAGTGGATTTTCGAAAACGGAATCCTTCGTCCGCGCTGGAATGCCGATCCGCGCTGTGCATGGACTTTCGACGGAAAAAACCTCAAGCCTCAATACCTCAGCCTGCCCGACGAAGAATATGAATGGGACGGCGAAACCCTGAGTCCGGTCTGGGGCGCAGGCAACCGCAGACAATGGACCACCGACGGCACTTCGATCAGGCCGGTATTCGACACCAACTGGAACCTTCGCTACGAAATCCAGGGGCGTTACATCCGCGCACCGCTGAGCGAGCACGCAAGCCGTGAATGGCTCATCGATGGCAGTCTGCCATTGCCGGTAGTGCTGGCCATCGTATCGGGAACGGTAAGGTGTCTTTGATATTTTTCATGGGGGCTCCGCGGGGCTAAGGCAGTTGGACCAAAACAAGAATCTTCTGCCCCGCGGCCGGGCCATGCGCGGGTTCCGCCACGCGAGCGTGGCCCCTTCGGGCCGCTGCTGTCCCTGCCCCGGCTTTCGTAAAGAAAGGCACCTCTTTTGTATAAAAGATAACGAATTTAATATTACAATTAAAATACTATTTTTAATTCATTGTGATCATTCGGGATTGAGCCCCTGGCATGAAACTTAGTTCCGGCACAATAAACTCCCCT
>CAZUHX010000005.1:29291-38107 GCA_964620795.1 uncultured Chitinophagaceae bacterium
TTTATTACTGAAATTAAAATCTGAAGTATTGATTTCCCATAGGCTTTAGTACCTGCTTATCAAGAGGTTTTAAAGAAGGAAACGGCCTGTAAATCTGCGCCGTTTACGGATGGTTTTTGGGGAATTTTGGCAGAAAGCCTTGCCATTCGCTGTGCAAAATCAGTATTGCCCAAGTGATAATTCTGCTACATTTACCTTTGAAACAAATATCCCATCATGAAATATATACCCTTAGTTATTGTAGGACTCTGTTTGATCAGCGCCTGCAACGAAAGTGCAAGTCCTAAAGCAGCAAAAGCACCAAGCTATGATGTGAAAATGCTTTCCACCAATATGGATTATGTATGCGGAATGGAACTGACATCCGAAATGATTGCAGATACTGCGCAATATGATGGCAAGACTTACGGCTTCTGCCACAGTGGCTGTAAAGATGCTTTCAAAAAGGAGCCCAATAAATTCCTAAGTCAAAACTGAGCATATGCCTTCTTCCAGAATCACCGGACTGGGCTATTGCCTGCCAGAGCAAATCATCACCAACGATACCATGTCAGGATGGTTCGATACCACCGACGAATGGATCAATGAGCGCACGGGAATCCGTCAGCGCCGCTTTTTTACCGAAGGCAAAGAGACGGTTTCCGGAATGGGTGCAGAAGCTGCCCGTAAGGCCATGGAGCGTGCCGGTAAAAAACCGGAAGACATTGATCTGGTAGTTTTCTCTACTCTTTCACCCGATTATTATTTCCCCGGTTCGGGGGTGTTGCTTCAGCGCAAACTGGGTTTGCGGCAGATCGGTTGCCTTGACTTGCGCGCACAATGTGCAGGTTTCATTTACGGATTGAGTGTGGCCGATCAGTATATCAAAACGGGCGCCTGTAAAACCATTCTGGTGGTAGGTGCAGAAATTCAGAGCAATTTGCTTGAAATGAGCGATCGCGGTCGCAACATGGCAGTGATCTTCGGCGACGGTGCCGGAGCAGCCGTACTCGAAGCAAGCAACGAAAAAGGAAAAGGAATTCTTTCAACACATATTCATGCCGACGGTCGTTTTGCTGAAGAGCTTTATATGCCACATCCCGGTAGCCGACGCAAGCCGAGAGTCACAGAGGAGATGCTCAGCAATGGTGATATGTTGCCTTACATGAATGGCAAGCTGGTGTTTATGAATGCGGTAAAATATTTTCCGGAAGTGATTCGCGAAGCACTGGCGCACAACGGTCTCAGCGAAAAGGACATCAATCTGCTTGTTCCGCATCAGGCCAATCTGCGCATCACCCTGGCGGTTCAAAAAGAGTTGGGGCTGAGCGACGATCAGGTTATTTCAAACATTCAGAAGTACGGGAACACTACTGCAGCATCTATACCCATTGCGCTCACCGAGGCCTGGGAGGCGGGACGTGTGCGTGAAGGTGATCTGGTGTGTATGGCAGGATTTGGCTCCGGATTTATCTGGGGTAGTGCTTTGGTGCGCTGGTAAACGGAAAGCCCGGTGAGGGATGGAAGGGGGCCTGAAGGGCGCCGGCTTGACGGCCGAAGCGAAGCGAAGCCCCGCACAGCCCGACCTGAGCGAAGCGAGGGGCACCGCATTTTCATGCATTCATTTATGACTTTCCTTTCCCCAGTTGAAGACTGTGGTAGGTAAGCAACATGGTGTGCCCCAGGTAAAGTACAAAGAAAGGCAGCAACATCAAGTCGGTGCCTATAGGGTCGATGAAGATGAAATAGCTGATAAAAAGCAGAGAACTAAAGAACTTAAGCATAAAACCAATGTAGAAAAAGCGCATGGTGCTGCCGGGGGCAGATGAGCGGGAAGCGATGCGGTTGACTTCATATAGAAGAGCTGAGAGCATGGCAAAAAAAACAATGCCGGCCCAGCCGAAATTGACCAAAGGATGATAAAAACTGCGAAAAGCGAGCAGAATATGACCTATTGCCAGAACAGAGCTGAGCAATAAAAGATGCATATAGAATATTGGCATATCAGTTTTTTTCGCGCATGAGTTCGCGCAGTGTGCGATAAAGTGCTGCAGCAAGAAACAGGAGAGCCATCAAGGCAGTGGCCAGAGGCTTTCGGTTGCCGAGTTTTTGATCAATGATATGACCCAGCCAGGCGCCGATGCCGAGCGCTGCAAGCAGTTCGAAGGCCAGGGAAGAATACCGCAGGAAAGGATTGCGGGAGGGCATATTATTGGGCCGCAGCGAAGGGAGCGGAAGTGTTGCGCTCTTCTTTACCGCTTGTTTCTAGCTTTCTGACCAGCTGCACACCCATACTTACCATTCCGTTGAGCCGGGCACCTTCTTCTATGACCAGCTTTTTGATACTGATGTCGCCCTGAATCTGTGCTGTTTTGCTGAGAATAAGCAGTTCTTCAACTTGCAGTTTTCCGCTTACTTTTCCGTCAATGTATCCGTTTTGGCAATAAACATCGCCTTCAATCAGACCGCTGGCCCCAATCACAAGTTTGGATTTGGTTCTTACGGTTCCGGTTACTTTACCATCAATACGGATGTCACCTTCTGCAGATACGTCACCCTGTATGGTGGTTCCTGCTCCAAATTGATTCATGGAGTTGGCGGCAGGGAGGGGTGTTTTAGGTTTTCCAAACATGCCTTAAGGGGTTAAAGGGCAATCAATTGTGCAGGATCAAGGCTCATTCCATTCTTCCAAAGTTCAAAGTGAAGATGAGGACCCGAGCTGAGCTCCCCGGTACTTCCTACCAGGGCAATGGCCTCTCCTGACTTCACAAAGTTACCGTTTTTTTTCAAGAGTTTCCCGCAGTGCTTGTAAACAGTTATGAGGTTGTCGTTGTGCTGCAGCACCAGATTATAGCCCGTTTCAAGATCCCAGAAGGCAGCAATTACCGTTCCATCGTAAGCAGCTTTCACAGGCTCTCCATCCGGTGCAGCTATATCTATTCCGTGATGCCCCTTATCAGCGTTCCAGCGCTCAGTTACGTAACCGCTCACCGGTTTAACGAAATATAACTGCTTAAGCCTTGCCAGCAATTCGCTGCTCTCATTTCCGGAATTGCGCAGGGAGTAATTTTCTTCCCTTTCAACCAGTCGCCGAAGCTCATCATCAGCCTCCGGCCGGCGATCGATATCCTGGCTGCTGCGGCTTTCCGGAAGTTTGGCTGCTGCAGGCCTCGACAATGAATCAGCCCTTCCTTCCAGCACAAGGATGAGATTGTCGAGCACCTTCCTGCGTGCAAGCAAATCATTTTCAAGAGAATCCATGCGGAAAGACAGGCCAATGATCTGGCTTCTATGATTATAATCCCCAAAACCCGGAATAAAATATTTGAGGGGGGTGTAAATGATGGCTGAGGCTGTGATGAAAATCAGGGCAATAGCAATGGTTGAAAGGCTGACCCACACATTCAGGCTGCTCAGGCTCAGAGAAAACAACTCCTGAAAGGTCTCGTGATTAAGAATTACAAAGCGATACCGTGTTTTGATTTTATTGGCACGCCTGATTTTGATCCTTGGCTTCATGCGACAAACAAATTCCGAGACAAACCGGAGATAGATTTGTTACAAAATAAAATAAATTTGATGCCAATCTGTTTAATGTCCATACCAAACGATTTCCTGCTGTTTTGAGACTGCTATCACGATTTCTGCCGATTTTTATTCCCCTGATTCTGCTGTTGCCGGGATGCTCGACCACCATTCATGGCCCGCTGCCGAGCCAGGCTTACCACGACATCACTTCTCATTACAACGCCTATTTCAACGCCAATGAGAAGCTGAAGGCTACTTTCAAAACCCTGAACGAGAACCACAAGGACAATTATAAGGAAATCCTGCCTGTTTACGCATTCTCTGACCCTAAGGAAGCAGCCTCCTTTAGCGGAGACTGCGAAGATGTAGTTAAGCGCAGCACCACGGCCATTCAGCTTCATGAAACAAGCAACTGGTCTGATGATGCCATGTTGCTGGTGGGTAAAGCCAATTATCTGACCGGAGAATACGACAAGGCTCTTTCAGCTTTCAAGTACATCACCTCTGATTACAAGGATGGGGTAAACTACAATGAGGTGCGCAAAAAGAGCGGAAAGAAAACCCGATCGGTTAAACCCAAAAAGCGCAAGCCCAAGCCCAAACCAGACTTCAAATATGTAAAACAGAAGGATGGTACTACAGTTAAAGTGCCGGTCGATAACCGACCGGAATATACCCTTTGGAAGCACGAACCAAGCCGGCCTCAGGCGCTGGTCTGGATGATCATGACCTATACCAGACAGAAAAAGTATTCTGAAGCAGCTTCCTTGGTAGCATATGCAGAAAATGACAAGAAGTTTTACAAGAACTGCGACAAAGATCTTGCGCTGGCCGATGCAGACCTTCGCATTCAGCAAGGAGCCTATGCAGATGCTATCACTGCCTTAGAAAAGTACCTTCGGCTGGTTAAAAAGAAAGGCAAAAAGAAGAAAACGCGAGCCACATTCATTCTTGCTCAGTTATATGCCAGAACAGGGAATTCGCCTGAGGCCGCCAAGGCTTTTGGCAAGGTACTTAAGTTAAAGCCGGGATATGACATGGAGTTCTATGCGCGAATGAGCATTGCACGCCTCAGCCGCGGAGGAACAGGAGGAAATTCTACTGTAAAAAATTTGCTTGCCAAAATGTTGAAAGACGGCAAGTACAGAGACTATTTCGATCAGATTTATTATGAACTGGCTCTGATTTCCCTGACCGAAAATGACCGTATCGCCGCACGTCAGTTTTTAAAGAAAAGTGTTGCCGCAGTTCAGACCAATACAGAACAGAAAGCACTTTCTTTCCAGAAACTGGCCGATCTGGATTTTGAAGACGAAAATTATGTTTCTGCTAAAATGTTTTATGACAGCACCCTTGCTGAGATGGCGCCTAATGCTGCAGGATATGCAGATTTGGAAGATCGAAATAAAATTCTGTCCAGACTGGTAAGTCAGCTGAATTTAATCGATGAACAAGATTCCCTGCTGGCACTGGCTGCGCTTCCTGCATCAGAACTCAAAAAAAAGATAGCACAAGCAGCTGCAGCCCAGGATAAGGCTGATGAAGAAAAGGCTGATGAGGAAAAAAACGCAGCTCCGACGAACCAAACGGTGGATGTCCGTGGCAGAGAAACAGAGTCTCAGTCTAAACCCTCCGGGAACAACGGCTTGCAGGCTTCCGGTTGGTATTTTTATAATGCTGCTGCCCGTTCGCAGGGTTATAACGACTTCATCAAACGTTGGGGTAAACGCAAACTGGAGGAGTTCTGGAGAAGAAAAGACAAATCGAGCTCAGACGGTTTTGCCGAGGAGGAAATTGCTGCTCAGGACAGCCTTACAGCAAAACCTGCGAAGGAAGTTACTTCGGAAGAATCAGGAAGTACAGAAGAGCAAATGTTGAGTGCCATCCCCCTAACCAAAGAAGCGCGCAAGACCTCTGAAAATCAAATTGTAGAGGCTTATTATACAGCCGGCGGTATCTACAAGGACGAACTCCTTAATCTGCTGCGTGCTAAAGAAATGTACAACAAAGCCAACCAGCGCTTCCCCGCTCACAAATTGATGCTGGAATGTCTTTACAGTTTATACCTGATTGCAGACAAAACCAATGATGCAGCTGAGGCAAATCGTCTTAAAGGAATTATTCTGAGCAGTTATCCTGAAAGTAAAATTGCTCAATATCTGCTGGACCCCTCTTTCTTCGACCGACAGAAAAGAGAACAAAGGCAGCAGGATGAGTATTACGAAAAAACATTTGAGCTCTACCTTCAGGGCTCATATGATACGGCCATGTATCGCACAAAATACTGTGATGTATTGTTTAAGCCTAATCCTCTCAGGCCTCAGTATGATCTGCTTCAGGCTATGATTATCGGACGGCAAAATAAATTAGACGAATACACACAGGCACTTAATAAAGTGATCAGTAAGCATGAAAACCATCCTGTAAAAAATCTGGCATCAGAATATCTCTCTGCGCTCAACCGTTCAAAATTCCCCATGCTGGACCTGAGCAAAGTAACTGATTCTGTGTTTATCGATTCGCTCAATAAAATCTATGCTCCCGACATCAAAGCTAATGTACCCCGGGCAGAGCCTGCAACTCCTTCGGCCGTCTTAAATCCTGCCAAATCTGATAATACAGTATCAACCGGCATTCCTGCTGCTTCAGAAAAAAACATTGGTTCTGCTCCGAAAGACAGCACATCCGCAGCTAAAATGAATTCATCAACGGCACAAACGGCAAAGGCCTCAGAAAACAAAGACTCAGTTCCCGGAGCTCAAGCCGCACCCGAGATCCCCCTTGATACGGTCTCCATATACAAAAGGGCATCAGAAACCGAAAAACACATTTTTATTGTTTATCTGAGGGATGTGAATTTGAATCCTTCGGGAGCCTTGATGCAATTCAGAAATTATTGTAATAACGATTTTCCACAGTCGCGCTTAAGCGTAAAATCTGTTTTTGCAGATGAAAAGACGCGACTTCTTACCATACGGACATTTGAAGACAAGGCTGCTGCTGAGGGTTTTTTCCGCAATGTAAAATCAACAACCGCGTTGTATGAGGGTTTGCCGGCCGGGCAATACGAAACTGTGATCATGTCTCAATCTAATTTTGATCTTTTTCTTGCTGACAGGAATATGGATACTTACCTGAAATTTTTCCGCTGGGCTTATAAATTGTGATATGGATAAAAAGAAGTTTTTGGTTCGCTTCTGGGGCGCGTTTGTCTCTTTTATTGTATTTATATTCTTGTTTTTTATATTTATTTCAATTGGCGTTTTCGGAAAGCTGCCGTCATTTGAAGAACTGGAGAACCCCGATACTGCACTTGCTACCGAGATCATCACCACCGATGGTGAAGTAATCGGGAAGTTCTATTCACAGAACAGGAGCAACATAAGCTTTCGCCAACTCCCCCCAAACCTGGTTAATGCATTGCTGGCCACAGAAGATATCAGGTTTTATGAGCACACAGGAGTTGATCTGAGAGCTCTTGTGCGGGTAGTAACAGGAGTTCTGATGGTAAGTGGAAAAGGCGGCGGAAGTACATTGACACAACAGCTGGCAAAAAATCTTTTCCCCAGAGAAAACCTCTCGAAACCTGGTCTCATATTGCGTAAATTCAAAGAATGGGTCATTGCAGTGAAGCTTGAAAAGTCTTACACCAAACAGGAAATTCTGGCCATGTATCTCAATACCGTTGAATTCAGCGATAATGCTTTTGGGATCAAATCAGCTGCACAGACCTATTTCGGGAAGCCCGTTGACTCATTGCGGCCGGAAGAGAGTGCCGTGCTTGTAGGTATGCTTAAAGCTCCGTATCAGTTCAATCCCAGATTACATCCAAAAGCCTCCCGCGAACGACGTAACGTGGTTCTGGCCCAAATGAACAAATATGATTTTCTCACAGATGATGAAAAGGACTCTCTTCAGGCGCAACCCATCACGCTCGATTACCATCCTGTAAGTCATGAAGAAGGACCGGCACCTTATTTCCGTGAGCACCTCCGGCTATTTCTAAAGGAATGGTGCGAAGAAAACCGCAAACCCGACGGAAGTAAATACAACATTTATAAAGACGGACTAAAGCTATATGTAACTCTTGACAGCCGTCTTCAGCGTTATGCCGAACAGGCACAAAAGGAACATCTTAGCGAGATGCAATCCATCTTTTACAATTATTGGAAAGGAAAGGATCCCTGGAAAAATTTTCCTAAAGAATGGCAGGCTATATACAACTCTCATCCATTGGTAAAAGAACTGAAAGAAGCAGGGAAATCTGATGCCCAGATTCTGAAAGCTATGTCTAAACCACTGAAAATGAAAGTCTTTGCCTACCCTAAGGAAAAAGACACCATAATGAGCCGGATAGATTCCATCAAATACCATCGAATGGTTTTGCAAAACGGCTTCATGGCAGTAGATCCCTCAACAGGAGCCATCAGGGTTTGGGTGGGAGGAGTCAACTACAAGTATTTCCAATATGACCATGTCAACAAAAACACCCGAAGGCAGATTGGCTCTACTTTCAAACCGTTTGTATATACGGTTGCTATACGGGACAAAGGCTATTCCCCCTGCTTTCAGGTTCCAAATCAGCCGGTGACTTTTGAAGCAAATGATCCCCGCTTTGGATTGATAGCAGACTGGACACCCAAAAACTCTGATGCCAAGTATGGCGGCATGATGAGCCTGAAACGCGGATTAGCCAATTCAGTAAATACCATCACTGCTTATCTGATGCATGAAATGACGCCCGATGCGGTAATTCAGCTTGTGAAAGACATGGGGATCGAGGCAGAGATTCCGCGTCAGCCTTCCATTTGTCTTGGCTCAGCTGATATTTCCTTGTTTGAAATGACCGGAGCCTACACCACTTATGTAAACAAAGGGGTTTACTCTGAGCCCATATTTATCACGCGGATTGAAGACAAAAACGGCAATGTTTTGCAAGAGTTTATGGGTAAACAAAATGAGGTACTTGACGAGCAGACTGCCTATGTGATGGTGGATCTGCTTCGCAACGTAGTCAACGGGGGAACAGCCAGCAGGCTTCGCTATAAGTTTAAACTCTTCAATGACATCATTGGCAAAACAGGAACCACACAAAACTATTCCGACGGCTGGTTCATGGGTGCAACTCCTGAGCTCGTAGCCGGCTCCTGGGTGGGTTGTGATGATCGCTATATCCGATTTGCCAGCATGCAAAACGGTCAGGGTGCTAGCACCGCTTTGCCCATTTGGGGTAAGTTCTTTCAAAAAGTATTTGCAGACTCTGCCAGCTTCGGACAGGAAATCAATTATCATTCACGCTTCGAAGCCCC
>CAZUHX010000006.1:0-32282 GCA_964620795.1 uncultured Chitinophagaceae bacterium
TTCGTTACGCTGCTCGTGAAGTTCACCGTGCTGCCGTCGCAGATGATCGTCGTGTCGGCCGTGATGCTCACCGTTGGCGTCAGGTTCGGATTCACCGTAATGCTGATGCCGTTTGAGTTCGCCGTCGCGCTTGTCACGCAGGCCTCGCTGCTCGTCAGTATCACACTCACCACATCTCCGTTGCTCAGGCTGCTGCTGCTGTAGCTGCTGCCTGTGCTGCCCGTGCTGTTGCCGTTGATCTGCCAGTCGTAGCCAGGACTGACGCCTTCGTTCGTTACGCTGCTCGTGAAGTTCACCGTGCTGCCATCGCAGATGATTGTCGTGTCTGAACTAATAGTGATCTCAGGAGTAAGAAGAGGGTTAACCGTTACAGATGCAATGTTTGAAACAACATCATCGCAACCTGATCCGGATGTTGAAATCACAACGCGATATCCAAATGTTCCTAAGGCTGTAAGTCCTGACACATTTAGTAACGAGTCTGTTGACCCAGAATATATAGCAGACAACGGAAGACCGTCGGTTACATTTTCCCAAAGACCGGTAAGATCAGACTGCCACTGATAGCTTCTGGTTCCAAGCCCACCTGAGGGGATAACACTGAAATTGGCAGATCCGCTACCCGAACACAAGGATGATGCATCCACAGGTTGAACAAGGATACTTGGATCATCCAGAACAGTTAAGGTAGTATTGGAATTGGTTGAGCAGCCTCCATTATCCAATGTCCAAATCATAGTATAAACACCGGCTGAACTAGCTGTTACAGAGGCATTGGGGTCATTGATATCAGAAAAAACCAGAGAGCCATCATTAGGTAAATAAGACCATTCACCTGTACTGGTTGAAATTGAGTTGGCGGCCATCTGTGCTGTGCCCCCCAGACAAACGGTTTGGGAAGGTCCGGCGTTGGAAGCCGGCCTCCATATCATTAGTCTATTTGCGGTGGGATTAATGCCCTGACAAGCTCCCGCTCCCGTTGCAAGGATGGAAATATTTACAGCCCCGCTATCTATGTTTGGTGTAAAAGTATCATCTGATGGAATGGTAGTGGTACCTGCATTGCTCCACACACCTGCAGATAATCCACCGGTCCAGCTTACATTAGAGATCGTGCCGCTTACTGAAGAACCTGCCATAACAATGGGAGCTGTTCCGGTACAAGTGAAGATTACTGAACCGGGAGTTACCGACGGCCTTCTTGCCCAGCGAATAGTTTTAGCGGCTGATGCACTATCTGAAGAACAAGCTCCACTTCCATAAACCCTCAATGTAGCGGTGAAATTTCCTGAATCTACAGAAGGAACGAAGAAGTCATCTGATGCCGTAAGAGGAGTTCCATTATTGTTCCAACTGCCCAGCCCGATTCCGCCGGACCAGATCAAACTACTGGCTGTGCCGGTGAAGGAGGATCCGGTCATAAGCACATTGGTACCTTGGGGATTTATCAGACATTGCTGATAATTCGATCCTGCAATGGCTCCCGGACTTTCTCCCCAAGAAACATTAACGGTATCTATTGAAAACACTTCGGCACAAGCACCTGAGCCGGTAACACTCAAAATTGCCTGAAAACTTCCCGAAACAACTCCTGGCTCAAAAATATCATCGCTGGAATTAGATGGCAGGCCGGGGTTCCAGGTACCTAAACCCGTTCCACCTGTCCAGGAATAATTACTAAAAGTACCTGTAACAGAGGATGCCGAGGTCTGAATGCCCGCAAGAGGGAAGGGTGAACATCTTACTATATCCGGTCCTGCATCAGCGTTAGGGGTCTGTGCCCAGCGAACCTGTCTGGTTCCGGTAACAGACTGACCTGTACAGCCTGCTCCACCCCAGGCGGTGACCGTAGCAATAAAGCTGCCACTGGGAGCAAATGCAAACGGAATAAAGGAATCATCTCCCGGTATTGGAGGGGTATTGTTATTGTTCCATACACCTGCGCTGCTGCCACCCGACCAAATGATACTGGCCACACTTCCAGATGCAGTAGCCCCGCTCATGGAAATACCATTGAAAGGGTTGGGCGTGCAATTGCTGATGTCTAAACCTGCTGAAATGGCTGGCGTTCTTCCCCAGCTGATGGTTCGGGTAGAAGTGGAATTATTTCCCAAACAAGCGATAGAACCCGTGACTGTAAGCACAGCTGTGAAAGTTCCTGAATCAACAGCGGGAGTAAAGAAGTCATCTGCAGGATCTAAGGGGGTGCCGTTATTGCTCCAGCTGCCTAGCCCTGAACCTCCCGACCATGAAGTATTGCCAAAAGTACCGCCTGCCGTTGCTCCGCTCATGAAGATGGCAGTCAACGGACTATTGTCGCAACGGATGATTGCCGGGCCTGCGCTGGCTGTAGGCGGAGGACTTACCGTGATTGATATATTGCTGCTCATATTATCGCAGGCATCGGCCTGAACCCGACGGCGATAAAGAAAGGTGCTGGATTGTTGGGGCTGAATTTGCGGGGGAGAGTAGCCCAAAACAGAAGTAGAGGTTGAAATTACACTCCAGCTTGTGCCATTATCTGCGCTGCGCTGCCATTCATAGGTATAGACCCCTGTGGTAGCAAAAGGTACAGGACCTGTTCCTCCCTGTGCTTGTGATCCCGTGAGGGGAGATGGCACAAAACTAGCACCGCAGAAAGATTGATTGCTTGAAATGCTATTATTTGAGATCGCCGGTGAACTGCTGAATGTCACAATATTGGATGCCGCCTGTATGGTTGAAACACTGTAACCACAAACACTGGCCACTCGGCGATAAAATGTTGTAGCAGTAATGCCGGATGGTGGATCGTACTCCTCAGCTGTCGCTCCGCTAATGTTATTCCAGGGTCCATTACTACCTGATGCAGATTGCCATTGGTAGCTTATCCAGGGAGAGGCAGCTGAACTGCTTGCAATACGGGGAGGATCTCCAATTCCGCAAAAAACATACGGACGTGGTGTAGTTTCCCCCGGAAAAACGTAGGACTGTGGGTTAACTGAGCCGGGGGCTACGGAGCCGGCATACTCCCATCGAATCCGAACACCGAATCTAAAAGTTCCACAACTTCTTTGATAATAATTCCACTGGCAAGGCGGATCATTTCTGAAAACAAGCTCCAAGGCTGGATTGCCTAAAGAATTACAAAGCGCTCTGTCATCGTCTCCGGTAGTTGACGCATTGCATGAACTTTCGTAGTTACAATTATTATTACAATCCTTTTCATATGCCTCCAACTGCAAAAAAACAGATCTGGCGGCTGTATTATTCCTAGATCGTGGGAGCGCTGCGCCAAACAGAGTTCCACCAAAGGTTTGCACACTTCCTGTAGAGGAACCTGGGCCATAATCATCACCGGTGTAAATACAATCTGCGCTGGAAAAACCTTGATCTGTATTATCGTTTGCACGAATTTTAAAGGTGTATTCCGGAGAACCAATCTGGTCTCCACGTCCATCCCAACCCAAAAGCCAAAGTTCCAACTGATAGTTGATATTCTGGGCTGAAGTTTGACCCTGCATCAGCAGAACAAACAGCACTATTAGAAGGTATAAATTTCTCATAATTAAAACATATAGAATTTAATCAATGAATGCGCTCCAGATTCAATCGAAGTATCCAGCTTTCATTTTTTTGAATCAGTATAATTTCCTCTTCTGTTTCGCGCACTTCCATCGCCTCGGCTTGTTTCGCCCAGGCAGGATTTGGTCCTCCCGATAAAATCTCTGAGGTTGACATGGGCTGGGGGCTGTATTTGAGGCTCTTACCATCAAAAATGTATGCATGTATGGTGGGATTCTCCGCTTTCAAATAACTGAGCGTGAGAATGCCGGAGGATTTAAAATCAAAGGTTCGCCCCATTGTTACCATAGCCTCAAAGTCATCACGACTAAGCGGATAATCCTTCTCTGGTTCATTTGCATACTTGTATTCAATGCTCTTTACCACCCATTTGCCAATCAAACTCGGACCGGCAGCATTAAGCTTGGCAACTGCTGTAAAAATGATAAAGGTCAAAAAAACAAGGAAATATAAACGGCGCATAGAACGAGATTTTCATATCAAACTTAAACAATTATCCATCATAAAACAATAGTTCCGGCTTTAATGCCATTCTACACCAAAGGACTATTACGACTAAATTAACTGGGTCATTTTATGCTTACAGAACCACTCGTTAGTGAACTTATCCCCTACAGAAATTACTAATACGGTGAAAAAGTCAGGACGGGGTTCTCCAATTCCTGTCTGTTGACAGAGCATGGCGGGCCGTTGAAACTAAAGCCTGCGCCAGGGGGTGAAGGGGCCGGCGCAGCCGGGTGGCGGCTGTAGGGGCGGAAAATTTTCCGCCCCTACAGCCGCCACGGAACCCCCGCAACACCCGGCCCCGCGAAGCGGGGAGGCGCCATATTTCATCGAATAAATTATTGACTTATGAATTGTGCTTAAATTCTAAAGGTGCTAGCCGGCTCAGATTCCTTTCTATTGACATGCAGAAGATTTTCTGCCCCTACTGTGTATTTCGTCTTAATGCTTCTTGATTTAGTGTTTCCCATTCCTGCATCCCCGGTTTTTCTGCAAGAGCCTGCCTGAAACAGTAAACCGCCGAATCCGGCTGAGCCATTGATAAATGTATTTTCCCAAGATTGGCCCAGAGCTCGGCCTTGATCCCGCAATTTTTAAGACCCTGCCTCAGAATCTGCTTGGCCGAATCGTAAGAAGCTGTGGAATAAAGTGAAAAGGCCATGCGATTGTATGCATCTGCCTGTGAGGAATCAGCCTCAATAGCCTCATTATAAGCCTCTCTGGCCTTTTCGGCAGAAAGGGATTCAAGCGCAAAGCCTTTGGCAATAAAGGCCAAACATAACTGCTCGTTGAGCGGAGGAAATGCGCTATTGATACGCTTTGCCTGCACAAATGCTGCAATGGCACTGTCCGGTTCATTAAGAAACATCCAGGCTCGGCCTTTGTCGTAATGCAGATTAAAAAAATCGGGATAAATCGCGATGGCCCGGTTGAAAGATTGAACAGCTTCAAGGGCTAACTCAGAAGCGTTCCTAGGATCCTGACTATTCATAGCACTGAGCATGAGCTGAACACCGAGCAGATTGTTTAACTGAACCGAGCGAGGAGCTTTCTGAACATCTGCCCTGAATAAAGTGAGGCGATCTTTCCATTCAAAGCTTCTGCTGAAACTCAGACCTGCATGTAGCAAGAGCATTCCAATCATGAAGTATTGCGGTAGCCTTTTGAGCCGGGAGGGCAACCAGCTGAGCGATGCATAAAAAAGTGCCACTATCAGTGCAGACGATGCCAAAGACGGAAGAAAAGTATAGCGGTCGGCCACCATGCCGGGGATTCTGGTGAAAGCATTCGAGTATGGTAAAAGCAAAAACAAAAGACAGAGCCACAATAAGAATGGATGAGTAGTCCCTCTGAAAGCTAAAATACCCAAAACTAAAGTGATGATTAAAATGATTGACAAGCCAATCCAAACATCCCTATCGGACCAATTGGAAGCTGTAAACTCACTGAAGCCATAATAGCTGACCATTGGATAAGGGATGAACAACTTCCGTATGTACCATGATGCGGTCTTCAAAGAGGTAGCCGACACCTCAGAGAGAGACGCTTCCCAGTCTAGCGGTGCCTCTATATAAGTCAGCGGCCTGTTTTGAATATCTCGGGATTTAAAATTATTAAGGACACCGGCAGATTGTCTGAGATCATATAAATTTTTGGGTTCACTAGTCAAACCTCCTCCAAGATGATCGTGAGCCACTCCATTGATCAAAACAATTGACAAAAACATCAGCAGTAAAAACGAACCCATCTCAGGCATGGAATCGCCTTTTCGCTTCGCATACCAAAGTCTTATGAAAAAAAGAGCCCAAGGCAAATTGATCAGCGCTGATGAGAGTATTTTGTTTCCGTTAAATTTTATGCCAATCAAATTGATCAACACAAACAACAAAAACAACCACTCTGAGCCTATAGGCAATTTGCGGAAATGATAAGCTAAAAGAAAAGGTAACAAAATCAAAACTGCGACTCCGTCTGCATCAGCTGTATAAATAGAGACTAATATGGCTAACAAAAAAGTTAAACCAAACAAAACATCAAACCTTCCCTTACTGCCAAGAAGACCAAAAAAAGAAATCACTATAATATGGTCACCGACAAATGTCCACAAGTAGGGAAGAATAGCCGAATAATAAAAAATAAATGAATAAAGTAAAACCAAAAATACCGCCCATGCCGATTCTATATTGTTCCAACATAAAAGAGCCCAAACAGCCAATGAGGCGAGAAGAATACAAGACCACAAAGCCAATTTAAAATACAGGCAAAAGAAGAGTGCTATCAGGCTCAAAAACGTAAAAAGACTTGCCCTGCTTAAATTAGGATATTGACTTAAACCTCCTACACCCAAAAAGGATCGAACAGGAAGATTTAGAGGCAAATTGATTTCAGATTTTAAAAACCATATAACAAGTACTATCAACTGACAAACTAATGCATAACTTAAGATATGAAGACTATTGCTGACATCCAGCAAGGAAGCAGCAGGCATTGGCGCTATGAGGCCAAACAGCAACAATTTAAGATTCAGCGGATTACGGGTAAACAATGAAATCAAAGGCAGTAAAAGCGGCAACAAGAAAATTGTATTTTTTGAAAGCATCCCGAGCAGAAAAAAAATCAGCGCAAGAATAAAATCGACTATAGACCATGAACCCTTCCTGAATAAAAAAATTGCTGCCCCAATTCCTCCGATCATGCTTAGTATTTCTTCCCGGTTTTTTAAACTGCAAACAACTTCGGAATGCAAAGGATAGAGTGCGAATAAAGCAGCCACAGCAAAGGCAATAAAACGATAATCCTCAATTAAGAGCATTTCAAGCCAGTACAATATCAAGACACATAAAAGCGCATAAAGAACAAGGTTCAACAAATGCGATAAAAAAAGATTATTTCCCCACATACTATACTCCAAAGCAAAGCTTGTGAGTACAAATGGCCTGTATCCATAGCTGTAGCCCATAGCATCTTTGTAGTACGAAGATTTCCAGATTTCTGGCAAAGCTTTTATGCCTAAGGTTGTAAGCGGATGATTTTGAATCACGAGTTCATCATCCAGTCCGTATCCGTTAAATAGTGTGGGGAGGTATACCAGAAAACAAAAGAAGGTAATGATACGAAATCGCCACTTGAACAACTTCTGAAAAAATTCGGACCGGGAAAAGAAAGCGAATGCCGCCATCATGGTTGGGGATTTGATTCCAATGTGCCTATAACTCTTTGTAAGCCGGTATCACCGGGTCTGAGCTTTAAAGCATTGTTAAACCACATCAGAGCAGAGTCTTTCATCTGAAGTTGCATGTAAACTTTCCCCAGATTTGCATTCAAATCAAATGAAGTAGGAACTTCTTTCAAACCTTGTCTGAGACAACCTGCTGCTTCAGCAGGCTTCTGCTGCCTGAAGTACAAAAATGCCTTGCTGTTATATGCCATTTCACAAAAAGGATCTTCCTCAATGGCTTTTTCATACCAAATCATTGCTGCTGAAAAATCCCCCTTTTGCTCAGACCTAAGGCCAATTTTACACATACACTTGGCCGTGTATTCTTTCAATTCCGGGAAATCCGGATTAAGCTTTTCAGCCTGATTAAACGCGGCTAAAGCACTGCTCCAGTCTTCCAGAAGAAAACGCGTTCTTCCCAGATCATACCACGTATTAAAAAAATATGGATAAATTTCAATAGCCTTACCGAAAAAAGACTCTGCTTCACGTCGAATAGCATTCTGTTGTTCACCGGCAGGCAGCGTATTGGCCTGAATTATAAGGTGAGAGGCCAGCAGATTGTTCAGCTGAGCAGATTCCGGCACTTTTTGTATGTCCGCCTTCAATAAGCTGAGGTGATTTGCCCAATCTGCATTTCTGAGTATAGTAAGAGCAGCGACAGGCAGTGTATAAAGCAGAAATAGAGCAATCCAAAAAGCCGGCCGAATCAACTTATACCTAAATGAATGAGATAAAATTCCGGCAATAATTAAGGCAAACGCTGCTGATGGAATTAACAGATATCGGTCTGCTATCATTCCGGGAATTCTCCCTACAAGATTGGAGTATGGAAGCAAGGCCAGTGATAGCCAAAAAATTCCCAGACCCAGGGCTGTATTTTCTTTCCAAACTGAGTAAACAAACAATGCAAATAAAATAAATATGTATACAAAACCAACCCATGCATGACCATCAGTTAAAGCCACAGGGACTATTGCTTTATACCCGTAGTAACACACCATAGGCCATGGAATGAACAGACGATAGATGTATTCAGACACGATGTATGCTGATGTTGCAACAAGAGTATCACTTTGCACCTGAAAATCCAGAGGGACTTCTATGGCATTCAAAGGGCGATTTGAAACTACATTAACAGGAGGTGCAGGAAGTTGTTCCGCTGCCGAACGAATCTCTTTCAAATCATTATACCTGCTTAATTCCGAAACAGAACCCAGAGATCCAATAAGCCCAAATGGTAAAGTCATTAAAACAATTCCGGTTATTGCCTTTAACAATAATCTGCTCTCTAATTTTTTTAAGGCAACCATAAAAAGCAACAAGCCGAAAAAACCTTCAGAATAAAAGAAAACCCTTTGCTTCCATGAAAAAACTCTTGGATCAAAAAGATCATAAAACCATGTAAGCAGTAGAAGCCCGGTGAGTAACCTCAGGACATTTGATGCCGGAACAAATAAAACAAGCCAGAAAATCAATTCGGGAATGGCGAATTCAAGAAATTGCGAAAATGAAGTGTAATCAGATGTATTCCATAAAACCGCAAACAAAATCAACTGACACATCCAGGCCCTAACCGATGCAGGTTTCTGAAGATTCCAGGCTTGCATCAATAAAAACCCCATATTCAAAAGATTATGTGTCTCTTCAGAAAAAGAAACAGACTGATTAAGCAATAGCCAGCTGCAATAAATCATTGCCGGCAACCAGCTCTGACTGTACAATGAAAAGTATCGGATATAAACTGCGCATAAAACATAAAACAAGAGAGTTGCAGAGGGTAGCGGAAATACAATCCATGAAACAACCCAGATGAGTAACAGTAAAAAATGTTTCTCCTCTATCTTGATCCCGACAACTGAATCTACCGGTATTTCTTCAGATAAACTCCGGACTTCTGTATTTGAAAAGAAAGAAGAACGGCTCAGGCCTGTTAAATATTGAATGATGCTGCGATAATACGGAAGGCAACAACTGATTAATGAAACACTAAAAAACAAGTACCACTCAAAAGCTTTAAATCCCTCCAACTGCAAGGCGGAAAGAAGGGATGCGGGTATAGAAAAAATCAACAATCGAGCATCAGGCTGCCTTTTACTTAAAAGATAAAAGCCACCATATAAAATTGGAAAAAGGATAATACTGTTTTTTGAATATACCCCAAATGCAAAAGCTGCAACGGCAAGGACTGCAGCCTTGAGTGGATTCAACGAATCATTAAACAGAAAAACTCCCGCTGCAAGTCCGCCGAGAAAGCTCAAAAGCTCATCCCGGTTCTTCAGACTGGCAACAACTTCAGTATGCGGGGGATAAACAGTAAAAAAGACAGCCGCAAAAAAGAGCGGCCAGAATTCGAGATTGGGAAAAACTATACGGAGAAATATAAAGAAAACCACTACCAGACAAGCATACAGCAAAGCATTAACCAAGTGTTCGGCATGAGGATTTTCTCCCCAGAGCTCATGCGTAATGGCAAAGAAGATCAGCGTTACCGGGCGGTAGCCATAGCTGTAACCCATTTCATCTTTGTAATAAGGCTCTTCAAGAATTTCGGGGATGGCTGAAATTCCTTTAGCGGTCAGTCGGTGATTCTGCGTTACAAGCTCGTCATCCAGACAATATTCATTGGGTATGGTGTTGGCATACAACAGCAGTGACAGAAAAAACAAAACCTTCAGCACATGGTTCCTTAACCAGTCTGTTGTGAGAATTGATTCCGATTTAACTGCTCGTGCCGCTTTGGCCATCGCCCTAAAGTAATGGAATTCGGTTTTACTGTTTTCTTAAACTGCCTCTAAAAGCTCTTCAGGAGACCAAAACTTTTCTCCAAAATCGCGAACCTGCAAATCAATCACCACAACTCCCTCAGCCTCCAGGCGTTGCTGCATGAGGTCGGGATCTCCGAAATGATGCCGGCCTGTGAGCAGCCCGTTTCTGTTGACCACACGATGTGCAGGAACTGCGGGAGTGGCTGTATGACTTGCATTCATGGCATATCCCACCAGACGCGAAGAACCCGCTGCTCCCAAAAAACGGGCAATAGCTCCATACGATGTTACACGCCCCTCAGGTATTTGCCTGACCACCTCCCATACCTGCTCATAGAAATCTGCATGCGATTTCATGGCAGGGTAAAGTTCATGTAATTGATGGTGCGCCCGTTTTGCAAATGTTGCTTTTCATAAAACGTTTTCACTTCCAGATAATCGTAATCCAGCGGAGAAGCATAAATATCTTCCTTATAGTATTTCATCAGTCCGCCAAAATCCTTCACACTCTCTGCCGAATACTGAAACAGCGGAAGATTATCTGTTTTGAGATGTACCAGCCCTCCGGGAGCAAGAATTGTTTTGTAGTAAGCCAAAAATCGGGAATAAGTAAGCCGATGACGCGCTGCGCTCTTTCCGGGATAAGGATCAGGAAAAGTGATCCAGATTTCCGAAATTTCAGCCGGAGCAAAAAAGTTTAATATGTTCTCAATCCTCATACGGGCAAAAGCCACATTGGTTCTATGGCCTTCCAGGGCTGCCTTTGCGCCTGTATAAATCCGTGCACCCTTGATGTCTATTCCGATATAATTTTTACCAAGATTCAGAGCCGAAAGTGCCATGGTGTAATCTCCTTTCCCACAAGCAAGTTCAAGAACGATGGGATTGTCGTTTTTAAACACGTCCTCTTTCCACCGCCCCTTACTCAGCCAATGACTACCGTCGCTTCGCGTGAGGAACTCTTCGCGAAAAGATTTGTTTTGATATACATTGCTGAAAGTGTCAACGCTGTTGATTTTAAACATCTTGGCTTTACCCATAATTCTGTTTTCTATTCTTCTGTAAAGACCGCAAATTTAGCTCCTGTCATTTCGGAAGAGAGAAAAAGTTTCACGCTGTCTTGAATAGTCTCCCTAATGGGCCTGTATTGCATTTTCAATAGTGTCTTTGCCTTATCTCCGCACAATCGGTAGTTTTCGGAGGATAAGATCAGTTCTTCGTGATAAAAAGAGGGCTGTTCATTCATGATTCGCGCTCTCCACTTCTCATACCCGGCAGCAAAAGACAATAGCGAAGCCGGAAGCGTCCTGACCGGCGCATCAACGTTCATCAAATCTGCCAATTCACCAATCAGCTCAGCATAACTCATGTTTTCGGCACTGAGCACGTAACGCGCTCCCGCCTCAACATGATCAAGAAGACCAACGCAAGCCTGTGCAGCGTCTCTCACATCTATGAATCCCATGCTTCCTGAAGGTGAGAATGGAAGCCCTTTCTTTACCTCTTTAAACAGTCTGAGCGGAGGTAAATCCCAACGCCCCGCACCTAGTATAGTGCCGGGATTCACGATCACCGTATTCAAGCCCTCGGCGTTTCCTCTCCACACTTCATTCTCTGCCTGAAACTTACTTCTGTGATAATGATAATTTGAAGGATCATCCGCTCCGGGTAATTGCTCATCAATGATGCGATCCCGGGCTGCACGGCCAAAGGCCGCAACAGAACTTACATAGAGCATTCCGGAAACCCCGGAGTACAAAGCCACATTAACCACATTGGCGGTACCTTCCACATTCACCTTCATCATTTGTAACCGCATTTCCGGATCAAAGGAAATCATTGCTGCTGCATGAATAATCTCATCAACCCCATTCATTGCATCTTCCAATGAAGGAATGTCCAGCACATCCCCGTAGCAAATTTCCACTTTGTGCAACAGAGATGCGATCATTCCGGTATCCGATGAGCGCCTCAATAAAACCCTGACTTTCCTGCCGGTTTTTAAAAGCGCTTGCAAGAGATAGGTTCCCAAAAATCCATTGGCTCCCGTCAGTAGTATTGTCTTTTCACTCATGATCATTTCAGATACAATGCACCGGCAGAAACGGCACGCGATGCACCGGTGGCAGATGGAAGTACATTTGGAAGGTTTTCTTTCCTCAACATGGCTAAAAAAGCGAAAATCAGGGCTTCCTTGTATTGACTTAAAGCGGGCTCTGCTGCTATGGCTTTGACCGGACTCTTCCTTCTGATTTGATCCAGCAGAAAAGTGTTTGCGCTTCCACCTCCGCTGATCAGCATATTTTCCTCTTTCTGTGCCTTTGCCTGAATCAAAGCAGAGGCAATCAAATCTGAAATCACATCAACCATGGTAGCCATCAGATCACAAAGAGTTGCTGTTGACTGTTCAAGCAAGGGGATTAAATTCTCTCTGGCCCAATCATTTCCCAGAGATTTAGGAGCTGGCAATCCATAATAAGACAGCGACAGAATTTGTGCCTTCAGCTCCTGAATTACTTTTCCTGAAGCCGCTATTTTTCCGCCATCGTCAAAGGGTTTCCCGGCCTTCTCAGCGAGGTAATCAAGCACCCGGTTGCAAGGCGTTACATCCAAGGCCCATGGCCGTTGCGCATGTGGAGATGAAAGATTGGCTATCCCTCCCAAATTTAGAAAATACGTATATTCTTTAAACAAATGTCTTTCTCCGAAAGGAACAAGGGGGGCGCCCTGACCGCCTGCCGCTATATCTCCGGCACGAAACTGAGTTACACAGTCTATCCCGGATTTTACAGCTACACGGGAACCATCTCCTGCCTGCCAGGAAATGCCCTGCTCCGGGAAGTGGAAAACAGTATGTCCATGGATACCGGCCACATCAATCGTCTTTGGATCGGTTTTAATTGCCATTATGCAATCAACAAAGAAATCTGCAAGCTTTACCTCCAGCTCGACTAAACCCTTTGCATCAAGCTCGTGTGATGTTTTCAAACGGGCACGCCAATCGTCACTGTAAGCAAAGGAAGCTGTTTCCAGAATGTCAAAATGCCATCCGGATGTAGTCTTCATAAAGTCAACCACACAAAGATCTGCACCGTCCATAGAGCTGCCCGACATCAGACCGATGCAGCGATGTTTCTTTATCATGGATTTTTAAGTGATTGAACATACATCACAACTGCCTCAATTTCTGTGGGATTAAGCAGCCCCTTGAAGGGAGGCATAGTTCTGTATCCTTCGCTGATCAACGTCTGTAACTCAAATGAAGGCCGGTTTAATCTGTTCAGTGCAGGTGCCGAATAGGTTGTGCCTCCTTCCCCGGAAATCCCATGACAACGAGAACAGTATCTCCCATAAAAACGCTTGCCCTCAGACATCATCATATCTGCACTGCTCAGAGGCTGAACAGTTTGCTTCGCAGTGGTTCTGCATGAATTCGATATACAGACTGCAAAGAAAAGAAGTACGGCTATGGGTATACATTTTATCACCTGACCAAAGTAATATTTCCCTTCCGAAAAACAGCTTCCCCCCGGGGGGTCGTTGCCTGAATATACCACACATAAACCCCCGCAGGCTGTGGCTGCCCCCTGAAAGTTCCGTCCCAGCCTTCTTCCGGCTGATCGGTTTGGAACACCTGCTCACCCCAGCGATTGAATACAGTGAACATATTAATCTTACTTACATTCAAAAAAGTGGCTATCCTGAATAAATCATTCACCCCATCATTGTTGGGACTAAAAGCGGTAGGTATCAGCAACAAGGCATTTACTTCAACCTTCACGAGCACAGAGTCGCTGCTCCGGCAGCCACTATCTGTAACGGCCACAAAATAATACCGCGTATCCTTATCAGGTGCAACAACCGTACTTCGGCTAAGCGGGTCAAACAAACTGCTTTCAGGCAACCAGTAGCCGGTTTGTGCATCTGTTGTGGCCGTAAGCAGACCCTGCGTTTGTGCGAAAATCAATGTGTCTGAACCGGCATCTGCCTGAGGGAGAGAAAGTACCCTGACTAAAACCTCTGCCGAATCAGTAAAGCATTGGTTGGATACAAAAACAGTGTAAATCTGATCGCTATCCGGACTTGCTGTCGGATTTCGGATCAGGGAATCAGAAAGAAACGCTCCCGGCCTCCACCTGAAAAACTCCCCCCCGGCAGCAGAAAGTTGCACTTCCGATCCACTGCAAAGACCATAATCTTCCCTCACCAAAGCTTCTACATAAGGAATTACTGAGAGAGAGTATGTGGTTCGCGATACACATCCGAAACGATTGGTTGCCTCAACTACCCAGCTAATGCTGGAGTCGGGTATTGCAAGCGGACTATCCGATAATGAATCTGAAAGAAACAGCGGAGGAAACCAACGGTAT
This sequence comes from uncultured Chitinophagaceae bacterium, assembly GCA_964620795.1. GTDB lineage: Bacteria > Bacteroidota > Bacteroidia > Chitinophagales > LD1 > CAZUHX01. The sequence goes on from CAZUHX010000006.1 coordinate 14,424, forward strand.
GACTCTGCTCCGCTTGCCCTTAATGAAACCGATTGCCCCCGACAAATGAATGAGGTGTCAGGCGAAACGGTGAAGGAGGACGGCAGATTGACCCTCAAAGCAAATGGCTCGGTGGAAGAGCATCCCAGCGAATCTGTTCCTGTAAGGGAATAAACCCTGCTTACAGTTGTATTGCTGAGAGGCCTCGCAATGGTATCAGAATTGAGATTAATAAAAGGAGACCAGCGATACACGACTGCATTCTGCCCCGGCAAACTCAGAGAATCTCCCAAACAGATCGAATCAAGATTGTACGGAAGCACATCCGGCAGAGGCAAAACCAAAACAGTAACCGTGTCAGACTTCGTATAGCAATAGTTACTTACTTGTAGAACATATGTAGTAGTGTCGGAAGGATAGAACAGCGGACTAAACACATTGGGATTATTCAGGCCGGTTACCGGATTCCAGCGGTACAATGAAACTCCCTGGTCTATGACCTGCAGTTGAATTGAATCTCCGATGCAAATAGGCTCTGCATCAAACACAATAAGATTCAAAGCAGGATCCAGAAAATACACATTAACAGAATCATATCCGAGACATCCTGAAACATCCCTTGCCTCGAGCAGATAGGTTGTATTCTGCAGCGGACGACACATGGGTGAAGCCACATTCGGATTGTCTAAACCTGCCACCGGAGTCCATCTGTAGTTTATCCCACCCGAGGCTTGCAGTCTCACACTGTCTCTGAAACTTCCCGGGCTCAGACAAACTGAAGTGTCAGGGCCTGCATTGGCAATTACTGCAGAATAAAGTGAAACACGCACACTATCCTTGTTTTTACACCCATTGACATCTGTTGCTTCCACATAAAAAGTAACAGGCGAAACAGGACTAGCAGTTGGATTTGGTATAGCTGGGTTATTCAGCAAAGAGGCGGGAGACCACAGATAAGTAAGGCCACCGCTTGCACTTAGCCCAAGACTTGTTCCGGGACAGATCGTAGTATCCGGACTGATTGAAAGCAGAGGGAGAGCGTTGACAGTAATGCTTCGGGAGCTTTGCCCTCTGCAGCCCGAGGCATTGACAACCGAAAGAGATACGGTAAAGTTTCCTGCCGCATTGAAATTCTGCCGTGGATTCCTGAGCACAGAGGTTTGTCCGTTGCCGAAATCCCAAAAATTAGAAATAACACTTCCCGGAGTAGTATTTGTAAAACTCAGGGTGTCAAAAACACAACTGTTTGAACTGACGGTAAATGCAGGAGCCGGATTAGGGAAAATGACGATCTGCCTTGTAGCCGTATCTCTGCAACCCCTGTCGTTGGTGGTAATCAGTGAAATATTGTAGGTTCCGGGATTGCTGTATTGCTTAGAAGGATTTCGCTGTTGCGAACTCGTTCCATCTCCAAAATTCCACCTCCAGGAATTGATCAGGCCGGTATTTGAAATGGTGCTGTCGGTAAGAAAAATATTACTGGACACACAGGTATCCCTCAAACTGATTCCGGCGCGGAACAGCGGATAAACCTTGACCTCTGCAAAGGTTGTATCGGCACAATTGATGGTGTTGATTTCCTTGGTAGCTACCAGCATCACACGGTAAGTTCCGGTATCCGGAAACACATAAGTCGGGTTTACCGCTGAAGAGGTATCGGTGGTGATTCCGGGAACTCCGAAATCCCAGAAATAGGATACAGGATTACTCTGCGGCGGCGGATTGAAACTCGTGTTTCTGAAACTGACGGAATAATTGTCGCAATTCAATGTAAACAATCCCAGCCCAGTCGACGGATTAAAATTAGAACTCGGTATTGAGGCAATGGGAATATTGCAGGTAGCCACATTAAACTGAAAATCACGCAGTGTCTCTCCCAAAACCACTCCGTTTCTGATTTCCTTTACTTTAACACCTACAACAAATTGCCCCAATGTATTTGGAGTAACCGTGAGCCGTCCGCTAACAGAGTCTATTTTCAAATCTGTAAAACCACTCGGCGGATTATTGAGCTGATTATTCAATCCAAAAGGTGCAAGCCAGGTAATGGGCGCATAAGGAGGAGGCGTAGGTGCCGTAGGGCAGCCGCCGCCGGCTGAATTCGGACTAGGGTCGGGGCAATTGGGATCTGCGCCTGAAAATGGCGTGTAAAGCTCATAGCGAAGAATATCTCCATCAGGATCAGTGGCCGAATGATCAAAACTTAAGGGAGCATTGTTGCAGATATATATGGGCGGAAAGTTATTGAATGACGGACTGCTGTTTACAGAAGTTACTTCCGTGCCCGGAATATGAGCAAGGTAGGTTGCACCTGCATCAAGAAGAATATTGGAAATGGTGGTGTTCCTGCAGCATCTCTGGTACACCAGATCATAGCCTCCGATGCGGGGCGGAAGGCTGACCACTTTGGTGTAAATGGCTCTTTCCACACAAACATCAGGCTGAATCATGCAATTGTTGTTGATCGGCGGATTGATCTGCTGGGCACCGGGAAAATTGATATCAATCTGATTTAGCAAGTTGCCCTGGCTGTCGAAAACAGAGATATACTCCGGATCACCATAGCCTGCGCAATTCACGCAAAAGCAATCGCGAAACAATTTGAGACTTATTCTGTATTGGGTGGCGCTCAGCCGAGTATAAAACAGCTCACCGCCAACAATATGAGATGCAAACAAGCCACAGTTGCCCAACAGCAGAAATATCCATATCAGCCCCCTCATGAATCCAGTTTAAACGTATGCAGTAAAAATAACTCTTAAACCACTTTGCAAATACCTGTTGAATTGCAAAAGGCGTCATTTTAACATCAAATTAACCGAAATGTTGCGGGAACGCTCGGCAATACTACAGAGACAGAAAGGCAGATAGCTCTTTGGCAACCATTGCAGGAGCTTCCGACGGAAGCATATGACCTACATTCTCATTCAGTCGCAATCTTGCAGTAGCGGGCATAGATGCCACTTCACAAGCCTTTACAACAGGAAGAAGCTTGTCAAGACTTCCTCCAAGCATGAGGAAGGGGATCTTAATTTTCTTCAGCACATCTGAACTGTCTTCCCGGCTCGCCATTGCCTTGAGCGCATGAGTTAGGCCGTTATGCTTCGGTGCAGCGATACGTTCAATCAAATCGTTGATGTAGGCCTTTTCCTGAATCACAAATTGAGCAGTAAACACGGAGCGATATAACTGACGGAGATATAACTCTGTATATCCCGTATCAATCAAACGTATGGCTCTTTTTCTCATCTCTTTGCGAATCAAATCATCGGCATAAGGATGGGAGTTGATAAGCACCAGACCCGCCGCTTTCATGGCTTTGGATTTTAAAATTTCTAAAGCCACATAGCCTCCCATAGAGTGCCCTGCCAAAACAATCTGTTTCAGTTTCATATGCTGGCAGAACTCTACTACAAAAGCCGCATAGTCTGCCATTTTGGGAATCTTTTTGAAAGCAGGAGCATCCCCGAATCCCGGAAGATCTAAGGCAATCAGCCGTGCTGAGCCATCCCACTTTTTGAAAACATCTGACCAGATTTTTTTGTCTTCACCAAAACCATGAAGAAGGAGGATGGGCTGGCCTTTACCCGTTTCCTGAAAAGAATAGTTTTCTTTCATATAGCAACTTCAAAGGTAAAATTATTATTAATCATCAAAGAAAAAAGAGACAAACCAAAAGCCCTATCTTTGCTTCTATGATCCTACTCAAATAATAAATATGATTGAAATCAATAAATTGTTAATTGCCCTCATATTTCAATTATTAGTTTTATCGAAAGCCCTTGCGCAGGAAAGCAGCTTCCAGGTCAACGGTCCTGATGATAAACGAAATATGATGCACGCATTTAAAGGAGGCAAAATATTTACCTCAGGACAATGGAAAGACTCACTGGTCATGCTCATCGAAAGCGGAAAGATCAGCCTCCTGGGTCAAAACGCCTCGATCCCCAAAGAAGCTATTCTGCATGATGTTTCCGGAAAATATATTTTCCCTTCTTTCATAGAAATGCTTTCCGATTATGGTATCGGCGCAACGAGCAAAAAAACGCGCGGAGATGGCCCTCAGATGGAAAGCGGCATCAAAGGGGCTTACGGCTCGAATGAAGCCATACGGTCAGATTTCAATGCAGTGAGCGTTTTTCAAAAAGACGATAAAAAGGCAGAAGAGCTTCGCAAAAATGGCTTTGGTCTTGCGTTAATTCATCGCAAAGACGGAATCGCCAGAGGAACAGCCGCACTGGTGAAAACCGGAAGCGAACGCGAAAATCTGATGGTTGAATCAGGCAGAGCTGCGGCAGTGTTTTCCTTTTCCAAAGGAAGCTCTACCCAAGATTATCCCTCTTCTCTGATGGGCAGTATCGCTCTCCTGAGACAAACCGCCCTGGATGCAAATTGGTATGCACAGGAGCGGCAAACAGAATTCAATTTAAGCCTAGATGCCTGGAACAAAAACCTGACTCTTCCATTGATTTTTGATGCGGGATCCGACTGGCAACAAGCATTGCGTGCAGATAAAATCGCAGATGAATGGAATAAGAAACTGATCATCACCGGAAGCGGTAAAGAATACCAGCGGCTCGCTGAAATCAAAGCAAGCGGAGCCGATTTTGTAATTCCTTTGAATTTTCCGCAGCCCTTTGATGTAGAAAGCCCCGGAGCACAACAATTGCTCAACTGGGATGATATGAAACACTGGGAAATGGCGCCTTTCAATCCCAGAATACTGCATGAAGCCGGACTGTCGTTTGCCTTGAGCGCAACAGGTATTGAAAAAGCCGAAGATTTCTGGAAGAACCTCAGAAAGGCCATTGCCAGCGGCCTTCCGGAGCATGCAGCCATCAAAGCACTGACGGAAACACCCGCCCGCCTGCTTGGAGCTGATGCGCGTTGCGGAAGTTTGAGCACCGGCAAGGCAGCAGACTTTTTTATCGCTTCCGGTCCACTGTCTGATGAAAATTTTCAGATCATAGAACACTGGATCAATGGCCGTCAGTATGTTATCAATCCCGAACCACTCAGCGATATACGAGGAAAATATGTGCTGAACTGGAGCAGCATGCAAGCCAAACTAGTGCTGAGCGGCAGCCTGCGCAAACCTGATGCAAAAGTCGTTTTTTCAGACTCTTCCGAAAGCCGCGCCATGCTCAGCCAGTCGCTGGATCAAATCAGTCTGGTATTTTCCGTTCCGGGCAAATCAGACAGCATGCGTGTGCGTCTCAGCGGACTTGCAAATCCGGCATCCAAAAGCCTGAACGGAAAAGGACTGGATGAAAATGGCCGCTGGATCAGCTGGAGCGCCAGCCTGACTGAGGCTTTTACCGACAGCACGAAAACGGAAAAGAAAGAAACACCGGCCATTCCCGCCGGAATGCGCTTCCCCTTCCACGCCTATGGCTTCGAAAAAATGCCTGCCGCCGAAGATTTGCTGATTCGCAATGCCACCATATGGACCAGCGGAGCACAAGGGATTTTGAAAAATGCCGATGTGTGGATTTCGGGTGGTAAGATTAAGGCCGTGGGAAGAAACCTGCAGCTCTCCCCAACAACCCAAATACTCGATGGAACCAATTTGCATCTCAGTCCCGGAATCATTGATGAACATTCACATATCGCTATTCAGGGCGGTGTGAACGAAGGAACAGAATCTTCATCTGCCGAAGTTAGAATCGGCGATGTGCTGCGCAGCGACGACATCAATATTTACCGCCAACTTGCCGGCGGAGTAACGGCCTGTCAGCTGCTGCACGGATCGGCCAATCCCATCGGCGGACAGTCAGCTTTGGTAAAACTCAGGTGGGGAATGACTCCCGAACAACTCAAAATCAAAGGAGCCGACGGCTTTATAAAATTTGCACTGGGTGAAAATGTGAAACAAAGCAATTGGGGAGAAAATTATACCATCCGTTATCCGCAAACAAGAATGGGCGTAGAACAGACCTATATGAACTTTTTCAGCAAAGCAAAAACATATGGAGAAAAAATGGATGCGTTTATGGTCGGTAAATCTTCAGGTAAAAAGCTGGCGATTCCCGGTCCGATGCCCCGCCGCGATCTGGAACTGGATGCGCTTTATGAGATCCTGAAAAAGAAACGCTTCATTACCTGCCACTCCTATGTGCAGAGCGAGATCAATATGCTCATGCATGTGGCAGATTCATTCGGCTTCAAAGTCAATACTTTTACGCATATTCTGGAAGGCTATAAGGTAGCAGACAAAATGAAGGCACATGGAGTAAATGCTTCTACCTTCTCCGACTGGTGGGCCTATAAGTTTGAAGTAAATGATGCCATTCCGCACAACGCTTCTCTTCTGCACAAAATGGGAATCTGCACAGCCATCAATTCAGATGATGCAGAAATGGCCCGCCGACTCAATCAGGAAGCGGCCAAGGCCGTGAAATACGGCGGAACAAGCGAAGAAGATGCCCTGAAGATGGTTACAATTCACCCGGCCAGAATGCTGCATCTGGATGCGTTTACAGGAAGCCTGGAAGCCGGTAAAGATGCAGACATGGTGCTCTGGAGCGGTCACCCGCTCTCTGTGTACTCCAGACCACTGGCTACATGGGTGGATGGAGTTAGGTATTTCGATGCTGAACGCGACCGGAACATGCGTGAAAAAACTGCGGAAGAAAAGAACCGGCTGGCTCAGCTTATGCTGGCTGAAAAAAAAGCAGGAGAAAGCGTAAAGAAACCGGTGAAAAAAGATCCGCAGTTGTACAATTGTTCACTTTTTGAAAGAGGGCTGGCCCACTAATCAGTTCATATGAAATACAATAAAATTTGTATAGCGATAATATGTTGCATTGTTCAGCTGCATTCACAGGCACAGCGAACAGCCCCTGCTCCTCCGGCTGCAGGTAAAATCAGTTTAAAGGGTGGAAGCATACATACCGGCAACGGACAAGTCATTCCGGATGGTTTGCTCATCATGGAAAACAATAAAATTGTCTGGGTAGGTGCAGCGGCCAATCTCAAAACCGATGAGACCCTGGGCAAGGTAATTGATACCAAAGGCATGCACATATACCCAGCCCTGATCGGCATGCTCACTACTTTGGGATTGAACGAGATTGAAGCCGTAAGGGCAAGTCGCGATGCCTCAGAAACGGGCGATCTCAATCCCAATGTGCGGGCCTCGGTCGCTTACAACACAGATTCCAAAGTAAGCCCCACCGTGCGCAGCAACGGAGTTTTGTATGCGCAGATTGCACCCGAAGGCGGCAGGATGCCCGGACAAAGTGCGGTGATGCAGCTCGATGCCTGGAACTGGGAAGATGCTTTGGTAAAAGAAGGAGAAGGACTCTTTCTCTACTGGCCCGAGCGTTTCCGATACCGCGGCTGGTGGGCAGAGCCCGGCGGCTATGAAGCCAATAAAGACTATGAGCAACAGGTACGCGAAATCGAATCGCTGTTTAATGATGCCAAATCATATATGTTTGAACACAATGTATTCAACGCACGGCTTGATGCTATGCGCGGATTGTGGAATTCTCAAAGCCGATTTTACATTTATGCCGATGAGGCAGAATCCATTCTGCAGGCCATCGCTCTGGCAGAAAGATTTGGCTTAAAGCCGGTGATCTGCGGTGCAAGAGATTCGTGGCAGATTGCAGACATACTCGCTTCAAAGAAAATAGCGGTTGTTCTGCAACGGGTACACTCTTTGCCTGCTTCCGAAGATGAGAGCGTTGAGCAGCCCTACCGCACGGCGGCTATACTAAAAAAAGCAGGCGTAGAAGTTGCTCTTGGCTGCCCCGGAGAATTCTGGCAGGTGCGCAATCTGCCCTTTTATGCAGGCAGCTGTGCGGGCTACGGCTTGAATGCCGAAGAAGCGCTGGGGCTTGTAACACTTGCTCCGGCAAGAATCCTGGGCCTGGATAAAATGCTTGGAAGTCTTGAAGCCGGAAAAGAAGCCAGTATAGTAGTGAGCAGTGGCGATTTGCTAGACATGAGATCCAGTAAAGTTAAACACGCATTCATCGGCGGAAGAGAAATTGACTTAAACAACAAACAGACAGAATTGTATCAATTATATTTGAATAAATACAATTTAAAAGAATAGCAATATTTAGATTAAGGGAAGGATAAGGGCGCCTCCCCTCCTGTGTCGGGGCCACGTCTTGCAGGGCTGCGCTTCGCTCCGGCAGGGCGGCACATCCGGCTTTAAGTCCCGTTATAATCTCAGCTCTGCCGCCCAGCTGCCTGCGGCACCCTTACAGCCGTTGGCGCGGCCTTCTGCTGATAGCTGGAACTCATCCATGAATGACCGTCTGTAAATGATACGATACATGACCAAGCTACTCTTATGAAACAACTGCAATTTGACTCCTACTCCCAATGTCAGATATTTTATAAACCTAAATTCCTTCCACTTAGAACGGCTTAACAATCTCACTTTCAACTTTCAACTTTCAACTTCCCCACCACGATATGGAACTAAGTTCCGCGCTGGTAAAGGATCAAAAGCTTGTTGGTGATAACACCAACAAGGGCGGAAAGAACACAAAGAAATGGAGGTAGATATATACATTTTAACTATTTGAACAAAGCGTGAATTCAGCAGAAGTTCTTTGTGCCCTTTGTGTAAAATCTTTGTGCCCTTTGTGGTTGATTTTGCGGGCTTTGTGGTTCAGATGTGGCCTTGATTTCTCCCGCAGATCCCGCTGACTTTCAAAGTCCTGATGGCTCTGAGATCAAAAGCTTGTTGCTGATAACACCAAGAGCGCAAGTAAATCCGCGGCAGCAATAGATCTCACTTTCAACTTTCAAACTTTCAACTTTCCCACCACGATATGGAACTAAGTTCCGCGCTGGTAAAGGATCAAAAGCTTGTTGATGATAACACCAAGAAGGGCGGAAGGAAAATCTTAACTATTACAGTTTAAAATAAATCGTTTCAACTCAGGAATCTTGTTTTGAATGATATCCCAAAATTCTTCTGCATCTATTCCGAAATAATCGTGAGCAATAAGATTTCTAAATCCCCGAATTTTATGCCATTCAACTTCGGGATGAGCTTCCATGAAATAAATTTCTAACCTCAAAACAGACTCGCCGATAACTAAAAAATTCATTAACAAGCATCAAAGGATTCTTCATCATCTTTCAGATCTTGCCAGGACGAAAGATCAGAACTGAATCTTTCAATTTTTTCAATAGCCTCCAGCATGGCCATTAATGCAAGTTGATGACTGTCAGGCATAAATGACATCCTTGAGAACGTACTCTTTCGCGTATGGCTTGACATGCTTCAGGTTGCAGATATCCACCTCGCGCTGAAATTGCTTTTTTAATAACTCCCGTAAATCCCACTTCAAGTCATAAACATTGGGAATATTGTTCTCCAGTTCAATAAGAATATCAATATCGCTGTTCGAATTCTGTTCATTACGGGCAAATGAGCCAAAAAGACCAATCCTAACGACATGAAATTGATTGCGAAAAATTGTTTTGTTTTCGGTTAAATATTTCAGTATAGATTGTTGGTTAATCATTTGCTTTCAAAAGTAAGTAAATCGGATGAACTCAACATAGAAGATGGAAATCTGTATGGATCTCTAAATTGGATCAACAGAGTAAAATTAACCAACAAAAGGAAGTTTATGCTTATGACTTTTGCCGAAGTGAAGGCCGAGAAACAAATTCTAAAACAGAATCACAAATGGGTCAACACTTATATCTATTCTCAAAGTGCAATTGGGCACGGAAGTAACTCCGCGGCAGCAATAGATCTCACTTTCAACTTTCAACTTTCAACTTTCAAAATACCAACTCGTCACTTCTCCATAACGATATGAAACTAAGCTCCGCGCCGGCAGAACAGGCGTTGTCTTAAAGTGAACAGCTTCCCGTAACTCGGCAGCAGTCTGCCCGCTTCGTGCGCAAGCCGCGACAGGGACAGCAGCGGAAAGCCCGGAGCGGAGCATAGCGAAGCGAGGACTTGCAGCGTATGGCCCGGGCCCGCAGGGCGTCGCCCCATATATAAATAATTTCCTTATCTGAATTCCATGGCCGAACGCGATGCCCTCGCAGCCGGCAGCCAGGAGGCCAGTATGCTGATGCCGCTCACAATGGCCATGGTGAGCAAAAAGTCTGAAAAACGAAGTACCACCGGATAGGCATCTATCACAAATGAATTGCCCGCACCCGCCAAGCGAATGAATCCGAATTTCATCTGCAAAACACAGAGCAACAGCCCGGAAAGAAGTCCGATCAAGGATCCGGATAGTCCCAGAAATGCTCCGCTGAGGAGATACAGTCGCCTGATCATGGGCGGGTCTGCTCCCATGGCTTTGAGAATGGATATGTCTTTTTTCTTGTCTATGACCAGCATGCTGAGCGAACCCATGATGTTGAAGGATATGATGAGCAGGGTGAAGGAAAGAATGGCCACGACCGCCCAGCGCTCAAGACGCATAACGCGAAAGAGTACTTCGTTTTGTTCGAAGCGGGTGAGGATGGAAAATCCGCTTCCAAATGACTTCCTGAGTCTCTCGCGCACCAGCTCGGGATCAGCTCCTTCGCGCAGCCGGATTTCAAGAGAGGAGAGTCCGTCTTCGGCGAGCAGGTCCTGCACGGCCGGCAGCGGTGCCATAATGTATTTGGTGTCGAATTCCTGCTGCACGGCAAAGGCTCCGGAGGGATACCATTCGCGGCGGCTGAAAGCATCTTGCGGACTTAAAGCTGCGCGGGCATTCTTGCGGGCTGCGGTTACGGTAATGGGATACAGATTGCGTTCCGGATTGATCCCCAATGCCAGCAGAATGTTGCCCCCCAGCAATGCCATGGGCGGCTCTGTGGCCGTGGGATCCCAGCTTCCCGCTACTATAAACCGCTCGAGTGAGGTTACCCGAGAATAGGCCGTGTCAACGCCTTTGACCGTGGCAATAAAATCTTTTCCTTCATACTGCAGATAGGCATTCTCTTCCAGACAACGACTCCAGGCCAGTATATCGGGATCCCGATTCAGGTCGATGAGCTTTGCTGCAGCGGGATCAAAAAACTTGCCCTCTGTTGGACGAATAATCAGATCGGGATAAAAGGAGTGATAAAGCGAACTCACCAGGCTTTCGAAGCCATTGAATACCGACAAAACCACAATGAGCGCAAAGGCGCCGATGGCCATTCCTGCGGATGAGATCCAGGAAATGATATTGATGGCGTTGGTTGAATTCTTTGCCCTCAGGTAACGCCAGGCAATGCGCCAGAGCAGAGACGAACGCGGGTTCAATCTTTGGGTTTATTGATTTCTCTGAAGATTTCTTCGATCCGGGAAGCCTGTTCAAGGGTTTCGTCGGAGTAGAATTCAAGTTCCGGAATCTTGCGCAGATGAAAGCGCAGTTCATCACCGAGTTTCCTTCGCCATTCAGACTTTCGCTCGCTGATCTGCCGGAGTGTGGCTTCTTTGTCGGGACTGTTGAAGATGCTGAAATAAAACCTGGCCACAGAGAGGTCGGGCGTAACCTTGACGCCGGTGAGCGTAAGCATGGCACCGGCTTGAACGCCCAGGCCTTCACGGCTCATAATACCGGTAAACGACTCCTGAATGAGGGAGGCTATTTTTTGTTGTCTTCTGCTGTCCACGCTGCAAATATAAGGCCTTCGCTTCGGGGAGGGCATGAAATCCGTTTCCTTTGCGTTTCTTTACGGATCAGGAAAGTATGAACGACTTTGTAAGAATACTGGCATATGTGCGGCGGTACTCGGGATACGCCCTGCTGAATTTGCTTTTCAACCTGCTCACGGTGCTGTTTTCTCTGGTTTCCATCGTGATGATCATTCCGTTTTTACAGCTGCTTTTCGGAAGAAAACCGCCTGTTTACGAGGCCCCGGTGTTTTCGGTTTCCCCTGCCTGGCTGATTGATTTTTTCTATTACGGATTCAGCCACTACATCCGGAATTTTGGCGCAGAGACCGCACTGGTTTATCTGTGTTTCATGGTGGCGGCTGTATTTTTTCTAAAGAATTTATTCCGTTTTCTGGCCTTGTACATGCTGGCTCCGCTGCGCAACGGAGTGGTGCGCGATCTGCGGTCAGATATGTATGCCAAACTGCTGGAATTACCATTGGCGTATTACACCAAAGAAAAGAAGGGCGATCTGATTGCCCGAATGACAGAAGATGTGAAAGAGGTGGAATACTCGATCATGAGTTTTCTGGAAGTGAGTTTCCGAGAGCCCATTACCATCATCACTTTTCTTACTGCCATGATTGTGATGAGTCCGCAGCTCACGGGCTTTGTCTTCGCCATGTTGCTGATTACCGGCCTGATCATCGGACAAGTGGGAAAAAGTTTGAAGAAGCAATCGGGAGAGGCCCAGCAGCGCTCGGGAGATCTGGTGACCATTCTGGATGAAACCTTAGGAGGACTAAGGATTATACATGCATTCAATGCCGAACGATTCAAGCTCAAGTATTTTGCCAGAGCCAATCAGGATCTGTATGCCGTGAGCACGCGCATGCAGTCGAAGCGGGATCTTTCTTCTCCGCTTACCGAGTTTTTGGCCATTGGTGTGGTGTGCATGGTATTATGGTTTGGCGGGCGGCTGGTGTTGAGTCAGCAGGCCATTTCTCCGGAAACATTCATCGGATTTATGGTGATTTTTTCGCAGGTTATTCCCCCTGCCAAAAACTTCAGCAATGCTTTTTATCACATCCAGAAGGGGCTGGCTTCTTCTGCGCGGATTTATGAGTTGCTGGATGCCGAGGATAAGATTGAAGAGCCTCAGAAGCCGGTTGAATTACAAAAATTTCAACACAGCATTCAGTTTAAGGGAGTTCACTTCAGTTACCACAGAATTGACGATAAGGCCATTCTTGAAGACATCAATCTGACCATTGAAAAGGGGAAAATGGTAGCCCTGGTCGGCCAATCCGGAGCGGGGAAAAGTACGCTGGTTGATCTGCTGCCCCGTTTCTATGATGTAGAGAAAGGCTCGATTTTGATAGACGGAACCGACATTCGTCATTATGCGTTGAAAGATCTCAGGCGCTTGTTCGGTATTGTAACCCAGGAATCTATTCTGTTCAACGACACCGTATTCAACAACATTGCTTTTGGTATCGAGGGCGTGAGCATGCAGGAAGTGGAAGAAGCTGCACGCATTGCAAATGCACATGATTTTATATGCAGGATGCCTCAGGGATACGAGACTGCTGTAGGCGACCGGGGCAGTAAGCTGAGTGGCGGGGAACGTCAAAGGCTCACCATTGCCCGTGCCATTCTTAAAAATCCGCCCATCTTGATTTTAGATGAGGCTACCTCTTCTCTCGACTCCAATTCTGAAAAGCTGGTGCAGGATGCTTTGCACAAGCTCATGAAAGGGCGCACCACCATTGTGATTGCGCATCGCTTGTCCACGATTCAGTTTGCCGACGAAATCGTGGTTTTGCAAGACGGAAAGATTGCTGAAAAAGGCAATCACATTGGATTGCTGGCGCGAAACGGACTTTACAAGCATCTGGTAGAACTTCAGGCGTTTTAGAAAGAAAGTGGAAAGTTATAAAGTGAAAAAATAGGAATTATAAATTATTCGTTTTAAACTTTATACAGCTTTTGACTTTAGACTATTTGGGCGCCTCCCCTCCGTCGTCGGGGCCGGGTGTTGCGGGGGTTCCGTGGCGTGCCGCCACCCGGCTGCGCCGGCCCCTTCACCCCCTGGCGCGGCTTTTCGCTTTACAGGAGGGCTTGGTGAATAAAAAGAAAATGAAAAAGCGCGACGGAATAGCCGACTGAAATCAGATACGTATAATGCCTAATTAATATTAGACAATTGCTGATATCTCTGCAAAATCTTATCGGCCAGCATTTTCATTTCAGCTGAGTCGCGGGGCTGTTTGGGTTTCAGAAAATCCATATCAGCCATTGAATTCAGGGGTATGAGATGCACATGGGCATGCGGCACCTCAAGTCCTATCACACTGATTCCGATGCGCAGACAGGGAACTTCTTTTTCGATGGCCCGGGCCACTTTCTGAGCAAAAAGCATGAGTCCGGACAATTGTTCTGCAGGTAAATCAAAGATGTAATCTACCTCCGTTTTAGGAACCACTAAAGTATGTCCCCAGGCCACGGGATTGATATCTAGAAATGCGTAATATGATTCATCTTCCGCGACCTTGAAGGAAGGGATTTCTCCCTGAATAATTCGGCTAAATACACTTGCCATCAGTAGCGTATCTGAAGTATTTCAAACTCTATGATTCCACCGGGAGTATCTGCTTTTGCGAGATCTCCCACTTTTTTACCGAGCAGCGCTCTGCCGATGGGTGAAGTGCTTGAAATTTTATTTTCCTTCAGATTGGCTTCGGCTTCAGAAACGATGGTTAGCTCCATTTTACGGTTCACCTTCTTGTTCAATACTTCTACTTTAGACAGAATTCCAACTTTAGATGTATCCTGTTTGCTTTCGTCCATCACTCTTGCAACTGCGAGTTTACTTTCGAGTTCAACGATTTTGGCTTCAAGATGACCTTGCTCTTCTTTAGCTGCGTGGTATTCGGCATTTTCGGAAAGATCTCCCTTTTCTCTTGCTTCAGCTATGGCTTTAGCCACTTCCGCTCGCCTCACGGTTTTCAAAAATTTGATTTCATTTTGCAGTGCCTCAAGGCCTTCTGCAGACATATAAAAGATACTCATAAAATTGATTTTATCGGTTTGCACTAAAGGCAACGCCTCTGATAAAGAGGCGTTGCATATAAAATGATTTGTGTGCTATAAAACTACTCTGCTCCCTTTTTCCGCTTAGATCTCTTCTCCTTTGCAGGTTTATCTGAGGATTTCTGCTTGGGCTTATCTATTCCTTTTTTAGTCTCACCTAGCCCAAAGAGAATTCCTATGGAGTGAGTGCCCTGGAAAGGATTGGTTGCTCTGAAAGAATAATCTATGGCAAGGTTAGGTCCCGTTCCATCTTTCTTGAAAGGAGCATTGAAGGTAGCTCCTGCTGCAAGTCCGGTGTAAACGGTGGTTCTTTCAGCCGGATTAAATATCTTCTCTTCAAAGCGATATCCCGAGCGCAGCATCACGATGTCTTTGTATGAGAATTCCAGACCCACACCGTAATTGTCGTTTCCAAAAGCATTGGAGGTGAAATTTGCAGATAGTGTAATACGGTAATCATTGCGGAAAGAACCGGGTTTGAATTCCAGGCGCTGACCAAAGAGAAAATCATAGGAGGCTCCGATGTTCAGCTGTGTAGGCATTTCAAACTTGTTGGAGTTCTGAGAAACGGCCAGGTTATACTGCCCGCTTGGTGCCAGACCGGTAAACTGAAGACCATCTCCGCGAAAACGCAGAGGAGCTCCTACATTTCTGAGGGCAATCCCAAAGTGAATGTTTTCCTTCTTCCCGGTTACATACTGAAGGCCGGCATCAATCACAAAACCTGTGGCGTTGGCATTGGGCAGTCCTTCATTAACCAGACGAAAAGTAACCCCACCCCGAATCGCATTGGTGAAAGCCCTGGCATAAGAAATACCGATATTCAAAAATGAAGGTGAGAAAGAGCCCTGGTTTCCTTCCGGATCATTTACAGTAGTGCGTATAAACTCTCCTAGCTGTAGACTCTGTATGCTCAATCCAATCACATTTTCGCCACGGATTCGCTGAGCGATACCGGCATGTGCTACACCGATTCCGGAACCCTGCATCCAAAGCGAATACGCTGCTGAGACTTCCATAGACTGAGTAAAAGAAAGACCGGCCACATTAATTCTTTCCGATTCAAGACCTGTTACGGAAGCAGAATTCATACCCCACTGTCCGGTGGACCGGCCCCAGCCGTTCATCAGAAGTTCATACGCGCCTGCCTCACCGCGTCGATCCGGATTCCCAGCAAACAAGCGAGGTCCTACCAGCCCGCCAAGCACCATTAATATTAAAAGTTTCTTCATGTGTTGCTAACCCTTTTCTGATTAAAAGTTTGAAACATCTGTTGGACGCATAATGCCAAACCATTTCACTGTCTTCTGGCAAACTCCCGGAGCATCAACATAGAAAAGATACACGCCGCTTGAAACGGGTACTCCCTTTTCATTTTTGAGATCCCACTCGAGCGCATTTTCCAAATTGCTCCTGTCTGATGTGCTGCCTTCGTTCACGTCAATTTTATTAAGTGTAGAAGGATCAACGCCTATGCTTCTCCTCAGCACCCTGATGATCGTTCCATCCAAAGCATAAATGGTAACGGTGCACTTGTTGGGAAGATTGGTTACCTTAATTCGGTTGTCGAGCTGAGAGACCTCATATTCAGAATAGGAATAATAAGGATTGGGAACGACGCGGATTTTATCACAGGCGCTCTTCACAACATCTCCCTGATTCACAAGAGCTCCGAGGCCCTTGGTAGAAAACTGGTATCGGGGAAGTGAATCAATAAAAGTAGCATTGGTAAACATCCGGTCGAAAGGTCTCTGAACGCGCAGATGCACCTTTACCTCGCCGGGAACCAGGCCTTGTTCTGGCGTCTTGAGCTTATAGCCTGTAGAAAGATAGGGCATGGATGCATACAGAATTGTTCTGTATAAATCTCTTACCGGAGCCGGCACCAGATTGCTGCTGCCAATATTGTAATTGTCAATAAGAGTTCGCTGCATAGAAGCTCCTTCATCGTACCGGCTCTGCATCACATAAATAAAATGCTTGCCGCCCAATACAGGTATTCTGTCTATGGTCTGTCCGGGGAAAGTTAAGGGACCGAACAAAGTTCCTGTAGGGTTCCAGATCATGTCCCTACCGTTTTGATCTCCCTGTTCACTGTTCTCACCGAAACAGATATTGAGCCTTTCACCGGTTTCTACATTAATGGCATATCCGGGGAACCACGAACGACCGGTATCGGCAGGCAGCGAGTTGGTGCCGTCATGATATCTGTTGTCCTTGTCCCAGCTGTAGGCCATTCTGATCTGTCCTTTCCTGGCATTTTGCCGGTTAGGAGCCAATTCGCTGCCCTTATTCACACCTTCATCTTCACCGGTTTCAAAAACCACACAGCGTGACCACTTGCTCTTATCCGGAGTTATAACAATGTCTACACTGGCTAGATTTTCCAGATTGTTTTCAGGAGGAAACTGCTGACCGTAGCGACGCCAAACGAAACCCGGACCATATACATATGGCGGAGTTGCCGGATTGGTGGGTGCTTTATTGGCAAAATTAGGCGTAAGGCAATACGGCGCCCAGCGACCGTTGAGCATATTTTCAAAAACCTCGTTGGTATCAGTAAACAATTCTGAACCGGAACCAGCAACCTGCTGGTACCAATTATCATCGAATACACGATACTGCTCATTATCAGATGCCACCTTTGAAGTGCCTGAACGCACCCAGTTCAGTACGCTGTTTGTTCCCTGATCCTGAACAAATGACAGCCAGCGATCAACCGAATTTTCAAAGAATAAAGAATCAGTAAGTGTTCCGTAAATCTTGGCTCTGTTATTCGAAACATTCCTGTAGATATGATCCGGATTGCCCAACTTGAGTGAAAATCCGTAATTGATCAACTTGGGAGGCGACACAGCGGTATCATTATACTGAACAATCTGCTCGTATGGACGCGAAAGATCCCTGTGGGAAGCTATAGTTCTGTTGTTTGTAAGGTCTTTAAGAACCCATGTAGTTCCTGTACCAACATCCATTCCCATGGAGGAAGTATCTACCATGACCACTTCAAAATCGGCCTCAACGATATTCAATGGATCAACCACCTTGAATCCAATAGGATCTGCCCCTTTTTCATAGGTTATGGTATCAGAGAAGGTACGATCCAGAATGGCCTGTACAGATGAAGGAGTAAGGAACAAAACGTTTCCTCCATTGCCTTTGCCCTCAATTCGCTTCACTTCTACACCATCTCCCCATTGAGATCTAAGAACTGTTCC
>CAZUHX010000006.1:32382-37393 GCA_964620795.1 uncultured Chitinophagaceae bacterium
TTTTTCACATCAACCTGAGCAATCAGCCGGGCCTTGTCATTGTCATTCAGATCAGTGGCTGCCACAGATGAATTGGCTACCTGATAAATTTTATAACCTTCGAAGGTGTAGGTTGTGTCTACTCCCCCTCCCGGAAACAAGGCGGAGATTTCTGCTGAAACCTGATTATAACCTTCGTTTTGATTGTTAGAACCCGGCAGATTAACAAGATTAATGATGATTTCATTCTCCAACTCACGAATTACGAGCGTAGGTGCATCTGGTCCGTCAAGGAGTTTGAAGCACTGATCGAAAAGCGCCTGGGCTTTGTCATCGGCTATACCGATAAAATTCTCGAAATTGGGACATGCAGAGCACACGCCGCAACCCGGAGGCCTCACAAACACAACACCAAGCGTAACATCCTGAGCATTGGCTTCACCGGGAAGCATAGTAAAAGGACCTGATGTCTGCACAAAACGGCGGTCAGCGGCAGGAAGCGTGCTGGCCACCTGACATTCGGACCATTGAGTGAGATCACTTGGATTTCCCGGGAAGATATATTTGGTTGGAATGGTTCCACCATAACCTGTTCCACCTTGAGTAAAAGGAGTAGCATCTGCCCAAAAGCCCGTTTGATAATTCCTGTACTGAACCGCGGAGTTGGGATCAGATTGAGAAACTGTGGCTCCATTGGTAAAATAAACAAAAGAAGAAAGCCCCAATTGTATTCCCGAGGTATCAATAGGCCCTTCAAAAAAATCTATACCCAGAATTGGCAATTGACTTCCGTAGCCTGATACACCATTGGCGTCAGCATCAACAAGAGTACCATTATAAATGATACCAAGTGACCTAGCCGTATCACATCCCACCCGATCATTCTGAAAGTTTCCGAGATCAGGATCTGCCCATTGACTAACATATGTCTCACTGATAGGCGTAGGCGATTTGTTAATGATACTGTACTTGTAAAAAGTCATGTTATTGATCTCGTCGGTCGTCTGGAAGGCAAATGCGAGTGTATTCACCTGAACACCGAGTGCAAGTCCATTGGTCTCGGAGTGAGTGTTACCCACATCATTAAATACCCAAAATACCATTTGATCGGCATAAGCATTAGATTCGCCGCAACGGGCAGATGAGCCATAAATGGTTGGATAATCTCCTTTGGTTGGATCATACAGGCCATTGCCATCAAAATCGAAAAACGGCGCCAGATTCTCTCTGATCACTATGCCTTCTCTTTCAAGCACACTATTGCCTCTTGCCGGCCATTTAAGCAGGTTCTCTGACAAAAGAGAGGCGTCCACTCCAACCTGGCCTGAAGCCAAAAACGCTGCCTGAGCTGCCTGAATTTCGGAACCAAACACATTGAAATGGCGATCAAAACGATCACAGACTGCTTTAGACACATTGCCGTTTGCATCCACAGGGCCGGGCCAAAAATCATCACCATTTCCACGGTAACGTTGTGCAGCAACCTTAAGGTTCCCACCATCGTCAAAGCCTGAAATCCAAATTGCGCCCGCATAAAGCGCATTGAGCGGGGGAGCCGATCCCGGAGGATTGGCCTTCGGAACCTCATAACGTGCATTGGCAAAATCCCACCAAAGATCACCGCCTGTGAGGAGACGAGCTCTTACATTATTGATATCCAGATCAAACTGAGCAGAAGGCGAAATACAATCTGCAGCATCCGCCTTGTACTGTCTGCTGGGAGAACTGATTTTACGGCCGGAGAGTCTTTGGTCTTCTCTGGCCTGCAGGTCGATGGTTCCTAGCAGCATACCTAATGCCGCCACCGACATGATTCCTGATGAAATTATCTTCTTCATAATCCTTGCGATTTTATGAACACATTAATAGAAGTTGAACAGCACACCCAGGCGAATCGTTCGAGGCTGGCTGTAATTGTTAGGGCTATTGACTCGCGCCATGTACTGATCTCTGAACGCCTGCGGAGAAACCGAGTTCTGAATAGCGGATGCTGCAGAAGGATCAAAAATGTAACCGTCATCATTAGGATTGCCGGTAAAACGATAGACACTGATGGGGTTCTGAGTATTCAGCAAATTCTGAAGCATCAAATAAACCTGAAGAGAAAAAGTTCTGCGATCATCTTCTTTCTCCGCTTTTCCAACTTTGAAATCAAAATCGCGGTATATCCTCAGATCAAGCCTGAAATTCCAGGGAAGACGGGCACCGTTGATGGTTCCTTTGGTAACCGGACGACCAGGGTTTCCATTAAGGCCCTCAGGTGTAGCAAACTCCTGCTGCGTGTAAGGCGTGCCTGAGCGAGCGCGGAAAATCACATCCAAACCGGTATTGGCTAAAATCTGCTTATTTCCAACCACCGGACCTTTGTAATCTTCGCCGCTTCCGTAACTGTAATTGAAACGCACATTAAACTGATGTCTGGCATCGAAATTCAATGGGTTAATCGCACGAAGGTTGGTAATTCCGGCATTACCTGCATTCGTTACCAGATTCAACTGAGATCGGTCGCTCGAACCGGTTCCATCGGCAAACTGCAGTGTATAGTTGGCAGACATGCTGATATTTCCTGTTCTGCGTAAATCAAAGTCCAGTGAAATACCTTTTGTGGTACCGAAGTCAATGTTGTCGTAAGTGATATAATCTTTAGGGAATGCAAAGAATATCTTTCTCAACTGAACCATATTTCTGAACTCTCGATAGAACGCAGAAATAGTAAGTGCAGAAGTGTTACTCACACGCTGTTTGAAACCTAGCTGAAAGTCGATGGTGCGCTGTGGCTTTAGATTGGGATTATTGATGATTCCACCAATATTATCCTGGAAGAAAAAGTACTCTGTGGGATCCATAATTCCCCTGAGAGGTGGCCTCTGAGCTAGTACGTCATAGTGTGCAAAAAACTGAGCCTTGTCGGTAATGTCAAACTGGAACTGCAGACGAGGCATCACTACAATCTGAGGCTTGTAGTCGGTAAAGCTCGAGTTGGGATCAAAATCTTCTGACTTGATGTTGTCGTTGGGGTTCTTTAGGTAGGGCGAAATAACACCTCCTCGCGCAAGACTTGCGCCGGTAGCCAGTTTGTTGCCAAACTGATCAAACCACTGATCGCCATCACGGTATCCAACAATAGTGGGATTATCTGAAGTGAGGCTATTCACATAAACCTTGTAGTCAGAACCGATTCCGTCGGGGTGAATAACTTCGCGGCCGTTGATTGCAGCAACCTCTCCTGCGGTGTAAGTATCATAAAGTGAGTAAGGATCTTTAAGCACCTTTTGATTGGCATCATAACGATCAACGCGCAAACCGATATCAAAAACGATGTCTTTCAGGAAGAAACGATCCTGAATATAACCGGCAGCATAAATAGGACGGAACGCACCTATTGCTCTTTCAAATTCACCGTCTGCATTCCTCTTGGTAAAGAAATCATTGAAAGAAGGTTGCTTGCTGTATCTGTTTCCATATGGATCAAAGCCATAATAGGTTACCAGCGAAGCTCCATCATTCAACAATTCATCTGCTGAAAACATATTCAGAGAAAGCTGGTCGGGCGAGATCGCGAAAAGGTCGATTAGATCTGAGCCGTCTTCACGCAATCCAAGCTTTCTGCGCAGCTGCTTGTCGAAATAAGATTGACCTTCCGCATTATAAACCCTGTTAAAATAAATCGTGTCATTCTCATAAAACTCCGGACGATTGGGATCGTCCACACTGTATTCCTGTCCACCGATTCTGAGGATGGGATTAGAACGATCCAAAGCTGCCAAATGCCTGTTGGTCAGCTGTCTGGCCAAAGACCACAGGTTAAGCGGGTTAACAGAGTACCTGCGGCTCACACGCTGTTCAAACTCAAAGCCGATGGTGATAGAATGTTTGTTTCTTGAACTTGCTCCCGGCTTCAAAATGTCAAAGGAGCCTTCAAGTCTGGCGCGGTATTGCTCATTATCACCACCAGCTCCGTCCTCCTGCTGATATCCGAAACCATTAAACTGTCTGCCCGTGTTGAACCAAATATTGTTAACCAGGGTTGAGCGCTGTCCATTGATGAGCGCAAAATTTTGTTGAATCTGATCAATGTTCTCGGTAAAACCGGCACGCAGGTCTCCAAAAACCTCATATCCGCCACTGGCATTGCGATTTGCACCAAGCAGCTGATAATACTGCTCGGTATAGTTTGATCCATATTTGTTGATGTCACTTGGTGTAAATATGACGGATGTATCAACGTTGTCAATAAACTTATACCCAAAGAACTGCTGGCCGTTGGCGGCGGTAAAAGTATCCTTCTGATAAACCTCTGCTTTACGGCTTTCAAATTTTCCTATGTAACCGTAGTTAAAAGCATTGAAACCATGCGTGTCATCACGAAACTTGGTCATGTTTTTCTCATAATCGACCTGAAGGGTATAAAAAGCATTTTGAATAACGGATGACTTCTTCTTTTCTCCTTCCTCACCGGCATTCTGCTTGCCCTGAATATTATGTGTAAAGCGGCCAAACACCCGGTAAACCAGATTGTCGTATAGTGGATTGTTTTCAGAATTGAACAGCGTATATTCTTCCACCCAGTCACGATAACGTCTGAACTCGGCAGTTCCACCTACAGTAAGAAACATATTGTCAGTAAGACGAAGATCCAGTTTAGCTGTTCCTCTGAAGTTATTTTCAGCCACATTGGGACGGGCTTTCACCTTAACCATGTCTTTGAAAGTCACATACTCTGAATTCAAAGCAAACCCTCTGTCGGTGAGCTTTCTGCGGAGTGGAAACTGCTGGAGTGAATCAAGCAATGACTGGCGGACTTGCCAGGCACCAACTGCTGATGGGGATGGATCCTGCTGTCTCAAATATTCAAAAGAAAGGAAGAACCCTAAGATCGGCTTACCGCTTTTTTTACTCTTGATGATAGGACCCGAAGCCAGAAAGTTGGCCAGATTGTATCCATATCCATCTAAAAACTGAGAGGTCTGAACTTCACCTGAAATGGAATACTTGTTTTGTGGTCCCTTGGTAGTAATAGAAATTACACCGG
>CAZUHX010000007.1:0-36360 GCA_964620795.1 uncultured Chitinophagaceae bacterium
GAAAAAGAGCGTGGTATCACTATCAACACTGCACACGTTGAGTATCAGACAGACAACCGCCACTATGCGCACGTTGACTGTCCTGGTCACGCTGACTATGTGAAGAACATGATTACTGGTGCTGCTCAGATGGATGGTGCTATTCTGGTAGTGGCTGCTACCGATGGTCCTATGCCCCAAACAAAAGAGCACATCCTGCTTGCTCGTCAGGTAGGTGTACCTCGTATCGTAGTATTCATGAACAAAGTTGACTTGGTTGACGATCCTGAATTGCTTGACCTGGTTGAAATGGAAATCCGTGAACTGTTGAGCTCTTATGGCTTCGACGGTGACAATACACCAATTATCAAGGGTTCTGCTACTGGCGCTTTGGCTGGTGACGAAAAGTGGGTTCCTTGCATCACTGAACTGATGGATGCTGTTGATAGCTACATCCCTCTGCCTCCACGTCCTATCGATCAAGCTTTCTTGATGTCTGTAGAAGACGTATTCTCTATCACTGGTCGTGGTACAGTTGCTACAGGTCGTATCGAGCGCGGTATCATCAAAGTTGGTGATCCTGTTGAAATCGTAGGTCTGATGGAATCTCCATTGAACTCTACTGTAACAGGTGTTGAAATGTTCAAGAAACTGTTGGATCGTGGTGAAGCTGGTGATAACGCTGGTTTGCTGCTCCGCGGTATTGAAAAGAAAGATATCCGTCGTGGTATGGTTATCTGTGCTCCTAAGTCTATCACTCCACACACAGAATTCAAGTGTGAAGTATACGTACTGAGCAAAGAAGAAGGTGGTCGTCACACTCCATTCTTCAACAAGTATCGTCCTCAGTTCTATTTCCGTACTACAGACGTAACCGGAGAGATCACTCTTCCTGAAGGAGTAGAAATGATCATGCCCGGTGATAACGTTACTTTGAGTGTAAAGCTGATCTACCCAATCGCTATGGAAAAAGGTCTTCGTTTCGCGATTCGTGAAGGTGGCCGTACTGTAGGTGCCGGGCAGGTTACTGAAATCATCAAATAATTTCACACCAACCAATAACCGAAAGGGCCGCTCCGGCGGCCCTTTTCTTTTTTTTATCTGTAAATAATCAGGATTTTAGACAATTAGTTTTTGATTTGTCAATAAGTTAGGTAAATTTGCAACCCATTTTTGGGCTGCTTTTATTTTGTCTTAACCAAAAAAAATAAGCATTAGCAGGTCAAAGGGGCATAGTTCAAGGGTAGAATAGCGGTCTCCAAAACCGTTGATGTCAGTTCGAATCTGGCTGCCCCTGCTGAATAGAATGAGTATGGAAAAGATCAGGATTTACATGAGGGAGGCCTACGACGAACTCATGCACAAGGTTACCTGGCCCTCTTGGGCTGAACTACAGCAAAGTGCTCTTGTAGTGCTTGTTGCTGCCCTGATCATGGCATTGGTCGTGGTGGCGATGGATCTGGCTTCCAAATATGGGATCCAGGAAGGTCTTTATAAAATGATTATCCCCAACTAAGCCATGGCAGGAGAATTGAAATGGCATGTGCTGAGGGTGATCAGCGGTCAGGAACGCAAGATCAGTGATCACATCAAACTGGAGGTAGAAAGAAGCTCCTTCAAGGATGTGGTTCATAATATCTTAGTTCCTACTGAAAAGATCTACACCATTAAAAATGGTAAGAAAACCATTAAGGATAAAACCCTCTATCCGGGTTACATCTATATGGAAGTGCTCGATAAACACTTTACACAGGAAGTGAAGCAGCAAA
The DNA here is from genome assembly GCA_964620795.1 of uncultured Chitinophagaceae bacterium. Classification (GTDB taxonomy): domain Bacteria; phylum Bacteroidota; class Bacteroidia; order Chitinophagales; family LD1; genus CAZUHX01. Next base: position 1,749 of record CAZUHX010000007.1, read on the forward strand.
TCCGGCAGGTGCAGGGAGTTCTTGGTTTCCTCGGAACGCTCAATCATGCAGAGCAGATGAAGCTTCTCGGCAAAGCCGATGAGCTCCGCGATGCTGGTGAAACCATGGCCGAACCGTTTATCGTGAATGAAGAGGTCAAAATCATCGACGGTCCGTTTAATGAATTCATGGGAACCATCGAAGAAGTTTTCGCAGACAAAAAGAAACTTAAAGTAATCGTTAAAATTTTCGGAAGAAGAACACCTGTTGAAGTCAATTTCATGCAGGTGGAAAAAATCTCATAAACCATGGCAAAAGAGATCCAAACCTTTATCAAGCTCCAGGTGAAAGGCGGTCAGGCAAATCCCGCCCCTCCCATTGGACCCGCTCTCGGTTCCAAAGGTGTAAACATCATGGAATTCTGCAAGCAGTTTAATGCCCGTACCCAAGACAAAATGGGCAAAATCCTGCCGGTGGTCATCACCGTTTACAAAGACAAGAGTTTTGAATTCATCATCAAAACTCCTCCGGTAAATGCCCTCTTGATGGAATACACCAAGAAGCAGAAAGGCTCAGCAGAACCCAACCGCAAAAAAATCGGCGGGGTTTCCTGGGACATTATCCGCAAAATTGCCGAAGAAAAAATGCCCGACCTCAATTGCTTTACTGTAGAATCTGCCATGAGTATGGTGGCAGGCTCTGCCAAGAGCGCAGGCTTTACCCTGGAAGGGAAAGCCCCCTGGGAGTAATCCCGGGAAAGAGGGAGAGTTAATCTCGCTATTGACCTCAAACCATAAAAATGAAAATCACTAAAAAACGCAAAGCCGTTAACGGCAAGGTGGATACAGACAAGCTGTATTCCGTCAGTGAGGCGTCTAATCTGGTGAAGCAGGTGAACACTACCAAGTTCAATGCTTCCGTAGACATCCACGTTCAATTGGGAGTTGACCCCAAAAAAGCAGACCAAGCCGTGCGCGGTACAGCTGCCCTTCCTCATGGAACCGGTAAAACGAAGCGCGTGCTGGTGCTCACAACCCCTGATAAGGAAGAAGAAGCCCGCAAAGCAGGTGCAGATTTCGTTGGTCTCGAAGAGTTTGTTACCAAAATCGAACAGGGTTGGCTAGACTTCGAAGTCGTCATTGCTACTCCCAACGTTATGGCTAAAATCGCCAAAATCGGTAAGATTCTCGGTCCCAGAAACTTGATGCCAAATCCTAAGTCGGGAACCGTTACCGTAGACGTAGCCAAAGCTGTTGAAGAGGTCAAGAAAGGTAAAATTGCCTTCAAAGTAGACAAGTTCGGTATTATACATGCTTCTATCGGAAGGGTTTCCTTCTCGCCCGATCAGCTGCAGGAAAATGCCGTAGCACTCCTTCAGACCCTTTCCAAGCTCAAGCCGGCAACATCTAAAGGCATCTATTTCAAAGGCATTTCCATGGCTTCTACCATGAGCCCGGGTATCAATGTCGATTACAAATCGGTTCCCGGTATTTAATCACCTATCATTCCGCTTAAGTCATGGATAAGAATCAGAAAAATCAGGAAATCCAGATCCTGAAAGAAAAACTCAGCAACGCCCAGTATTTCTACCTGTGCGACTCTTCCACCCTCACCGTGGAAACCATCAACAAGTTCCGTCGGCTTTGTTTTAACTCCGGCATTGAATACAAGGTGGCTAAGAACACTTTGATCCGCAAGGCTCTCGAAGGCATTAGCGATTCCCGCTACCAGGAACTTTATCCTGTGCTTCACGGTCCAACCGGTATCATGTTTGCAACGGAAGGAGCCACTCCTGCCAAGCTGATTAAAGAGTTTCGTAAAGATGCTGCAAAGCCCGCTCTCAAAGCAGCCTATATAGACAGCGATGTCTTTGTTGGCGACAATCAGCTCGAAGCGCTCGCAAGCCTCAAGAGCAAGGCAGAACTCATTGGCGATATCGTGGGTCTTCTGCAGTCACCTGCCCGCAATGTTATCAGTGCTCTTCAGGGATCTTCTTCTCAAAAGATTGCCGGACTCGTCAAGGCTCTCGAAGAGCGCGGCGCCTAATATTAACAGACAAATTATTCTAAATCAGGCAGGTCTTCGGATCTGCCTTTTTTGTTTTACAAGGGCGCGTCCCCTCCGGGCTGAAGCCCTGCGGGGTCCCGCTGTGCGCGGCATGGTGCGGGCGGCCCGGAATGACTGAAGCCTCGGTATCACAACTGCCATGATTGTGCGAAGAGCCTGCATCATTGATTGCGTTGTGCCGCCCGCACCGGCCTTCGGCCGCCGCTTCCATCGGTCGCGCGATTCTTGCTTCATTGCAATAAAAAAAGGCGGCCTTCGGCCGCCTTTGGATAACTGTTTGATTTGCTTAAAACTGATAAGCCAGTTGCAGCGTATAGCTCCGCGGAGCTTCAAAACGTCCCGGACGAGGCATCCATTCCCAGTTCGCCACGTTCTTGATGATAAACGAAGCCTTGAAATGATCGGTTGGTTTATAACCGATTCCGATGTTCACGATATTGTCTCCCCGATATCCCTGAGACTCCAGTCGGTCGCGGTAATTCTTTAAACCCTGGAAAGAATATATCTTCTGAGTAAGCAGCAATAAAATGTCTCTGGCAAAGAACTGACTCACGAAAGCGTAATCTATATTTTGCTGATAACCGATAAACTGATAGTCAAGGTTAAAGTCGAAGCGCTTGTGTACCACATTCAGAATAAGCTTGAGCTGATGCGTAGGACGATATTTCAGCATGTTTTTGTCTGAGGAAGAGGTCATGCCATAGGTGATGTAACGCGTAGTATCGAGACCGGCAGGAGCATTTGATCCTTTATAAGCAGACTGAAATCCGGGACGGAGTGTATCTCCTTTGTAGTCGAAGAGCGTCAAGGGATCATCCCAGTTCAGTGCGCGGGTATTGATGTAGGTATAGCCTGCCATCAAATTCACTTCTACATCTTTGATGTTTACCTGAGCGCCCACTGAGGCATCTAAACCCAAAATCCTGGCATTTCCAATATTCTGCGAAGAGAATCCCGCACCGAATGCTCCTACATTCGGGTCGCCGAAAGAGCCAAACATGAACTCCATCATGTTGTTGTATTGGTTCCAGAATCCTGCTACATCAACAAAACCAACAGCATTGGAGTTCTTTCCGAATTTGAAACCCTGCTTGATACCCAGTTCTGCGCTATATCCCAATTCCGGTTTAAGATTCACGTTCGGGAAAATCTGGATGGCACCGATGGCTGTGGTAACGAAAAGCTCTGCCACTGAGGGAAAACGGAAACCCTGCCCGAATGAACCGCGGATGTAGGTTGCCTCTGCTGCCTGATAGTTCAAGCCTAAACGGAACAGAGGATATTTCAGGTCTTTCAAACTATTGCGCTTATCAACTTCATAGTATTCGTATCTCGCGCCCAAGGTTACATTCAACCTGTTAAAGAATTTACCATCAACCTGAGCAAACACGGATGCATTGTATGCATTGTGCGGCTGATTGCCATAGAGGTAGGAAGAATCATTGTTGGGAGGCGCAATTTTATCGATTCGAGCTCCGGTTCCAGCAATGAAATTCAACTTTACCTTTTCAGAAATATCAAACGGCCTTTGATAGCTGAAATCCAGAATATGACGATTGGCAATAGATCCCTGTCCGGTGCTGTTTACATTAGACGAGTTAAGCCAGCGGTACTTCAGGTTAATTTTGTTGTTGTTTTTATCCATATAGGTGATGAACGGATCCATCACATAGCGGTTGTTGTCGTACTCGGTGATGGTACCTGCCAGCGGCCGAAGTGATTTGCTTCCAATAGAATCCCAAAGGAAGAATGTTTTTCCCCAGCTCCAGTATCCGAGGGCATTGATCCCCACGGAAAGTCCTTCAATCTTTTTGAAACGGTAACGAATTTTGGCATTAACTCTCAGATCCTGATTGTCTGAAGAATCCAGCCAACCGCGGTCATTGTTATAAGCAAATCCTGTTACCAGATCCCACTGTCCCAATTTCCTGCGGTCGGCGAAGTTTAAACCGGCAGTGTACTGGGGTCTGCCCTGCCACCATTTCATTTCACGGCTTCTGGTGGGGCCTTCATAAAAACCAACATAAGATTGAACTTTGGTGAAGGGCTTATCACCCGGAGTGGCAGTACGCGCATTGATTACACCATTCAAGGCAGAGGAGCCGTAAATTGCTGATGCCGCTCCTTTCAAAACTTCGATCTGCTCAATGTTTTCAACAGGAATCATGCTCCACTTGGCATCATCAGCATCTGCTGTGGTGATCAGCATATCGTCATACATTACCGCAACCCTTGAGCCGGCACCATAGCTCCACCCGGATCCACCGCGGATATTTGCCTGACCATCTGCGATGGTTACTCCCGGAATCTTCTGAACCCCGTTTTGTACGTCGGTAATGTTCTGGTTGCTCAGCACATTCGACTTCATTACTTCAAGTGAAACCGTTTCTTCAGAAAGCTTTTTCTCATACTTGGACCCGGTTACCACCACTACATCCATCAGACGTTCTTTTTCCTTGAGGGTGACATTGAGTGAAAGTGTTTGACCGAATTTAAGAACTACGGGTTTGATAACTTCTTCTTTGCCTACATATCGGAAGGTCACCTGGTAGTTTCCTTCCGGAAGTTCCAGGGTGTAGTTTCCATCGAAGTCGGTAACGGTGGCTTGTCCTTTAGATGCATCAATAACCACGTTGGCCTGCAGCAGCGGTTCGCCTTTCTCATCCGAAACCTTTCCTGTAAGTTTTGCCTGTTGGGCATGCGCAGAAAGTGTTCCGATAGCAGCGAGTAGCATTAACAGTTTTTTCATGCTTTTTTAGAGTTTTCACAAATATAGACCTTTGGGTTTCTTTTTATAATATCTGATGCCTTTTTGATATAAGCATAGCCTTTGGCTATATTTGAGCATCCAAACCATCAAAATGAAGCATCTTTTTACACCTTCTTTCATTCTGGTTATGTGCCTTATGGCTTTTCAAAACCTGAATGCACAGTTCGGCAACAGCTGCCCGGGCTGCCAGATCAATCAGTCTGCATTTCCTAATCCCAGTCCTTTTGACGTGGGTCTGTCGCCTGACACCCTTTTTGTGGTGCAGGGAGATACTGTAGATACAGATGTAACTTATCTGATGCCTACTCAGTTCTCTATTCCCGGAATAACGGCCAATGTAATCAGCGTTGAGATTACCGGTGTGGTAGGCATGCCCATTGGTTTGCAGCTAACCTGCAATAATTATAGTTCGACCACGGGAAGCTGCTTTTACAATATTCCCCAAAGACGCTGGGGCTGAGTGAAAGGTTGCGGAGGGACCAATGAATTGCCGGGAGCCCGCACAGCAAATATTACAGTGATCGGAACCGGCAGCGCCCTCGGACAGACACAGTCTCAGCAGCAGGTTATTCCTGTTACCATCGTGATACTTCCGGGCACAGGAGGCAATCCATATTACTCCTTTACTCCTGCCGGAGGCTGCGATACCACTACAGTGACCTATTCATCTTCTGTTCAGAGTCCCAGGCCGCTCATCAATCCCTTCCGGTATAACTGGGATTTTGGTTCAGGGGTAACAGATACCGGCGCCAGCCCTGATCCTATTACTTACAACACGCCCGGGCAGTATTCTTCAACACTTTCCATTGATGAAATGGAATATTTTGTTCAGAGCATTACGGCTACCGTATCCGGCGACTGGTGGTGCGGTGATGTCGAGGAGCCCAATCTGCCGCTTCTGGGCTGTCAGGGAGCCCCTGATGTGCGTGGTTCCGTAGTTTCTGGCGATTCGACCCGTGCATTGCCTGAAAAAACAAACACAACCTCACCCTCTTGGACAGGCATCAACCTTGGCCTACCAAGTCAGTCGGTGGCCATCAGTTTTTTTGATGAAGACAACGTTTCAACCGATGATAATGCGGGCCTCGCGGTCTTGACTATCAATGGAACAGGTACATACCCTTTCAATACAACAGCAGCTGCAGGATCAGGTGGAATAGCCGGCACAATGACTGTAGGTATTCGTGTTAAAAGTACCCTCACTTTCTCTGATACCCTCGAGATTTTCCCTCTGCCCGCAGTCCCTCAGATTACCGTGACCGGCGATACCATATGCGATGGAGATTCTGTGGTATTAAGTGTTTCCAACCCTTCGGCCAGCGGTCTTTATCAGTGGTACAACGATACTACCATTGTCATTGGCGCCGACTCTACAGTTCTGGTGGCCAGAGGTTCCGGAAAATATTACGTGCGCGTCACCGATGCCATTACCTCTTGTGCCAGTCGTTCTGCAGATTACACTGTAGTGGTTGGAGCCAATCCTCCGGGACCACTAACCATCCTTTATAATGGTCCGCAGGTCTTTGTCTCTCCCTTCCCTGCATCCGGCTTCACCGCCCGCTGGTACAAGGATGGTGTTGAAATTCCGAACCAGACAGGCAAGTTTATGCCTTTTCTGGGCACCGGTGTTTATCGTGTAGAGGTGTTTAACTCTGCCTTCCCTCAGTGCAATCTGGTTTCAGATACACAAACGGTTATCAATTCCATTGATGAAATGCCTTTTGCTGCCAACTTCAGAATTTATCCCAATCCGGGCAATGGCAAATTTGTGGTTGAATATGATGAAAACGCCGGTCTTGAAAGTCTTGATATCCGATTGTTTGATCTGATCGGTCGAGAGGTGTTTCAAACTTCAGTGAACGGTCTTTCCGGAAGCGGCAAGGTTCCGGTAAGCTCGGGATTGTCTACCGGAGTTTTCCAATTGCAGCTTACCGATCAGAAAGGCAGAAGAATGTCTCACAAACTAGTGATTTATTGATATTTGTAAATCACCATTGTTGAATAAATACCCTCTTATCTGTTCTAATCCATTAACTTTGTATTTAATAAACCATCAAAACCCATGAAAAAAATTACCCAGATTGCCCTCGTAGCAGCAGGTCTTTTCGTGTCCGGCTCAGCCTTCTCGCAGGCCTGCCCCGGCGGAACCTTTGGTTCCAATGTTTGTACTCCCCTTGGTAACCTGATCGAGCCGGGACTTTATCCCAAGCCGGACTCACTTCCCTGCGTGTTCCAGGGTCAGTATGCCGACATCACCCTTCAGTTCAAAAACTTCGATAGTCTTGAGTTTGGTGGTCAGAAAGTAAGGATTCACAAAATCACCGTAAACTCTATTACCAACCTCCCTTGCGGAATGTGCTGGTCAACCAACAAGTCTGACAACAGCTGGGCCAATCAGGAAGATGGATGTATCCGTGTAGCCGGTACTACCAATGACCCTGCCGGTCAGTACAAGCTGAATATCACCGTTAGTGCTTTGCTTGGTACTCCACCGCTCACTATTCCTATCAACAACATCAATGCAGATGCTGCAGGTCTTCGCTATGATGTGAAGGTTTACTCTGCAGGTGCCAATTGTCCTTTTCCTCAGAGCATCGATACTTCTATCACCGGACTTACAGCAGGAACCGGATGTGCAGTAGGGATCAACAATCCTTCCAGCGACATTTCAGGTGTGCAGATCACACCTAACCCTGTAAACAGCAATGCCGTTGTGAACTTCACAGCTGAGAAAAGTGGTGTTTACACAGAAACCATCACTGACCTTGTAGGTCGCACAGTGCATACTTCTCAAATTGAAGTAACACAGGGAGCCAACACTACGCAAATCAACCGCGGAAGCCTTCCTGCCGGAGTATATTTCTACAACCTCCGCAACGGAGCAGCTGTAGTATCTAAGAAATTCAGCATCAGCGAATAATCGCTCGTAAGTCTTTAAGACAAGAGAACCGCCTTCGGGCGGTTTTTTTGTGGGCGTATAGAACCAAACAACCGTCAATAAATCGGGCGGTTGTTTTTTTTTAGCAGCAGTCGTGGTATTTTCGGGAAAACCTATTTCTATGAAGACTTTAGAAACATGGCTTTCAGAGTATGGAGAAAGCCATCAGAACTCACTTAATAAGGCCATTCACTGGCTGTGCATTCCGCTGATCTTTTTTAGCGTGGTTGGTTTTCTCTACTTGATTGAACTTCCATTTGAAGTCACCTCCGGTCTGAAGTTAAACATGGCCATGGTAGCCCTGCTTTTGGTCACGCTCTATTACATGGTACTCAGCAAAACACTTTGGATCGGCATGATGCTTTTTGCCGCAGTATGTGTGGCAGTTTGTTATCAGATCAAGATGGCTGCCCTGCCTTTGGGCTGGATATCCCTGGCAGTTTTTGTAGTAGCCTGGATATTTCAGTTTTATGGCCACAAGGTTGAGGGCAAAAAGCCTTCATTCATCAAAGATCTTCAGTTTCTGATGATCGGTCCTGCCTGGCTCATGAGCTTTCTTTACAAAAAAGCCGGGCTTTCATACTGAACATTTGATTTTTTGTAAGCTCATTACTTTGCGTGTTTTATCTTTTAAATATGAATTCAACATATATGAAAAAAGTGGTTTTTATTGTTTTGTTGCTTAGTGGTTATTCTATTTCTAAATCGGTAGCTGCAAGCTCTGCCGAGACGCGGGATATTGTTTCCAAAATGCTGAAAGCCATTCAGCAGCATAGCGGAGCAGAATATGTAATGAAGGGAGTGGAGCGTCTTCCGGGAAAGCAGGAATACCGAACCACGGAGCTTTTTACCCGTATCAATGTTGCTCCGCTTAAGATATATGCGCGTTTGTTGAGTGAGCCGAATAAGGGCACTGAAATGCTTTATGTGAAAGGTCAAAGGGGCGAAAAGATTTTGGTGAATGCCGGCAAGTTTCTTCCCAATGTGAAGCTTTCTCATACCAGCTCGCTGCTTACAAAAGACCAGCATCACACCATACTTCGTTCTGGGTTTAAAATGGTGAATGAGCTGATCAGCGATGGAATTCGGCGTGCAGACAAGCAAAATGGCTTTGAAAAAGCTTTTCGTCTAGAGTCTGAAGTGGTTTTTCAGGGACGCCCATGTTATAAACTGGTGATTGAAGATCCTACTTATGAGATGACCTCCTACAAAGCTCAGGCAGGAGAGATGCTTGACGATGTAGCTCGGAAATTGTTGATCCCGGAATATGCCATTATGGAATGGAACGGAGTGAGAAGTTTTGAGACCGATTTGGGCGGTAAAACATTAAAGGTACCCAGTTCTTATGCCAAAAAATCGGTGCTCTATATAGACAAACAATACTTCTTTCCTTTGTATCAGGAATTGTGGGATGATAAAGGAGTATTTGAAAAATATGAATACTCAAACTTGAAGATCAGTCCCAATTTTGATGTTGCAGAGTTTACTGAATCCGGTGCGGGTTACAGTTTCTGACAGAGCAGATGTTTTTTTTACTTAAGCTCTTGTGTAGCGCATGAAATAAGCGGCTCTGCCCTTAAGATTTTTTGAAGATATTCGCTCAGGTATATACTTGCTTTGGTCATTCAACTGTATATACGGGTCCGGGCTTTTCTCTGTGGTAACTTATCAATCGGGTGTCTTAGAGAATTAAAGTATGCAGGATTTTTATGGTGGGAGTATCGGGTGTTTTGACATTTGAACTTAAGGCCGGAGCTGCTGGAGGACTCCTGATTGCATTGGTTGCGGAATGTGTTTACTTAATGAGTTTAAAGACGTTCTGATGCTGTTTTAAGATCAGATTGGAGCAGAAGGAATGCGTGAGGGGCAGGAATGGGCCCAAAGGGCGCCGGCGAAAGCCGGCCGAAGCGCAGCGAAGCCATGGATGACCCGACCACTGCGCGGCACCGGGAAGGTTGTAATAAAGTATTTCACTGCTTGCAGCGCAGTGGGCACGCCCAATTAAAAAAGCCTCCCGAAACGGAAGGCTTGATTGTGTGCCCAGGACGAGATTCGAACTCGTACACCCTTGCAGGCGCTACCCCCTCAAAGTAGTGTGTCTACCAGTTCCACCACCTGGGCAGGGGCCGCAAAAGTAGGAGATCGGCAGGAATTGACCAAATTTATTGGCCGGAGAAAAGGCTTAGGATATAGTAGGTAAGTCCGCCAACGGCAGCAGAGGCGGGGATGGTGAGGATCCAGGCGATGAGGATGTTTCCGGCTACACCCCAGCGTACGGCAGAGAGGCGCTTGGTCATGCCGGTTCCCATGATGCAACCGGTGATGGTATGCGTGGTAGATGCGGGGATTCCCGTTATAGCGGTGAGGGCGAGGGTTGCAGCTCCACCGGTCTCGGCGCAGAAGCCTTCAAACGGTTTGAGTTTGGCGATTTTCTGTCCCATGGTTTTCACGATTCTCCAGCCACCGAAAAGCGTACCCAGCCCCAGGGCCATGTAGCAGGAGATGACAACCCAGTTGGGGATGCCTTGTTCGTGGGTGCTGTAGCCGCTCACGATGAGGATTCCCCAGATGATGCCCATGGATTTTTGGGCATCGTTTCCTCCGTGACCGATAGAGAAAAGGGCAGAAGAGACGAGCTGTAGTTTCCGGAAGTAATTGTCTACCCGTGAGTAAGAGAAGTTTTTAGAGATGTTGATGACAATGATGGAGATCGTGTAGGAAAAGAGGATGCCAATGAGCGGAGCGAGAACGATGAAGAAGAGAATAAGTTTGATTTCTATGAGCAGGGGCAGGAGATGACCGAAACCGAGTTTTACGACTTTGGCGCCGAGGAAGCCGCCGATGAGTGCGTGTGAGGAACTGGAGGGTATGCCCCAGAACCAGGTAAGGAGATTCCAGAAAATGGCACCTACCAATCCGCCGCTGATGACTACAATGTTGGAGATGGAAGGATCAAGAATGGTTTTCATCATTTTCTCGGCCACTTTGTGTTCTTTAAAAATGGCGAAGGCGATGAAGTTGAAGAAGGCAGCCCAGGCCACGGCGGTAGCGGGAGAGAGCACACGGGTAGAGACAACGGTAGCGATGGAATTTGCGCAATCGTGGAAGCCATTGATGAAATCAAAAATGAGCACCATGATCACCACAATGATGATGATTTCCATGGGGATCAGGAGTTTTTGATGATCACTGATTCGATGCTGTTGGCCACATCTTCGCACTTATCTGTGGCGAGTTCGAGGCTGCCGAGAATGCCTTTGATTTTGATGAGGCGTATGGGATCTTTTTCGTGGTCAAAGAGTTCCGCAATGGCAGAATCGTAAACATCATCTGCGTGATTTTCGAGGCTGTTAATTCTTACCAGAGCTTCTTTGATTCGGACGATATTGTTGAGATCGCGCAGGTTTGATACTGCTACGTGAACTTCCTTGGCACACCATTCAATGAGTTCGCCAAGTTTTTTCATTGCCGGAGTGATTTCATCTACTTTGTAAAGCTCTACTTGTTTGGCAGATCCGTGAATAAAGTCGGCTACATCGTCGAGTGAGGTGGCCAGATAGTGAATGTCTTCTCTGTCGAAGGGAGTGATGAAATTTGTGGAAAGTTCTTTGAAGATATCGTGGGTGATGGCATCGCCTTTGTGTTCTAGTTCTTCAATGAGTTTGAAGTATTCCATGCGCTTTTCGCGGGAATTGGTATTGAGGAATTCCTTGAGTGCGGCTGAGATTTCAACCAGATTGGCAGAAGCCTGGGTGAAGAGGGTAAAGAAGATTTTGTCTTTAGGGACGAAGAAGGTGAGTATCTGATTGATGTTCATGGCAAAGATTGATTTTCAAAAATACGCTGCTTATGTTAAGAGAACATTAAGAAGCAATGGAGTTGTTCCGGTTAGTTGGTTTTCGGCAGGTTTGGATTTTTGTATATTCAAGCTGTTAAATCAATCATATGAAAAGACTGTATGTTCTGCTGATAATAATGAGCAGCGCTATTTCTGCCGGCGCTGTGACTGCGGTGGTTGGGCCTTACCTTCAGTTGCCTACCACATCATCAATCAGGATTCTCTGGCGCACTGATGCTGCGGTAAACAGTACGGTTTGGTATGGTACGGATCCTGCCAATTTAAATATGACAGAGAACGATACTGCAGCAGTTACACAACACAATGTGTTGCTTAGTGGTCTTAGTTCATACACTCGCTACTACTATGCGGTTGGATCAGATTCAGGCGTATTGGAGGGTGGGACCTCCGATTATACATTCCGCACGCATCCCGACACCAACAGGCAGGTTAGTGTGAAGGCATGGGTGATCGGGGATTTTGGAAAAGGCAACAGCAAGCAGGCTGAGGGGAGAAATTCTTTTACGGCTTTGCCCGACAGCAGAGAAACAGATGTATGGTTGTGGCTTGGAGATAATGTCTATTCCGATGGCCTGGAGCAGGAGTATCTCGACAAGGTAATGGATTCGGTTTGGGGCTACAGGAACATGATGCACTGGCTGCCGTTTTATCCTTGTCCGGGCAATCACGATTACAATGTGATTTCACCGGTAACAAATCCTGAGCCCCCACTTCAGCACAGAGGGCCGTATTACGAGTTTTTTGAAGGGTATAAAAATGGAGAGGCAGGAGGGGTTCCGACCGGTCATGAGTTGTTTTATTCTTTTGACTACGGAAATGTGCATTTCATGTCTTTGAATTCAGAGTTAGGTTCGGTTTTGAGTCAGTCTGACGATTGGACAGGGGTGAGTCCTATTTTTAACTTTAATGGTTCTCCTTTTACCCGTTGGATGGAACAGGATTTGCAGGCCAACAAAAAGCCATGGGTAGTGGCATACATTCATCAGCCGCCATACACCGATGGTTCACATGAGTCAACGGCTTTCTGGGAAGTCTACATGCAGGCAGTGAGAGAAAATCTGATTCCCATTTTGGAGCGATATGGTGTTGATTTGGTTCTTGCAGGCCACAGTCATGTATATGAGCGCAGTCATTTAGTGAAAGGCTTATATGGTGACTTATCAGATTTTAATCCTTCCATGATTTTGGATGCAGGAAATGGAATTGAAACGCTTGACGGACCATACAAAAAATATACTCAGGGAACCAATGCCAATACAGGCACAGTTTATGTGGTGGCAGGAAACTCCGGCAGTTCGGAAACCGATGCGGGATTGGGTCATCCGCTGATGTATGCAGGATATGCCTGCGATACATGCTGTGGTTCGTTTTTCTTTGAGGTTAACGGTAACCGACTGGACGGTAAGTTTCTGACCATGGGCGGGCAGTGGATCGACAGCTTTACCATTTTGAAGATTGATGGAGTGAATCAGGTTCGGTCAGAGGAGCAGGAAGCGTTTCTGCTTCGTGCGGAGCCGAATCCGGCGGGCCGCGACGGAAGAATTGTTTATGAAATCCCTTCCTCAGGCAAAGTTCAGTTATTTGCCACTGATGCATTGGGCAGGCACATAGAATTGTATTCAGCCCAGCAGCAAACTTCAGGCAAACACAGCTTTGCGCTTTCTGAGTTGAAGCGGCCGCTCGATGCGGGTCATTACCTCTTAAGGTTGATGCTGAACGGCAAGACGGTGAAGCTGAGCCGTTTTGTGCATGAATGGTAGAAACAGAAGGCCGTTTGCCTTATTTCTTAGCAGGGATACTGCGACAATGAAATGGCAATCAGCTCATACCTGATCTTTTCAGGAAGAAGGGCATTAATGCCTGCTGAAATGGACTGTTGATGTCAATCCGGACGAAGTCCATTTTATATTGAAGGCAGCGCAGTTCAATTTCCCGAAGATACTTGGTGCTTTGTCTGCGAAAGGCTTCCTGTACTTCGGTGGTCTGCAATTTGATTTTTTCTCCTGTTTCAAGATCAACAAACTCCATGGGTCTGTTTTCGTAGCTGAATTCCTGTTCCTGTTCGTGGTCAGTAACGTGAAACACGATGACTTCGTGTTTATTGTATTTAAGGTGTTGAAGTGCCTGAAACAGAGATAGCGTTTCAGACTCGGGCTTACCGGTAAACATATCAGAGAAGATGAGTACAAGGGATCGTCGGTGTACGGCTTCTGCTATCTGGTGGATGACTGTTGCTATATCGGTACCGTGTTTAAGTACAGTTTTTTCAGCGAGCAGGTTTTCAAGTTTGCTCATGAGCATTTGAAAGTGTCTCGGGGAAGTTCTGCATTCCGAATGCCATTCAAGCTTATCAGAAAAAAGTGAGAGGCCGGCTGCATCTCTTTGTTTTTTAAGCAGATGGAGTATCGCAGCTGCACATACCGTTGAATATCCCAGCTTAGAGAAACCTGTAGCCTGTCTTGATTTCAGGTGCATAGAGGAAGAATGGTCGAGAACGATTTGACATCGCAGGTTTGTTTCTTCTTCAAATTTCTTGACAAACAGTTTGTCGGTGCGGGCAAAAACTTTCCAATCTATTCCCTTTAGGGACTCACCGGGATTGTAAAGTCTGTGCTCGGCAAACTCAACGGAGAAGCCGTGGTAAGGGCTTTTGTGAAGGCCAATGATAAATCCTTCCACCACCTGCCGCGCGAGGAGTTCCAGGTTTTCGATTCCTGTGATCTGGTTAGGATGCCTGATAGACATGAATAAAAAAACGCAGGGATTAAGCCTGCGTTTATTGGTAAAGTTAGCAAAAAATCAGAGGTGCTTTTGCAGCATTCCTTCCAGAGCGGGTCTGGGTGCAGCGCCTACCTGCTTGTCTACCACTTGTCCGTTTTTGATAAAGAGGATGGTGGGAATATTACGGATGCCGTATTTCATGGAAATGTCAGGATTGTGGTCAACATCTACCTTTCCGATCACGGCTTTGCCCTCATACTGTTTTGAAAGTTCGTCAATCAAAGGAGCGATTGCACGGCAGGGGCCGCACCACTCTGCCCAGAAGTCGAGCATTACCACTTTGTCTGAATCAAGGACTTTTTCTTTAAAGTTGGCGTCTGTTACTTGTAGTGCCATGTTATTGTTTTTAATGGTTGAGAGATCAATTGTTATGCCTGAATAAAAAAAGTGTCATTATTTCCGTTTTTCGGCCACAATAGACCGGAGGTTGCCAAAGGTTTCCAAAGGTGTTTCCACGCTTTGGGTATTTGTTAACCAATCGGGAATATTTCCACCGGGGTTGGATGAGTATTCGTTTTCTACCAGGACTTTGCCGTTTGGCTGAGGAATAATTCTCCATTCAGACTGCATTTGCTCGATTCTCACCACACCTTCTCTTTTTCTGACATAATGCGGCTCGGAAGTCTGGGTCACAGTGGCAGCTCCCGATTCTTTGTCTTTGATAATACGCATCCGCAGAATGCAGTCGCGGTTGGCCACGGGCCAGGGCGCATTGAATTCGATCTGTGCGATAAACTCATTGGGGCTGAGCCAGGCGATGATCGTACCTTTATCGCAACGGGCAACCCAATTTGGATAATTCTCTACATCGGTGATGAGTCTCAAAAGCTCTTCCGGTGATTCGCTCAGAGCCATACAGGCTTTAGAGTCATGCAATCTTGACCACTTGCTTTTTTTGGTAAAGACCTTAATTCCTTTTTTCTCACGCTGCAGCAACCAGTCATCGGGCCGAAGGGCCATCAGCGGCAGGCTGAGCAGCAGAGCAATTAAAAGGGCGAAAGGCTTGTTCATCAGTGACCGGTTTCTGCGAGGTATCTTTCGGCATCGAGGGCAGCCATACAGCCGGTACCTGCTGCGGTTACAGCTTGCCTGTATGTTTTATCCTGAAGGTCGCCACAAGCAAAAACGCCGGGCACGTTTGTCCTGGTTGAACCGGCTCGGGTGATTACATAACCCTGTTCATCGGTTTCGATATAGGGTTTAAAAACATCTGAATTGGGTTTGTGGCCAATGGCTACAAAAAAGCCTTTGATAGGAATTTCGCGGCTCTCTCCTGAGATAGTGCTTTTGATTCGCATGGCTTCTACCGTATCGCCGCCCAATATCTCATCGGTTTCAGAATTCCAGTGAATTTCAATGTTGTGGGTGTTTTTTACTCTCTCCTGCATGATGCGTGAGGCTCTGAGCACATCTCTTCTCACCAGCATATGCACTTTGGTGCACAGCTTAGAAAGATAGAGAGCTTCCTCGCAGGCAGTATCTCCTCCACCTACGATGGCAACATCCATACCGCGGTAGAAGAAACCGTCGCATACAGCACATGCGCTGACCCCATGTCCGTTGAGTCTCTTTTCAGATTCAAGACCGAGCCATTTGGCTTCGGCTCCCGTGGCAAGAATTACAGCATCTGCGGTGATACATTTGGTTCCATCTACCCAGATTTTGTGCGGAGCTACGGAGAAATCTACCTTATCTACATAACCGTAGCGAAGATCAGTACCAAACCTTTCTGCCTGGGCACGCAGGTCTTCCATCATCTCCGGACCGAGAATGCCTTTGGGATAGCCCGGAAAATTTTCTACGTCGGTGGTATTCATCAGCTGTCCGCCGGGAGTGATTCCGGTAATCAGCACAGGCTTGAGGTTTGCCCGGGCGGCATAGATGGCTGCGGTGTAACCTGCAGGGCCTGAGCCAACGATCAGGCAATGAATGTGTTCATGATTTTCTGAAGACATAAAACAAATTTAAAACAATCATACCGGCTGGATAGCGGATGATTTCCCTACAAATGTTAACAAGATTCTTCCTTGGCTCAGAACCTATCTCGGAACGACTATTGTGTAGGTTCTGGAAGCATAACCGGCCCATACGCCCAGGGCTCCGCTCAAATTCGATTTGATCCGCACGGGAGAGGAAAAGGGACCTTGTCCGTCGTTTTCAAGGGTGTAATAGAAGTCAAATGTCTGGTAATCGATATTGGCCCATTTTATGCTTGCTGTATCCCCTTTCCAGAAATAGGAATAGGTATTGATATCAATTTTTTCTGAAGGTGATTGACCTCTTTCGAGAGGCAAACCAATAGAGAGGCCCGAAAATAGCCGGTCATCATAAACCGACTGGGATCGGGGAGCATAAAATTGTTCTGAATTTCTCTTCGTCCAATATCTCACGAAATTTCCGTAGGTATTGGGAACGGTGAAGTAGGCATAAACGGCCGCCAGAGAGTCTGCGGCGCCTGCATTGGGATGAGGCCTTATCGCAAGAGAATCAAGCCCAAGGGCAGTGGGAATACGCGTGCTCGCCCTTGCAACATCATTACCTGAGCGTATATAAAGATCGTAGGTGGTGTTTTCTTTTCCGGTGAAGGAGGCTGTGCCACTCACAAAATAATTGAGAATGTCGGGAACGGTGTAGATGCAGATATTGGGAAGTATGCTTGAGTCGGCGAGAGTGAAGCCAAGGGCGCGAAGTACCTGATCCAGCTGATCGGGTGGCAGATTAAGGCTTTGAAGACAAAACTCCTGAAGGCGAACGCTGTCTGAACCGGCACTCACGATAACTTCTGCATCATGCACAAAGAAAGAGGAGATATCGCTGATTTCGATTTTACTGAAAATCTTGGCAGATCGGGTGAGGAGTAAGATAGGGGGAACTCCGTTTTCGATGGTTCCTTCTACCACCATCTGGGAGGCAGATTCGGGAATCTCGATGTCAATTTCTTTGGTGCAGGAAACAGCAAGCACAGCAACAGCCATCATCATGCCGATAAGTCTGAGCATTTTCATTTTTTGCTGCTGAATTTAAAATTCCAGGTGATGGAAGGGATGATCGGAAATAAGGATGACTGCTTTGCTTTCAGACTGATATCTCCGGAAGCGGCATCACCGTCGGCATCTACGAAAACGAAAAACGGATTCATCCGGTTATAGAGATTATAGACAGAAACGGTTATGTCTGAATAATATTTTTTGCGGGGTATGATGTAAGTAAATCCTACATCCATTCTATGATAGGCCGGAAGTCTGTAAAAATTTCTGCTTCCATATACGAAGCGGGCCTGGCCTTCATGCAGGAAATAACTTACCGGTAATGTGGTTGCCTGACCGGTTGCAAAGACGAAAGTGGCACTTACCCTCCAGTTTTTGTTGATGTCATAAATGGCAACTACAGAGAGATCATGCCGGCGGTCGTATCGCGCACGAAAGGCCTGGCCATTGTTGATCTCAGGGAACTTCCGCCAGGTCCAGGCAAGGGTGTAGCCGATCCATCCGGTGAATTTTCCGGTAGTTTTTTTGAAGAAAAATTCGGCTCCATAACTATAACCTCTTCCAAAGGTGAACAGATCTTCAACATCTACCTGAATTTGAGGAACAGCGCTTTCACCGTATTCGATCTGATTGCGCATGTCTTTGTAATATACCTCCACGGAAGTTTCAAACATATTGTCCTTAAAGTTGCGGAAGTACCCCAATGCATACTGAAGGCCTATTTGTGGTTTTACCTTTTGGGTGGATGGAATCCAGAGGTCGATGGGAAGGGTAGTTGTGGAACTGGAGACCAAATGTATGTATTGGTAATTGACGGAGAAGCCGAGTTTTACGGAAGAGGTTTTTCCGGTCTGAAATCTGGCACTGATGCGCGGTTCGATGCCAAAATAGGTTTGAATGTGTTGGTTTGCTTTATAATCGAGTGTGTCTGTGACCTGTCCGCGTTCGTTGAAGACAAGTTTATTAAAAGGACCTACAAAATTAAACATAGAGCCTCTCAGGCCTGCATTGATTCTTAGCCAGCGGGTGGCATCGAAATCATCCTGGAAGTAAATGGAAGTCTCGTGGGCATGTTTTTTTGAGGTAGAGGTGGAGCTGAATTCAGTAGAACCAGCATTTCCACTTGCCTGATAGGGGGTAAAAATGTGGTAATTGTACTGAGCTCCAAATTGCATGCGATGACCAATGAGAGGAGAGTAATCAAAATCTAGTTTTGCAGTAGCTTCTCTCACCGATGAATTCAAATTGAAATTCACATCCTGGAAATTGGTATTGGCGCTGAACTTAAAGTCATTATAAATCAGCATAGTGTTGAGGAAAAGTTTGTCGCTGAACAGGTGATTCCAGCGAAGGGTAGCAGTGGTATTGCCCCAGGGGAAGCTGAGCTTAAAACTTCCGCTGGGGTCGCGAAAATTGAAGACATCTCTACCAAAATATCCACTTACATAGATGCGATCTTTATCAGAAAATCTGTAATTAAGCTTGGCATTGATATCGTAGAAATAGTATTCATTGCCTGCAAACTGTCCTCCCTGAAGGTTTTTGAGAAAGGGCTTTAGCAGAAGATCTATGTATGTTCTTCTGGCAGAAATGATGAAGGACGCTTTGTCTTTCTTGATCGGACCCTGTATGGTCAGTCTGCTAGAAATGAGACCAATACCACCTTCAATTTCATACTTTTTCATATTGCCTTCCTTCATGCTGATGTCGAGCACCGAAGAAATTCTTCCACCGTAACTGGCTGGCATTCCACCCTTAATTATGGTGGTATTTTTAACGGCATCTGCGTTAAACACGGAAAAGAAGCCAAACAAATGGCCGGTGTTGTAAACCACGGCATCATCAAGCAGAACAAGGTTTTGATCAGGACCTCCGCCGCGCACATAAAAACCGGTATTACCCTCTCCCGAAGATTGAATTCCGGGAAGCAATTGAATGGCTTTTATAATATCTACTTCGCCTAAAAGTGCCGGAATAGCTTTGGTTTGCTCAATCTTAAGTTCTTGCCTGCCCATGTCTGTTGAAGATACATTGGCGTCCTTTTTTTCGCCTGTGATCACCACCTCTTTGGTTTCCACATAAGCTCCTCTCAAATCTATGTTAAGACGCAGGTCTGAGCCGAGCTTTATGTACTCATTCTTTGTTTTGTAACCCAGATAATTGAATTGCAAATGGTATGAACCTTCCGGTAGTGTAAGAGAATAGAATCCGTATTCATTGGTTGCAGCGCCTCTGCCCAGTTCTTCTACGAATACCGTAGCCTGAATCAGCGTTTCGCCGGATAAACTGTCTTTGACATACCCTGAAATGGTAAATTTCTGCTGAGCGTGCGTATGCAGGCAGCAAAATGAAATCAAAGAAAATATCAGGAATCGCATGGAATCAAGGCAAAAGTAGGAAATGACGGCTTTACGCCGGCTAAATGATGAAAACAAATCGTTAAAATTCTCCTGATCACCCCATTTTTCGGTAGAAGGCGATCATATCGGTAGAAGGAATGCCGGAAACGCCCAGCTGGCGGAGCATGGTGATGATTTGGCCTCTGTGAAAAGAACCATGGTTGATCAAATGCAGCAGGATTTGCAAAACGCTGTTTTCAAATTGATCACCTTTCATATTGGTGTAGGCAATTTTTTTAAGGCCGAAGTCATTCGATTGTGCTGAAACAAAAGTGTAAAGCCTTTCAGAAACGGATTCAGAGAGCTCATACAGCGCGTCTTCATTTCCACTGAAGGTTTTGCTTGGCCAATCGCTTACCGGATTCCCCTCAAGCCTTGATAGCCAGATTACTTCAGCATCTGTAATGTGCAGTAAAGTGTTCCTGATTCCGGAGAAACTGCTGCTTACCGGCTTGTCTGAAAGTCCCTTTTCCTGAGTCCTCAGAAAGCTGAGCAGGGTGCGCATTGCCCACAAATTGTATTCAAGTTGTAACTTAACCGAAAATTCCATAGTTGTAAAATGAGTTCAAAAAAGCGCACGAACTTAAGCATTGCTTCGGTTTTATCACAGGATGTTTTGCCTGAAGGCAAATTTTTGCATCCGCATAATACTCCGTTGTATCTCAGTTCCACTTATTTATACGGGGAGCTTGAACAAGCCCGTGAGGTTTTTGCCGGCAGGGCTGAAGCATATATTTATGGTCGCTGGGAACACCCGAATGCAAAGCTGCTGGAAAGTAAGCTGGCTTTGCTGGACAAGGGCGAATCGGAACTAGTGGTGCAAAGTCTGGTATTCAACTCCGGCATGGCAGCTATTCATACCGCACTGGAGGCAGCAGCTGCGCCGGGAAGCAGGGTTCTCGCTCAGGGGAATCTTTATGGTACTACTGCAGACTACCTGATTTCCATGCAGCAAAGCAGGGGATGGGAGGTTCAGTTTTTTGATCCTGGCAAGACCGACACGGCTGTTGATTTGCTAAAGGGTCAGAACCCCATCTCTGTCATATACCTTGAAACACCTGCCAATCCTACGCTGGCAGTTTACGACATCAGATTCTGGAGTAAAATCGCGAAGCGGGCGGGAGCTATGCTGTTGGTTGATAATACTTTTGCCTGTAGCCTGATGCAACAACCTTTGGTACTTGGAGCAGATATCAGTTTGCAATCAGCCACTAAATTTCTGAACGGCCATGGAACCGGTATGGGAGGCGTTGTCAGTGTGAAGAGTGAAGAACTTTATAATCGACTTCAAAGATTGCGCAAGCTTCAGGGCAACATTCTTTCGCCATTTGACTGCTGGCAGATCAACAATGGATTAAAGACACTGATTTTAAGGATGGAAAAACATCAGCACAATGCGCTTATGATTGCTCGTTTTTTGGAAAAACATCCTGCAGTGAGCAGAGTAAATTATCCGGGACTTAACACACATCCTTCTGCCTCTTTGGTTCGAAAACAGATGAAAGGCGGTGGAGGGGTCATATCTTTTGAGCTGAATGGCGGTAAGAAGAAAGCCGACCGTTTTCTCAAACGCGTTGAACTATGCAGATTTACTGCATCTCTTGGCACACCTGACACCTTGGTACAGCATCCGGCCAGCATGTCGCATGTGTTTATGCCGGCAGCTCAGAGGAGGGTTTTTGGAATAACGGATTCACTGGTTCGTATCTCGGTGGGGCTTGAATCGGCTGATGATCTGATTGCAGATTTGAAATCGGCATTAGAATAATGTCCGGCAGCAGCAATAAACCGTTTATTTTGGCTTTATATAAGGCCTGAAAGTCTGTGCGCCTGTTTCGCTTTATCTGTTTGTTGAGTATACTTACGATCCTGTGCGGAAGCAGCAGGGCGCAAGATTTTCGTTCATTGAGAGAGAAATGGTTTGAGACCGTGTCAGACACGCTGATTCTGGACAGTCTGAGCGTAGTACCGGGGAGTCTGCTAATCAACGGTATGCCTTCAGACAGCAACCTTTGCACGCTTTATCCCTGGAGTTCTAAGCTGGTATGGAAGAAAAAGCCGATGACAGATCGGGTAAAGATTCAATACCGGGTCTATCCATTTGCTCTTACGGCAGCATATTTTCATAAGGACATACGAAGTATAAGGGATGATCAGGGCAGGTTTGTTGCTAATCCATTTATTTACGAGGCTATTCAGGGAAACAGTTTGTTGTTTGATTTTGGCGGACTTGATTACAATGGAAATTTTTCAAGAGGCATTTCTTTTGGCAGCAATCAGGATCTTGTACTCAACTCGGCATTCAACCTGCAGTTAAGCGGAATGATTGCCCGCGACCTGGAAGTAGTAGCAGCCATCACAGACAATAATGTTCCATTTCAGCCCGAAGGGAATACACAGCAGGTTCAGGAGTTTGACAAAATTTTTATTCAGCTCAAAAGGAAGCAGCATGCCGTGACAGTGGGTGATTTTGATCTTTACAATAACGGAACCTATTTTCTCAGATATTCAAAAAAACCAAGAGGTGGTCTTTATCAGGGCTTGATTCCCTTCAAAGAAGAGGGAAAGCTTAATGTGATGACTGCAGGCGGGATCATGCGTGGACGATTTGCCAGAAACTTCCTGAGGGTAAATGAAGGAAACCAGGGGCCTTATAAACTTAGTGGAGCTAACGGAGAATCTCTCATCATAATACTTGCCAATTCTGAAGAAGTTTTTGTCAATGGAGAAAAAATGCAGAGGGGGGCTGATCGGGATTATGTGATAGACTATAATCTTGGTGAAGTCACGTTTACGCCCCGCAGGCTTATCACTAATAATATGCGAGTTACTGTAGAATTTGAATATACGGACAGGAATTATATGCGATCTGCAGCCATGGGCTCATTTACATGGGAACAAAAAAAATATGCAATTTCTTTAAATGTGTATAGTGAGCAAGATGCAAAAAGCCAGACTACAGGAGGCGATCTTACCGGAGACCGCAGGAAGTTTCTTGAGTCTGTGGGAGACAGTATTCAGAATGCATTTTACCGGGGTTGGGATACTGTAGCATGGGATCCCAATCGCGTATTGTACCGTATGCGTGATACCATATTGCCGTCAGGCTTGTACATTGATTCTGTGTTTGAGTATTCCACTTCTCCGGAAGAAGGGCGCTATGCAGTTACTTTTTCACTTGTAGGGCAGGGGCGGGGGGATTATGTTCCTGCCGCCAACCTTGCCAACGGCAGAGTATATCAATGGGTGGCGCCATTGGAAGATACACTTACAGGGAGAGTTATTCCTCAGGGAACATATGCCCCTGTTGTAATTCTTGTTAGTCCGAAGATGGAGCAGATGTATACCCTCGGTGGTGTTTATCGTATCAATCGCAGACATCAGCTGGAAGCGGAAGTGGCACTCAGCTATCAGGATATTAATACTCTCTCAAATAAAAACAATGCTGATAACGCCGGCACCGGGATACATCTTGCCTACAATGGCTCGGCGGCTGTTGGGAAAGACTCTGTTCGGGCCGGAGAGTTAATGATTTCCACCCGGTTTGAATTCAGGCAAAACAGATTTCAACCTATAGAGCGTTACAGACAGGTTGAGTTTGCCCGAGACTGGAATACCGGCCTGAACGATAATTTACGCAATGAATTTCTGAGTCAGGCAGAAGTCAGCTATCGGATGAAGAAATCGGGAATCATCGGAGCGCGGTTCAATAGTTTTGTCAGGCAGAACATATATAGAGGGTTTCAATATTCTATAATTTCAAATCTAAATCCCGGTTCGTGGCAAATCCGGATGAATCACCGCATAATGCATTCCACCGGAGAAAGTGAGAGTTCAATGTTTGCAAGACCTGAGGCAGATATAAGCTATGGCATCATTAAATTAAAGGGTCTCCGGGCCGGATTTTCATTCAATCATGAAATTAACTCACGCCGGCATCTTGATTCTGATACGCTTTCAGGGAATTCTTTTCTCTGGCAGAATTATACTTTTTATTTAAAACAGGGAGACAGTCTGGGAAACAACTACGGGCTTACAGCAGAGTTGAGATATGAACACAGGCCGGAAGGGATAAAGTTTGGGAAGCCTGTGTTTCGGGGAAGAACTGCTACTGCATACGGGCAATTTAATACACTAAAAAATCAGCAGATTCAATTCACGATGACTTATCGCAGGGCAGACGGCACAGATTCGGCGGGTGCTGAAGTAAATCCACAGAATTTTTATCTGGGCCGACTCAATTACATTCTGAGCGGATGGAAGGGTTTGATCAGAAGTACAACTTTTTATGAGATTGGGAGCGGCAGGCAGCAAAAAGTTCAATTATCCTTTCAACCATCCCCTACCAATCAGGGAGAATACATATGGAAAGATGCCAATGGAGATGGAATAAAACAGATAGATGAATTTGTGATATCTCAATTCAGAGAGGACACTTCCTACTTCCGCATATTCACCACTGTTCCCGAATTTATTGCAGTGAATCAAACATTGTTCAATCAGGTAATTCAAATAAATCCGGCTTCAGTTATCAGAGAAACCCGTGGTTGGATGGGATTTTTGCGTAGGTTTTCCCTTTTTGGGAGTGTTCAGCTTAGTAAAAAGGTTTTTGCTTCATCAGGTAAAAAGGTGCGTGATTATTTTAATCCTGTTCCGTTAAAACGCGAGGATTCGGACCTTGTGAGTTTACAGATTGCCAGCAGGAATACATTGTTCTTCAACAAAATGGATCCGGACTTCGGTTTTCAGATAGATTACAACTACAACAACTCAAGGACTCTACTTACTTCCGGGTTTGAAAACAGACTGAATTGGAACACAGGCTTTCTGAGTCGTTGGAATATCAGCAAGTCAATTTCCTGGCAGCAGACATACAGCTATGGTAGGAAGAGCAATCGATCAGATTTTTACCGGCAGCAACAATATAATTTCAATTTTCATCAGGGGAATACCGACTGGACCTATCAACACAAGACCAATTGGCGAATATCATTGATTTACGATATAGCCTGGAAGCAGAATCCTTTGACAGATACAGTCCTTACCCAAGATGCACTACAGCAGAAGATACAAATTACAGGCAGGTATAACCGATTGAACAAGAGCACTATTGAAGCTTCTTTTGCATATGCTTCTGTGCGATACCGCGATCAGGGACTGATTAATCAGCAGTTGGAATATGCTATGCTTGAGGGGCTCAGAAATGGAAACAATCTGGTTTGGAATCTCACCTTTGAACAAAGACTTACCGGAGCTGTTCAGCTATTAATCAGTTACGATGGCAGAAAAACCGGTAATACCGGAACAGTTCATACCGGCCGCGCGGAACTGCGAGCTATGTTTTAAATGAATACAGATAATGCAACAGGAAATACTTCACTATAAAGAACATGGAAGCGGGAATGCACTGGTTATTTTGCACGGTTTGTTTGGTTCTCTGGATAACTGGCAAAGTTTGGGCAGAAAATTTGCTGATCATTTTCGGGTGATAAGTCCTGATTTAAGAAATCATGGTCGTTCATTTCATAGTCCGATTCATGATTATCGTGCCATGACTGATGATGTTCTTAAGCTGATGGATTATTTAAGCATAGAAAAATCAAATATTATTGGACATTCCATGGGAGGTAAGGTAGCCATGAATTTAGCCTTACATTATCCTGATCGCATGAACCGGGTGATTGTCTGCGATATTGCACCTGTGGCTTATGAAGACAGGCATTATAAAGTGTTTAATGCACTGAAAACAGCCCCGCTGGCTGGGGCCGAACGTGAAGCTGTGGCTGATCACCTGATGAAGGAGCTGGAAGGTGATAAAGGAACGGTCATGTTTCTAATGAAAAGTCTGATTCGGGATTCATCCGGTTTGTCATTCAGGTGGCGGTTTAATCTGGATGCATTGGCAAGTAATTATCCTGAAATTTCTTCGGGGGTTTCAGCTGATTCGTTGTATACAGGACCGGTTCTCTTTGTTAAAGGGGCTGATTCGGAGTATATCTCTGCGGAAACCTATCCGTCTATTGTTGCTACATTTCCGAATCATGAACTTGAAGAAATAAGAGCTGCGGGTCATTGGTTACATGCAGATCAGCCTGATTTGTTTTTTCAAGTCTGTATGAGCTTTCTTTTGCGTTAATATTGCAATCATGAAACAGATCCCCGCAATTGTATTTTTAAGTGTTTCTCTGTTTTATTTTATTGGATGCAGTCCCGAGTCGGGCTTGCCTGTTTATGGTCCCGCGGGAGAAGACAGCACTTACCGTATTCAGCCATTTATTCTTACAAATCAGGATAGTCAGATTTTGAATAATCAAGATTTGAGTGGTAAAGTAGTTTTGGTTGATTTCTTTTTTACGTCTTGTCCCAGCATCTGTCCTAAAATGAAGTCTAACTTACTTATGGTGCATGAAGCCATGGCCAAGGAGTCGGATTTTATTATTATCTCTCACACCATTGATCAGAAAAGAGACACAGTTGCACGACTCAGAGATTACTCACGCAAATTGGGAGTGGATACACGTCGATGGCAATTTGTAACAGCAGAAAGAGATACCATTTTAAGTCTGGCGAAGTCTTACCTTGTTTCAGCTTCTGAAGATGAGGATGCTCCGGGTGGTTTTGTTCATAGTGGAAATTTTATTTTGCTTGATCGCAAAGGTAGAATTCGTGCATATTAT
The DNA here is from genome assembly GCA_964620795.1 of uncultured Chitinophagaceae bacterium. Lineage (GTDB taxonomy): Bacteria > Bacteroidota > Bacteroidia > Chitinophagales > LD1 > CAZUHX01. The sequence continues at coordinate 28,206 of CAZUHX010000007.1, forward strand.
GACGGTACCCGTTCGGAATCAGTACCGCAGATACTTAACGACATTAATGAACTTCTCAAGGAGAAATAGTGAACTACAGAAAGATTCTCATCCTCACTCCTGCGGTAGTTATAATTGCTATTTTTATATATAATTTTTTGTTTTTGTCAAGAACACCTTCTCCTGGAATGATGTCATACAAGCGTCATTGTGCCAATTGTCACGGAGAGCAAGGAGAGGGGGTGCGGCAGCTGATACCGCCGCTTAAAAATTCAGATTATGCAGCAAAGTGGCTAGACTCACTACCCTGCTGGCTGACAAACGGTATGTCGCATGCTGTAATAGTGAACGGAAAATTGTATGAGCAGAGTATGTATCCCATCCGTGAGATTGGAGATGTTGAGCTTGCAAACATCATGAATTATGTTGATCAAGAGTTTTTGGGAAGAGGCGGTAACCGATATTCATCTGCCTGGGCTGACAGTGCTATGAGAGCCTGTAAATAGAAATCTGCTATTTATTTAATTTGAAGAAAAATTATTTATTCCTCTGCAATTTCTGCCTGCGCAGAAACAGTATTTAAATGGAGAATTTCTTTTAGCTTGTCAAGAACAAAGTTGATTTCTGTTTCTGTAGTGTATCTGCTGAATGAAAATCTGACATTTCTGCGAGAAGGGTCAACCTTCATTGCTTTAAGGACATGTGATCCTACATCGGATCCGGAAGTACATGCGCTTCCTCCGGAGGCTGCAATTCCATTGATATCAAGATTGAATAGAAGCATATCATTGGCCAGATCTCCCGGAAACGAGACATTCAAAACAGTGTAAAGTCCCCAATCAGAGTCTCCGTTAAAACATACACCCGGTACAGTATCTTCAAGACCTTGCTTTAATTTGGATTTCATCGCGGTGATTATTTCCCTGTCATTCTCAAGGTTTTCGTATGCAAGCTCTATGGCTTTTCCCAGTCCAACGATACCTGCCACATTTTCGGTACCTGCCCGCATGTTGCGTTCTTGTGAACCGCCATCAATAAACGGACCCAAGGGAATTCCTGCTCTGACAAATAAAAAGCCGCTTCCTTTCGGGCCGTGAAATTTATGAGCACTTCCACTCAGGAAGTGAACCGGGAGTGATTGCAGGTCAAAAGGATAATGAGCGATGGTCTGAACGGTATCCGTGTGCAGCCATGCTCCTGCTGATTTGCATAATGCTGCAACATGTTCAAGATTCAGTAGTGTTCCTGTTTCATTATTGGCATGCATCAGGCTTACAAGGGTATCGGTTGCTTCGTTATGCAGAAGCTGTGCGAGTTGGTGCAGATCTGGATGGCCCTTTTCATCTACATTCAGAAACACGACCTCAATTCCTTGCTTTTGCATACGTTCTACCGTATGAAGCACACAGTGATGTTCTGTTCGGCTACTGATGATTCTGCGCACTCCCAAGTCCCTGACTGCATTTTTGATGGCAGTATTATTGGCCTCTGTGCCGGAGGAAGTAAAAAAGATTTCTGAGGTTGACGCATTCAGGCTTTTGGCAAGCTGCCGTCTGGCTTTTTCGATAGCTGCGCGGGTTTTACGGCCCCAGGAATGAATTGATGAAGGATTGCCATAGGCTTCAGAGAGGTAGGGCAACATCTCCTCCAGCACTTCTTTGCGCAAGGCTGTTGTTGCTGCATTATCCAGATAGACTTTCATGCCGCTTGATTTATAGCAAAAATATCAATTCCTGCCGGAAGAGTTGTCGTTTGCTTTTTCTGCTTGTTTTTTAGCCTTTTCGAGTTTTCGTTCTTTGATGTTGTTGGCAATCCGGTCAAAAAGTTCGCCAAGTTTATCAAAATCCTGCTGATAGGAAAGACCGATTCCTGTTCGGTTTCTATTTCGCTGATTAAAGTTATCCCAATCAGTACGGTTGAATGCTTTAGCTTGAATCGAACGATCTTTGGTGAGGGCATAAAGGATTTCAAAATCACCGGTAAAAAAAGTGTTTTGCTGGCCCGCACCGTTTCCGTTTTGAGCTGCGGCAGGAGTACTTCCAGCTGAGCCGATGTCAACATTTCCTCCTGCGTTGATCGATAATCGGTTGTTGAGGAAGCGCTTTGACATGGCCAGCTGCAGTTCACGTCTGGTAACCTGGCTTGCATCTCCTCCATTTCCGCCGGCGCCGTTGGTACCTTGCAATAAAGCGTCATATTGCCGATAGCCTAAATTGAGATCAAAATCTTCCACAAAATTCGATAGCCAGTTGTTGACATATTGGGACAACTGATTGGAAACAAACTCACTTACTGTATTGGCTACGCTTCCGCCTATATTCACCTGGCCTCCTGTAGGTGTAAACGGATTGTTTGCAGGAAGGAATTTATTCATTACCAAGAGGCCAAACACCTGCTTGTTGAGCTCAGAATCATTATTTCTGATGATCTGCATTTTATTGTCGACCAAGGTTTTTACCGTAGGATCCGGGTCCATGGCACGGATGTCAAATGAAATATCCGGCTTCTCTAGTATTCCTCTCAGATTCAAAAGAAGTTTAACAGGGATTCTGTTTTTGGCGCGTGCTTCCCTTTCGCTTTCTGCAACACCTCCGCTTCCTCCCGAGGAAGCAATCAGATCGCTAATCAAATCATAAACTGAGGTTCGGACTTCATAAACCGCACTGGTGTTTAACTGTGCCCTGTAAATGTTTCCGGCAAAAGTGATGGTTCCGCCACGATCCAGTTCAAACTTTTTGTTTACCACATTCTGAAGAGTGAACAGATAGCTACCCTGAACTATTTCATAAATTCCAAAAAGATTAATATTTCCAGGAACAATATCAAGCTTTAGGTCGCCTTTCCCAACGGAGGTGAGGATATCACCCGTGAGCGGATCAAGAATCAGATCAAGTCGTGCATCGGGAGTTACTTCCAGTTGGAGCTTGAAGGTGATTCCTTTTACCTTTACAGCTTTTACAACTTCTGTTTTAAGGCTGTCTTTCGGTTCATTACCCTTAAAGCGGTAAAAGCCATATTTTGTAGCATCTACAGTAGAATTAATCGGTATGGCAAAATGTGTGTTGGGCATGGTTTTGGCATCGGCCCGGATTTCGATATTGCTTACCGGTCCTTTAAATGTTACCGTGCCTGCGGCATAGATCTGGCCGTAATAAACTCCATTTTCTTTTACGCCGGTATTCAGCATTTGTCCGTTGCGTGTATTCACGCTAAGGTCAAGGCGTATATTTCTAAAGTGATCATGTAAAAGACGTCCGCTTCCGAACAACGGATTTCTTTTTTCATCATATATGGTAAGGTTTCCCACATCAATCACGCCTTCACCGAGTGTTATCTCTTCATGATCTAGCGAATATCTGGTGTTGAGATAACTCACCGTGACAGAGGCACTGTCTATTTCCAGACTTCCCCTGACGAGGGGTTTCGATAACGGGCCACTGATTTTAAAATTTCCATGAGTACTGCCTTTTACATCCTTCACATAGGTTTTAAAAAATGGAATATTTAAAAAACCCATACTTAACTTTCCAATTCTGGCATTGATCTCGAGGCCTGTATCCGGAGCTGCCAGATTATAGTTCCCGCGCAAATCAACCGAATTTCCGGGGCCACTGAGACTTATGCTGATATTGGCCTTACGTCGGTTATCCTCTAAACTTGAAAGCGCTATGAGATCACCGAAGGTCTCAGAACCTATTCCCAAGTCCCGCAAGTTAATGTTGGCAAAGATCTTAGGATTTTCTGAACGAATGTCTTCTGCGTTTAGGGTACCGTTAAGACTTCCTCTTAGCCCCGAATTGGGCTGGCCGATCATAGCCATGAGATCTCCCATGCTTATTTCGCTGCTCATGAGTCTGGCACTCAGACCGCCTTCTGTGGCGCGATAGGTATTAAGAGAAATGTATTCTGAAGGACCAGTGCCGAATCTCAGATTACTAATTCGGATATCGTTTCCTTTGAAGCTGATCAGGTGATCCGGATTGACGCCCCAGCATTTTTGCCCCAGCCATACTGAAGAAGAGTCAAGATGAAAAACGGCACTGTCCATATATGGATAAAGGCTTGCCATAAGTTTGGCCGTATCTTTAAACATTTTATTGGCTACATCGAGTCTGAAGAAAAAACCATTCTCTGCAGATCGGGTGCTCAGGCGCACCGTATCGATGAGCAGCGAATCATTAAGCAAAAAGTTGTTCAGCGAAACCCAGCCATCAATTCGGCCTTGACCTGACCTGATATCAGCAGCTATGCCTTCAAATCTCATTTTGCCATATTCAGCATACGGTAGATTCATGCGCATATTGAACTCGTTTTTGCGGCTATTGATGTAGCCACTCAGTTTTCCGGGGCCCAGTACTTTCATTTCAGGATCGATCAGCTGAAGGGTGTAATCCGGATTTTTGATGGTAGCATTGATGATAAACTCCTGAGGAGCCTGCAAAGAGCTGGTGTCCTGGTATTTTCTTGTAAATGTGTTTACCAGATAATTCTTTAAGGCTCCCGGCAATTGGGTAAATTGAAAATCACCCGACATTTCAGCCGAAAGATTATCTGTAAAAATTTGTACGTTTTTGTACTTGTCTCTTATCAGCTCAGAGCGAAGTGACACAGATTCGAGCGTCTGAACGGTTTGCCCGCGAATGACTTTGAGGTCTTTCAGCACGGCTGTACCTAAAAGATTATCAGGATGGTTCCCCCTGAAATCAGCTTCCACGATTCCGCTGAAAACTGTGCTGTCTTTTGTGAAATGAAGTGCATACAAATTTGCATCTTCTGCTGCAGCTCTGAACTTGAATTCAGGTAATTTTTCGTTTAGATTAACCATTCCGTCGAAACGAAAACGATAATTTTGATCTTGCCCTGCCAGGTGTCCGGAGAATTCACGTTCACGAAACACTCCATCAATTTCCAGATCACGGTACGTATAGTTTTTTAATTCCAGTGACTGAACTTTGCCGTCAAGGCTTGCCCTCAGGGAAGCGAGATTCAGGCCCTGTCCATCGACTTTGGCTCTGGCGCTTACTTTGCCCAATAGCTCCGGTTTGCCGCTTAGAATTCCCAGATCAAGCGACTGCACACTCAGGTTTCCGCTGTAGGCACTTTTAGATGGGTGGTTATTGTATTTAAAGTTCAGATCTGTCTGAGCAGTTCCGATTTCAGAAACAAATTGCCCGCGGGCTACAAAATCAGAAATGAAACCGTCAAAGTTGCCTGAGAAACCTACGGTACCCAGTCGGCCAAGAGTTTCGGGAAGTTTAATCTCCGGCAACAAAGTTCTGATATCGCTATATCGCGTTGCCAGTTTTTCTATTCTCAGGTTCAGCGAGGTTTCCCGGATGGCTGGAAGCCCGCGTGCAGCAAGATCTCCTTTTAAAATGGTATGTTGTCCAAGGCGAAGGTCTACCCCTCTTCCCCGGAGTCGGTCTACGGTTCCTGAAATTAATCCGCTCAATCTTGCTTTAAGATGTTCGGCCTTACCCAGTTTCCGTGCAAAGTAATTGATGTCCTTCAATGAAACTTCTGCATTTGCAAACCGTCCTTCCATGCGAACGGCTTCCACATATTTTCTCCAATCCCGGAAATGAGAATAATCCAGTCGAAGATAATCTCCTATTCTGCTTTCGGGGGTTACAAGAAGCATATGTTTCAGCTCGATATCATGGGTAGATACGCGCACAGAATCTGCTGTGAGGGTTTGTAATACAAAGCCACATTTTTCCCTGGCTGAAAGATTTTCAAGAGAACCGTAAATGGTATCGGCAAGGATGCCGCCTTTGCGCACTTTGAAATCAATGTCGCTTACCAGCAGGTGATTGTAGTCCATACCGGTTTCTGCCGCATCTTTGGTGTGATTGTCCAGCCTAAACCTGCATCGTTCCAGGTGAACGGAATCCCATTCGATGTCGAGCTTACCGGCCAGGAAATGCACAGGAGTAATCACTGAATCCGGAGGGGTATCAGGATGCTCGTGGATATCTATGCTTACATCGGCTTCCCTAATTAAAGCAGAAGAAATCCGAATGAGTTTTTTCTCAAGACCAAGATCGTTGAGTATAATTTCCAGCAGAGGAACATTTACCTGCAGGTCCAGACCAGTTTTGTCGTCGAGATAGGCAAAGTCTGTGCGAAGCAGTTCAACACGCTCTAAATCCAGCTCCCAATTAAAGGGCCCCTTGTTTTTTGTACTATCCGGTGTTCCACTCAGTTTACGCAGAAGGGCTGTCAGGTTCATGGTATCTCCGCTCAGATCACGGTGCAGATGAAAAACAGTATTCTGCAATTTGATTTCGCGTAGTGCAAGCTTTCGGTTCAGAAGTCGTACCTTACTAAACCGGGCATCGAGCCTACCGGCATAAATCAGGGTATCGTGGTTCAGGTCGGCTACATAAAGCCCTTCAATCACCAGGCTGGTCCACAGATTGAGATACACTTTATCTACCCGCACTTCAGTGCCCAGTTTATCTTCCAGCCAGGCGGCCGCAGCTCTGGCTGTTTTTGTTTGCACAGAGGGTAGGCGGAACAAAAGCAATACCATACCCATCAGGCCCAGCACTGTAAATAAGGAGCTGAGCAGGGTGTATAGACTTACTTTTTTCCAGGTCTTCAACGATCTTCTTGTGTTCTTCGCGAAATAGGGCAACTTTGCCACCGCATGGATATAACGATCCTGGCCATAGAATCGTCTTGCGATGAAACGGCTGCCGCCATCAGCAAAAATGGCAAAATTCTTGCCAATCAGGTGGCTGCGCAGCAGGTTCATGCCGCCTGGGGTGGAGTAGTGCCCGAATTGGCCTCTCGTGCACATCAGCAGCAGATCGTTCCGGTGGTGCAGTCTGCCATGCAGGAAGCAGGAGTGAGGCCGGCAGATCTTAGTGCTATTGCCTTTACACGGGGCCCCGGATTACTTGGATCATTATTGGTTGGAACTTCCTTTGCCAAAGGGATGTCTATGGCACTCAATAAGCCACTCATCGAGGTCAACCATATGGAGGCGCATGTGCTGGCCAATTTCATTGAACACAGTCCTTCGTTTCCGTTTCTTTGTCTCACAGTGAGCGGAGGTCACACGCAGATTGTACTGGTGAAGGCACCATTGCAAATGGAAGTGATCGGAAAGACGATTGATGATGCAGCCGGAGAGGCTTTTGATAAATCTGCCAAGATTTTCGGCTTACCCTATCCCGGAGGTCCTTTGCTAGATAAGCTCGCCCGTGCGGGAAGCCCTCGATTTCCGCTTCCCTTTCCTCAGGTCTCGGGTCTTGATTTTAGTTTCAGTGGTATTAAGACGGCTGTGCTTTATCTGGTGAGAGATCAGATGGCACTTGATCCTGCATTTGTGGAGAAAAATCTAAATGATCTCTGCGCCTCTGTACAGGAACATCTTTGTGAATATTTGCTCAGAAAGCTTCGGCTGGCGGTAAAACAAACAGGTATTCGTGAAGTAGCACTGGCAGGTGGCGTGAGTGCCAATTCGCGGCTGCGTGAGAAGTTAAATGATGAAGCCGGCAAAAGGGGATGGAAGCTGTATATTCCTTCTTTGCAGTATTGTACAGACAATGCAGGCATGATTGGTATAGCCGCTCATTTCAAGTATCTGGAGGGAGTTTTTTGTTTGGGAGATGTGGAGCCATTGGCGCGATATCCGGTGGGAAGTCGAATGTGATTTAAATCAATAATATAATTTTTGATTTAAATGTATTTATCAGCCTGGCGGCTGTGCTTATGCTGAAGTCTTAGAATTTGCTGTTCACTCTCTCGCCGGGCTGCCGCCGGGGACGGTTTGCTTTTGTATATTGATTCATTCCGATTTGTTTTGTTATTTTATCGCATAATCTTTTTTTTGGGACTTTGCTCTCCATGTTAATGCCTCCTGCAACATTCATGTAATCTGTAAGTGGGAATGCCTGCGCCAGGGGCTGAAAGGGCCGGCCGCAGGCCGGGAGCCGCCAGGCTCCGGAGCGAAGAGTAGCCCTGAAAGACCCGATCTCCGCGGGGCGGCTTGGGTGGGAGGGTGGGGAACGAAATGGCAGTCTGCAGGCACAGCCGGCAGACGATTGGTTTAACTCAGACAGAGCCCCGCGGGGAGGCGCCTTCAAAAAATAAAAAACCCGGCCTTTGCAGACCGGGTTCTCATATCACAAAAAATGATATTAGTTCCAGAAGCAATATCCGTTTT
>CAZUHX010000008.1:0-21950 GCA_964620795.1 uncultured Chitinophagaceae bacterium
AGGCGGCAGAAACACCTAATCCACCCAAGATCATCATGTAGCAGGCACCCTGCAGGAAGAAGGATATCCAGGGAAGATCGTTTCCTCCGAAGTTTTTGTAGAACAATACGGCTACTGAGCCCAGATAGCCGAAAGAGTCTGACAGATACATGAGGAATCCGGCATTTCCGGGGGTACGGAAAGCGGCGATGAGGCGGTCGAACAGGATGCAGTTGAAAGGAACGTAGCCCATGTAAACGCCGAGGCCGGTTCCGATCATCAGTTGAAGAGGAGAGAGAAGGTGATAGTGATAGAGAATGGCGGAGAGGCCGCAGATGATGAGTCCCAGTAGGATTAGTGCATGATTGAGGAGAAAAGCGCGGGCATTGTCTTTTACCAGCATCAGGGCGCTCATGATGATCAGAACGGCGAAGGAGATAATTGTTTCGGAAGTAGTAAAAACGGAGGGGGTATCACCGAAGCCCATGGCGGCCCATATTTCGGCGGCGAAGTTGTCGCGGAAATCGCGGAAGGCGGTGAGCAGGATATAAACGGCAATAAGTGCTGAAAGGCCAAAAGAAAATTGCCGGAAGAAGGCGGTTCTTTCTGTGGCATTCATCGGTTTGCGGGCAGTTCTGCTCAATTCGTCTTCGGCATCCGGCGGAGGGATCAGGCTCAGGACGTAGGTGCACAGCAGCAGGGGGATGAGGAACAGCAGTCCGGTTAAAAAGGGCATCCACCATTCGGAGACGCCCCAGGAGGTCATCAGCCATTTACCGGCGCTCTTGACCATTCCTGAGGAAAAGATAAAACTTACACTAAGGCCGGCCCCCATAAATTCGGTTTGTTTGCGGCCTTCGAGGAAGCTGAAGACAAGACCCCAAACCATGCCCAGGGGGAGGCCATTAAGAAAGAGTGCAAAAATTTTAAGGGGAATGGGCAGAATGCCGAAAAGAAACAGGGCGACTTCTGCGAGGGCAACCAGCGCAATAATTGCGGTGGCTCGTTTGTTGCGGCCCATTTCAGAAACGAAGCGTATGCCCATGAATTTTGAAAGGGTATATCCGATCAATTGAGCGATAACCAGCCAGATTTTCAGATCAAGAGAAGCAAAAGTGAGTCCCTGGTAAGTTGCAGCGGTGAATGGTTTTCTGAAGGCATACATGCAGGAGTAGGTTGCAAATGCAGCCAGTGTGGCAATGAAAGTAAGCGCAGTTTTATTGGAAAAGAGATTATTGTGGGCAGAGGGCATAGATCAAAGTAAAGCCAATAAAGTTAAGTAAATGCAAATCGGAGCGATCTACAGCAGCGCTTCTCAAAGGACACATGGCAGAGGCTTAGGGGCTTTATGTCGAAAAGTTGAATTCCGGCAACAAGGGTGTTGTAAGTTTTGGCTGAAGTTGGGTGTGTTTGCGGCCAATCACTCATTTACCGGTTATTTTCATAAGAGCTGAAAGGAAGGCAAACTTGTCTAATGCTCAGTACAACCGACGCAGGTATGAGGGATACAATGCCTCCAAAACTGTGGATATGATTGTGAATTACGGGGCATTCTGCTACTTTTGTGCAGCTCGTGATGAAAATCTGTTCCCTACAAAAGGTGGCATTTGCGGTTGTACTGCTCAGCCTTTTAAGCTCTTGCAAGCTGTTTTATCCCAACACCATGTTCAGGCAAAAGGATTATCAGTTTTTTGAATTGGCCAAGAAGGACATCAACCAGTATGTGATAAATACCGGTGATCAGTTTACGCTACGCATATATTCAAGAGACGGCTTTAAGTTGGTGGATGTGTTGGGGACGGGTATGGGCTCCGGTATGGGGAACATTGGAGCCGGAGGGGGCGCAGGCGGAGGAGCAAGATCCGGAGCTTCCGGCAATCAGGTGGGAAACAGTGGGGGGCGACTCGGCGGAGGAGCTGCAATTGCTACAGATGCGATTAACGTGCTTACTTTTCTGGTAGATCCGGAGGGTTATGCCAATTTGCCGGTATTGGGGATGTTTTATGTGAAGGGTTACACAGAACCGGAGCTGGAAAAAATTTTAGAGCAGAAATATTCTAATCTGTTTGTAGATCCGTATGTAATGTTGAGGGTTATTAACCGCCGTGCTTTTGTTTTTCTGGGCAATCAGGCCACGGTTGTTCAGCTGAACGAAGCACCAACGAGTTTGTTTGAGGTTTTAGCCAGATCCGGGGGTTTAGATCGTAACCTTAAGGCATATGATATCAAGGTAATCAGGGGAGATCTGAAGAATCCACAGATACAGCAGGTAGATCTTTCTACTCTGGAAGGTATTCGCAGAGCAGAGCTTACAATACAGAGCAATGATATTGTTTACGTAGATCAGCGCAAGAAGCTGGGGCCGGCAATTCAGGATATTGCCCCAATATTCTCTTTTATCACCTCGGCTGCGGCCTTGTATTTCCTAGTAACCAATGGCCGAAACTAATAAACCACAGGACTTTACTCCCCGGGAAACACCTCAGCCTGGAGAGGGGATGTTGGGAGCGGGAAATAATCAACAGCAAGGAGAAGGTTTTAATCTGGGCCTTCTGATATATATATTGAACAAGACGGTGATCTGGGTTATCCTGGTTACCATTATATCTGTTTTTGCCTCATTTGTTTATCTGAGATATGCTCCTCGAATTTATGAAACGGATGTTACTCTGATGCTCAAATCGGAGCTTACCAATCAGATTTTGGGTGTGGAGGCTATCATGAACAATGAAGACGAGGGAGAGATTAACAGGGAACTTCAGTTGTTGAAATCCCGAATGATCCTTGAGCGTGTGGTGAACAGACTGCCGGTTCAAATCGAATTTTATAAAGAAGGCAAAACCAAGTTCATTTACAACGAATTGTATACCCAATCTCCGTTTCGATTGGACATGGATACCATTATGCCGGCCATCATCAACACCCCGGTTTACATCAAGTTTATCAATGACAGTGTTTATTATCTTTCATTTACACACAACGGCAGAGAATATGACGCGCGGCGTCAGTTTGGATACGAAATCAGCAATAAGTTTTTCAAGGGGGTAGTGAATCTCAACAAAAAATTCAATGTAAGCAGGAGGAAGGAAGGGAATGTTTATTTTTTCAAAGCCGTTGATAAGAATGAGGTTATCAATGAGTTGATGAATAAAATCACGGTACTTCCGATAGATGAGAAGACCAAAACGCTTAAGATCAGCTATCGCGATAAGAACCAGGATAAGGCGATGGATGTGATCACAACGCTTGCAGAAGAGTTTATTCAATATGATGTAGAGCACAAACAAGAGCAGTTTAAAAAGATCCTGAAGTTCATAGATTCACAGTTAGACACATTTGTAACTAATTATGATGCATATCTTGATTCTGTAACCAGGCTGCGCGCAACCCAGGGTTTTACCGGAGAGGATGAAGCAACGCGTTTGAGTGAACAGGTTTTCAATTTACAACAGCGCATCAGGGATATTCAGTTTAACATCGCCAATCTGAATGCATTCAAAGCCTCTCTTATGAAAGGCGACAATGTAGCATCTGTTCCTTTGTTGAACAATATGTCAACAGAGGCTCAAGCCTTCACTCTTGAAATCAACAAACTCAATGAGGCACAGGAAAACCGAAACACGAAGCTTCTTGATGTAACCAAGGACCATCCTGAAGTAAAAATTCTGGATCGAAAAATTGATGAGATGAAATACAATCTCATCAAAAGTGTAGACAATCTGATCGATGTTTTGCGGAAGAACTTGTTGATGCTTCAGCAGGAGTTGGACAATAACACAAGAAAAATTTTCCAGTTTCCTGAATTGCAGTATCAGTTTGACCGGATCAACAAAATTATTCAGACGAAAGACGAGTTTTTGTTCAGCCTGTTAAATCAGCGCTCTAATTATCTTATTGCCAATGCCGGTGTTGTTTCAGATTATGTTATTCTTCAGAAACCTATTTTTCCCAAGAAGCCGGTATCTCCTCAAGAGATCATTATTAAGATAGCAGGATTTCTCATCGGTCTTCTGATTGGACTGATCATTATTGCCATACGTTATTTTCTACATACCGAAATCATCTCTGTGAGAGAGGTTGAAACAGCTATTTCGGCCCCGATTATCGGAATTATTCCCAGCCACAAAGTGCAGCTCGACCGTTCGCAGATAGTAGTAACACAAGACATAAAGTCAACGATTTCGGAGGCATTTCGCGCGGCACGTTCCAACCTGCAGTTCATCAACAACAAGCCGGGCCCCAAGGTGATTTCTACCACCAGTACCATTCCGGGCGAGGGCAAAACTTTTATTGCACTAAATATTGCTGCTATCCTGGCTCTTCTTGACAAGAAGGTTATTCTACTTGACTGTGACCTTAGAAAACCGCGTTTGAATAAAATTTTTGACGTGGAATCCTCTAAAGGGATGAGTACCATCCTGAGTGGTCAGTCAGAAGTTGAAGAGTGTATCTATGAAAGTGGTGTTCCCAATATTCAGTTTATCACCTCCGGTCCGGTGCCGCCCAATCCGTCTGAGCTGATCCTGCTCGACACACTGAATGAGGTGGTTGAAAAGCTCAAACATCAGTACGAGTACATCATCATTGATACTCCTCCCATTGGTCTCGTTACAGATGCCTTGAGTATCATGCAGCGATCAGATTATCCGCTTTACATTGTAAGAGCATCGTATTCCAAGAGAGCTTTTCTGCCGAACATCAACCGGCTGGTAAGAGAGAATCAGATCAAAAATCTTTCAGTGATCATGAATGATTTTGGTCGCGGCGCATCGGGGTATGGTTATTACTACTCTTACAATTATGATTACGGCTATGGCTACGGTTACGGCTACGGATATGGTTACGGATATGGCTACGGATATGGCTACGGATATGGTTACTACTCTGATGATAAGAATGCAAAAAAGCCGGGGATTTTTGAGAGACTCATAAACGTTTTTAAGGTATGATGTTTGAAGAAACACACATCCTCGCTTTTTTAGGCGGATTTTTTCTGGTGGCCGTATTTTTCTCATTTATCACCAACTATCTGTTCCTGAAATTCTCTTTTAATCTTGGGGCGCGAAACAATGGCGAATTAAACCAGGTGCGCTGGTCTGCTAATGTGAAACCGGCCATAGGCGGAATATCTTTCTTTATTATATTTCTTATTTCTATATCTGTAATTGGTGCTTTGCCCCGCGATACCGATTTGTTTTTTGATCGTCGCATGATCGGGTTGATTGCCTCTTCTTCACTTGGCTTTCTGCTTGGGCTGGCAGATGATGCATACAATACAAATCCACTAGTGAAGTTTATCGGGCAGCTTTCGTGTTCCTTCATTCTGATTCTTACGGATGTTTATATCCGGGCTACAGGAGTTCTTCCTTTGGATTATGCAATTACAACCATTTGGGTCATCGGTCTGATGAACTCCATCAATATGCTCGACAATATGGATGCGATTACTACAACGATATCTGCATCCATCATATCCGGAATTATTGCGGTTATTTTTCTTCAGGCGCAGATCACCAACAACTTTTACCTGATTATGCTGATCGGGGTTTTGGGCTCGCTGATCGGATTTTTATTTTTCAACTGGAATCCATCCAGAATGTATATGGGCGACACCGGCAGTCAGTTTTTGGGTGTTTTTCTTGCCTCGTCAAGTATGATTTATTTCTGGGATTTTCGAGATGCCCCGGGCCCTGCCTTTCAATTCAAGCAGTTTGTGATACCTATGTTGATGTTTATCGTGCCTCTGGTAGATACTACAACGGTTACCATACGGAGGCTGATGAGGAAGCAGAGTCCATTTGTAGGCGGTAAAGATCACATTACACATCATCTTGCTTACTTGGGATTAAGTGATCGTCAGGTTGCTTTGACTCTCCTTTTCATTTCGCTATTGTCAATACCTGTCAGTCTGTTGATTCTCAGCAATATTATTCAATGGACCCCTGCGGTTACCATGGGGGCATTTCTTTATTTCGCTTTGATATTTTTCTCATTTCAGTGGTTGTATAATAAAGGGAAAGCAAAACACGAGCTCAGGCAATCGGCCACTACCTCCGGTTTATGAATTGGTTTGCTGTCTTTTTAGGAGGGGGCGCCGGCAGTGTTCTTCGATTTTTGCTTTCTAATTTAATGCCCCTTGTTCCGGGCGGTTTCCCTTTTGCCACCTTGCTGGTTAATCTCTTGGCATCATTGCTTTTAGGAATGATAAGCGGATTGGCCGGCAGGGTCTACATACAGGATCATTTCAGATTGTTTTTTACAACCGGACTATGTGGTGGTTTTTCCACCTTCTCTACTTTTAGTCAGGAAACATTCAGAATGTGGCAATCGGGTTTATACGGAATTTCTCTTTTGTATATGCTGCTTAGTTTGATAGGAAGTGTTCTTGCTTTTGGTGCGGGCACTCTGGCTTCGCGGATCATACGCTAGCGGAAGACTTCTAGCCTCTGTGAATCGAGGCGGATGAAGACAAAAAGCAGGATGGTAAACGCCAGCAGTGATGAGCCTCCATAGCTGATAAAAGGAAGAGGAATACCAATAACAGGAGCTACGCCAATGGCCATTCCCATATTGATCAGAAAATGGAAAAACAAAATAGAAGCTACGGAATAGCCATAAACACGCCCGAAGGCGGATCGTTGTTTTTCGGCAAGCTGAATGATTCTTGCGAAGAAAAACATGTAAAGGACAATCAGAAAAACGCTTCCGACAAATCCCCACTCTTCGCCAATGGAGCTAAAAATAAAATCGGTTGACTGTTCAGGAACAAACTTCAGTTTGGTTTGTGTTCCATTCAGATATCCCTTTCCGAAAATCCCACCGGATCCTATGGCAATTATTGATTGCCTGATATTCCAGTCATTTCCGCCTTTGCCAATCAGTACATTGATACGGTCTCTCTGGTGTTCTTTCAGCACCTCATTAAACAGATAATCTACGGAGGTGGTGTAAACGGCAGCAAGGGCAGCTGCTCCAAAGATGAAGTATACAAATCGTTTTTGTTTGCGATTAAACCAAGCAATGATTAAGGCGATCGTAAAGAAGAGCGCAATCAGAATAAAAGGATTGATCAAAAGTGCCAGAATGGATAGCACCATCAGTGCACCACCTATCTGAAGGTAATAAGATTCGAGCCCTTCTCTGTAAAGCATGAAAATGTAGGATACGAATACGATGGCAGAGCCGGTATCTCCCTGCAGCAAGACGAGCAACATGGGTATTCCGATGATGATGCCTACAGCGGTCTTTTCTTTCCAGCGGAGCAGATTGATGTTCAGGCCGCTGAGATATTTGGCTAAAGCCAGGCTGGTGGCAAATTTTCCAAGCTCTGCGGGTTGAATACGCAGGGAGCCGATCACTATCCAGGATTTGGAGCCGTTGATGGTTGCTCCGAAGAAGAGCACTCCGAGCAAGAGTAGCATCAGGGCTGCATAGATGATGTAGGCGAAAGTGGAGAAGAATTTACTGTCGGTAACCAGAATCAAAATGGCTACAAATCCGGAGACCAGAATCCATTGGAATTGTTTTCCCGAATTGATAGCCGTGTTGAAAATGCTGCCACTTTCTTCGCTATAGGTGGCTGAGTATATGGCAGACCAGCCGATAAGAACCAACAGCAGGTAACAGCCCACCATGATCCAGTCAATGTTGCCGCTTACTATTTCAGTCTTTCTCATCTTCGGCTTCGTTTGAAGGGCTCAGGTATTTATTGAGCAGATTGGCGTCCTTGATTCTCTTTTCGAGAGCGAGTCTGGGAGCAGCAATGGTGTCGTTGAGATATTTTTCAGTAATAAGAGAAGCGATAGGGCCGGCGAAAGTGGCTCCAAACCCCCCGTTTTCTACCACTACGGCTATGGCAATTTTGGGATTTCCATAGGGTGCATATCCTGCGAAGATGGAATGGTCATCTCCGTGGGGATTTTGAGCAGTTCCGGTTTTGCCACACATCGCCACACCGGGAATAGCAGAGCCCCTGGCAGTTCCCGACTCAACCACCGAACGCAGGCCTTCATCTACTGCAACAAAAGTTTCCGGGTTTACCATACAGAGGTGTTTTTCTGCGCGGAAGGCTTCCTCCGCTCTTTTATCGACATTGATGAATTTTTTAACCAGATGAGGGGTATAATAATATCCGTGATTTGCAACGGCAGCATACATATTGGCCAGTTGCAGAGGCGTTACGAGGATTTCTCCCTGACCCACTCCGAGAGAGATGATGGTGGAAGTTCCCCAGCGGTTTTCTCCATAGATTTTGTTGTAATATTTAACAGAGGGAATGTTTCCTCTTACTTCACCCGGAAGATCAATTCCTGTTTTATTACCTAATCCAAAGCTGTTGCAATATCGCTGCCACTTCAGGTAGCTGTCGGATGTTTTGCCTGTTTGGCGTTCAATAGAGTTTCTGAAAGTTTGCCAGAAATAGGGGTTGCAAGACTGATTGAGAGCATATTGAATGTTGGTGGCGGTAGGATGATGGTGCGAGCAGTGCAGAGCAAGTCCTGAGAAAAAATACATTCCATTGCAGGGCACGGTGTAATTGACTTCCTGAACACCCAGATCCAGCGCGATCAGACCCACGAGTGTTTTGAAAGTTGAGCCCGGAGGATAGGTAGCCATAATGGGCCTGTTAAAGAGAGGTTTCAGAGGATCTTTGAGCAGCTGTTTGAAGTTGGACCCTCTGATGGCGCCGCAGAGCAGATTGGGGTCGTATCCCGGAGAGCTGATCATGGCAAGGATCTGTCCTGTAGAAGGTTCGATCGCTACAATAGAACCCTTTTTGTTTTTCATGAGTTCTTCACCATAGATCTGCAGATCGATATCGAGCGTGGATATCAGATTTTTTCCGGAAACAGCCAGGGTGTCATATTCGCCTTTGCTGAAACTTCCTTGTACGCGATTGTGCACATCTACAAACACATATTTTTTTCCTCTTATACCACCCAGTTCCTTCTCATAGATTTGTTCGATGCCGTTTTTGCCCACATAATCTCCGGCTCTGTAGTAGCCGTTGGAGGAATTGATTTGTCTTTCGCTTACCTCGCCGATATCACCGAGGATTACAGCACCAACGGGATAGGGATATTTTCGTATGCTTCTTGCCTGCCCGTAAAATCCCGGAAACAGATAGAGATATTCCTGAAAGCGGGTGTAATCTTCAAGAGATACTTGTTTAGCAAATACAGAGGCCTTGAAATAGGAATATTTTTTAGCCTTGGCCATTCTTGAACTGAATTCTTCGGGTGGAATATTCAGCAGGCTGCACAGTTTTAGCGTGTCTGCACCTTTGGTTTGCCTGGGCACCACCATGATATCATATATAGGTTGATTATATACGATTAATTTTCCGTTTCGATCAAAGATCAGTCCGCGGGTGGGATATACGTCTTGTTCCTTGATGGCATTGGATCGTGCGAGGGAAATGTATTTGGTATCTACTACCTGTATGTAGAAAAGCCTGATGGCAAACAACACTGCGGTAGTGAAGAAAATGACCTGTATGGGCCCGAAGCGGGATTTGTAAAGATTCTTAGACATGTGGTCTGCTTTGCAGACCAGGCGAAGTTCGCCCTACGGGCATTGTGATTCAGGGATTAATTATTCACAAACTAACCACGCTTGGGGTTTTTGGAGAACAGGTACAACAGCATCAGCATAAAGCCCACAGAAGCCAAGGTAGACAGTATAATTTTGAGCAGCAGGAAGAAGAGATTGTAAAAGCCAGCAGTTTCCAGTATGAAATAAAAAACATGATGACCCGAAATGGCCAGGATCAGATACATGACAAACCAACCCAGACCCTGGGAGTAAACGTTGGGGCTTACTTCAAACTCCGTTCCCTTAGGAGTAATCAGATTAATGAGCCAAGGTCTCAGATAGGCCAGAAATACAGCAGCTGCCGTATGCATTCCGGATGACCCCAGAAAAACATCAATAAAAAACCCAATCAAAAAGCCGCTGATCAGCTGAAGTTGCCGCGAGAGCTGAAATGGGAGCAGCAGAATAAACAAGGGGTAAACGTAGGGGTTGATAAACGGGCTAAAGTTGATCTGGCTGAAAAACAATACCTGCGCAAGCAAAAGCAGCACAAAACGAAACAGACTTTTGCTAAACTCTCTTCCCATCAGTTGATAATGCTTGAATCCAGTTTAACCAACTCTTGTCTGCGCAGATCTTTCACCACATATACATAGCCCAGGTTTCCGAAGCCGGTTGAAAGTTTTACATGAATATCCATGAAGTCCTGATCTGGATAAACGTTGACAGAGCTGACCTTGCCTACCGGAATATTTCTGGGAAACATAAGTGAATAGCCACTGGTAACAACGGTATCTCCCGGTTTAACCGTTACATGCTTGGGAATTTCTGTAAGCAGCGCATAGCCTGTACTTTTTCCGGTCCAGGCCAGGTTTCCAAAGTATCCCGATTTGGTAAGTCTGGCGCTCACCTTGAAATTTTTATTGAGCAGAGACATGACCGAAGCATAATTGTCTGTAACACTAACTACCTGACCTACTACTCCTTCGGGAGAAATGACTCCCATTTGGGTTTGAACACCGTGTTTGCGGCCTCTGTTGATCATGATCATATTTACGGCCTGGTTCACATTGTTGCGTATCACTTCAGCGGGAATAAAATCATAAATCTGCACCAGTTCGGAAGCGAATGTATCGGTTTTCACGCCTGAGTATGGCTGCATATTATAGGCAGACTCTACCAGCCGGGCTCTGAGGCGTGCATTTTCCTGAACCAGGCTGTCGTTGTATCGTGACAAATAGAGATAATCTCTGAATTGGTGAACGCTTTGATAATATTTTCCTGCCACTTCATTTCCCATCTGCATCATGGCTGTTCGCTGAAAGTGGTTTCCTTTGAAGACCATCATCAGCGCTACCACCTCCAGCAACAGGAATAGCAGCAGCACCTGATATTTTACGACAAGGCGGATAAGATTATACATGGGAATTCCGCCCTTTCTCCTTAGTCCATCAGGAAGGTGAAGCGATGCATGTTTTTCAATGCTATGGCTGTGCCTCTTGCTACGGCGCGCAAGGGATCTTCTGCAACATGCACGGGAAGCTTGGTTTTCTGACTGATCCGCTTATCCAGGCCGCGCAGAAGAGCTCCACCGCCGGTAAGGTAAAGACCGGTTTTGAAGATATCGGCTGCCAGTTCTGGAGGAGTAGACTCCAGCGCCTTCAATATGGCCTCTTCTATCTTGGAGATGGAGCGGTCTATGGCATGAGAAATTTCGGAATAGGAGACAATGATTTGTTTGGGGATTCCGGTCATCAGGTCTCTTCCGTTTACCGGAAAGTCATCGGGGGCATTGTCAATATCCGTGAGAGCGGCGCCCACGTTAATTTTGATCAGTTCAGCAGTTCTTTCACCGATGAGCATATTGTGTTGCCTGCGCATGTATTCCACGATATCGAGGGTAAACTCATCTCCTGCCACGCGAATAGATTCATCGCAAACGATACCGCTGAGGGCGATAACGGCAATTTCTGTGGTTCCTCCTCCTATATCGATAATCATATTGCCGTTTGGCTCTTCCACATCAATACCGATCCCAATGGCTGCAGCCATGGGTTCATAGATGAGTTTTACTTCCTGCCCACCGGCTTGTTCGGCAGAATCTTTAACGGCGCGCTTTTCTACTTCGGTAATACCACTTGGGATACAAATAACCATTCGGAAACGGGGTGGGAAAAGCATTTTCTTTTTAGAGAAAATCATTTTGAT
The DNA here is from genome assembly GCA_964620795.1 of uncultured Chitinophagaceae bacterium. GTDB lineage: Bacteria > Bacteroidota > Bacteroidia > Chitinophagales > LD1 > CAZUHX01. Next base: position 11,722 of record CAZUHX010000008.1, read on the forward strand.
CATCTCCCGTATCATACTTTCAGCAGCCTGAAAATCTGCAATCACTCCGTCTTTCAACGGGCGTATGGTCTTGATGTTTTCGTGGGTCTTTTCATGCATCTGCATGGCTCGCTGACCTACGGCAATTACCTTGTCTGTTCTGCGGTCTATGGCCACGATCGAAGGCTCATCAATCACCACCTTGTCATTATGGACAATGATGGTGTTTGCGGTGCCCAGATCTATTGCTATCTCTTGTGTGAAAAAATTGAAAAGGGACATTGTGTTATTTGGAAGCTAAAGCTAATAGAATTTAAGCGCCAAAAGTAGATAAAATATCCCTGCCCGACCGTGGGCAAATCTAAATAGTGAACAATCTTTTAACGGAACGAATCAGTGCCTGAAATGGCGCTTCCCTCCGAAAACCATTTTCTGTCCGTTTCGGTTGGCTGCATCAATAGAATCCTGATCCCTCATACTTCCTCCCGGTTGTATGATGCAATTGATTCCTGCAGCATGAGCCGCTTCAACGGTGTCTGAAAACGGAAAAAAAGCTTCGGAGGCCATGGCGGCTCCCCTGATGTCGAGCCCGGCTTGCTGCGCTTTTTCAATCGCCTGCCGAAGGGCGTCGATTCTGGAGGTCATACCACAACCCATACCCAGAAGCTGATTGTTTTTAACCAGGGCAATGGCATTTGATTTCAGGTGTTTTACCACTTTAAGTGCGAAGACCAAGTCAGCAATTTCTGCAGCCTCAGGTTTTTGGTCGGTAACCACTTTCCATTCGGAGGAATCGGTCCCTGCCGGGTCGCGGTCCTGAACCAGAACGCCGTTTAATACCGGTTTGAATTCTTTTGCCGGGGCGTATTCGGGATAGGGCTTCAGGCACTCAACAAGTATGCGGTTTTTTTTCTCTTTAAGGAGTTCCAGTGCGGCTTCGGTGTAGGCCGGCGCAAGCAGAATCTCAAAGAACAATGAATGCATGGCCCTGGCCGTTTCTTCATCTACCACTTCATTGACGGCAATCACTCCGCCGAAAGCCGAGACCGGATCGCCTTGTAAGGCAAGCTTGTAGGCTTCTGCCAGGGTTTTTGCCGATGCCAGTCCGCAGGAGTTGGTATGTTTTACAATTACACAACTGGGTTCGGTGAATTCTGAAAGTGCACGGAGGGCGTTATCTGCATCTGCCAGATTGTTGTAGGAAAGGGCTTTGCCGTTATGAATTTTAAAAATCTCCTCCAGCTTTCCATAGAAAATGCCCTGCTGGTGAGGGTTTTCGCCATATCGTAAAAACCGGGCATCATCTGCAGCCAGGCGGAAATGTGCAGCATGATCTCCTGCCAGATGCGAATAGATCAAGCTGTCGTAGCGACTGCAAACGGCAAATGCTTCAGCAGCGAAGGAGCGTCGTTCCTCCAAACTGCTACCGCCCCGGTTGAGTAATTGAAGCAGTTCTGTATATTGCTCCGGCCCGCTGATGACCAGAGTATGTGCATGGTTTTTTGCTGCGGCCCGAAGCAGGGAAACTCCCCCGATATCAATCTTCTCAATGATGGCCTCCTCTCCTGCCCCTGCCCGCAGGGTTTCTTCAAATGGATACAAGTCAACCATCACCAGATCAAACAGCGGAATACCAAATTCTTTGAGCTCCTGCACGTCGCCTGCTTTTTCGGGTCTTGCCAGAATTCCTCCAAAGACTTTAGGGTGAAGCGTTTTAACCCTTCCACCCAAAATAGACGGATATCCCGTGAGGTCTTCTACGGCCAATACAGGAATCCCCAGCGTTTCCAAAAAACTGCGGGTTCCGCCGGTAGAATATATTTTGCAGCCTTCAGAATTGAGCTTACGCGCCACGGTTTCCAGACCGTCTTTGTAATAAACAGAGATAAGCGCCGAAGAAACAGGTTTGATCATATTCACAAAGGTACTTCTCCCCTGCCGGCTTTTAAGATTCGTTTTAAACAAGCATTGTGAAAAACGAATCAGCGTTTTCCAAGAAAAAATAGTTCGGCCACAGGAGCATAGGCCATGTGCTCTCTTTTAAGAATCGCGTCTTGTAAATCTTCGGCGGTGCAGCCCGGTCGTATTTTGACTTTTTCCTGATAGATCACACGACCTTCATCAAACTTTTCGTTTACCTCATGAATGCTCAGTCCGCTGAAGGGTTCCCCGGCTTCGATCACGGCTCGATGTACCTTGATTCCGTACATTCCCTTTCCACCGTAGGCAGGAAGCAGGGAAGGGTGAATATTCAGAATTTTCCCACGGTAACGACTCACCAGCCATTCCGGCAAAAGTCGCAGAAAGCCGGCCAGAAGAAGGCCATCAATGCGATTTTCATTCAATAAGCCCTCTCCATTTTCTGAATCATTCCATTCATCCTGCGAAAGAACAACAGCCTGCACATGATTTGCTAAGGCTTTTTGCACAGCTCCGCAATTGGGTTTATCTGAAATCAGCAGTTGAATTCTGATCTTCGGATGCCTTGAAAAATAGCGCATCAATGACTCTGCATTGCTGCCGCTTCCTGAAGCGAGAATAGCGAGCCGAAGCGGTTGTTCCTTATCCTTCTCATCCATTATCGTATCAATAACTTTCTGATTAAAATTTCGTCGCGGAAAACGATCTTCAGCACATAGAGTCCGCTGCGAAGAGATTCTGCCGGCAGACGAATGCTTGTTTTTCCTTCCGGCAGGCGCAGTTCAGATAGGGGAGCCACTTCTTGTCCGGCGGCTTGAAAAAGACCCAACTTCAGCGATTCTTCTCTGGGAAGAATGATATCCAGATAAACCGGGCCACCCAGACCGGGATTGGGATAAGGTCCAATGAGTTGGATGCGGTTGTCGAGCGTACGGCAAACGGCATTGTTGGCAGTGTTAATATCATCGCTGCCGAAGTTCACCTCCGGAGCTTCTACGCATAGCCATCCGGAGCCTTGCTGAGCAGACTGCAGGAAAGAAGAATTGAATTGATAGAAGGTGGTTTGTCCCGGATAAAGGAGTCCATTCCAGCTTTCGGCGATGGAGCCTCCGGCGGCTGTTTCTGCCTGAAGTTTTGCCTGAATAATCAGGCGGGTACCGATGTTGGAAAGGCGGACACTGTAAGCGATTTCACGCACTCCATTTCTTTCGGCGACAGTGTAACTCAGGTCATCAAGTAATAAATCGAGCGTAGTGGGAAATACTCTGAGTGTTTCTGTAAAAGTATCGCTGCATCCGGCTGCGCTTTGGGCTATCAGACTCACCAGAAATTCTCCGTTTTGTTCATATTGGTAAACCGGCGAAACATCGGTGGAAAAGGCATTGGGTTCACCAAAATTCCAAAGGAAAGAGTTGCCTCCCTGGCTCAGATTGGTAAAAGAAACCGGAAGTGGTGCTTCGCCGAACAAAGGATTGTAGCTGAAGCTGGCTGCGGGAGGTGCTGAAACCTGAAAGGATACAGATGTGCTATCGGTGCATCCGCTTTGGGTGGTGAGTGCAAGGCGAACTTCCCGCCGTCCCGTATCTGTAAATTGAAGAATGAGGCTGTCGCCACGGTAGAAATTTCCTTCAGAAGACCACAATAACCGGCTGATGGGTTCCTGACTCTGGCTTATGGATGAGAAAATAACCGGCTGATTCAGGCAGGCTGTTCCTGCAAGAATGGCTGCTGTTGGGGATGGTTGAATGGTTACCGGAATGGTCACGGTGTCTTGACAGCCTACAGCGTTTTGCACAGATAGTGTTACGGCATAAGAACCCGGTGCAGTGAAAAAGTGGTTGGGTGAAGCCTCTGCCGACGGAGGAGAGAAGTCGCCAAAGTTCCATAATCTGCTTACAATGGAAAAGGAAGCTGTGAGGTCTTCAAAGCGGCTTGAATCTCCGAAACAAAGGCCCGTAACGCCAATGGCAGCTTGCAACGGGCCAAACACTTCAACTGTATCTCTCAATGTATCTGAGCAACCGGCAGTAGTATTTACCACCAGACTAACGGGATAAAAGCCCTGTGCCGGGTAGTTGGCAGAAGGGTTTCTGACAGAACTTCCTGAGCCATTTCCGAAATCCCAGATCCATGTGTTGATGGTGTCGGTGGGGGGTATGAAGCTTTGATCGGTAAAGGCAGTGGCGGTAAGGGCGCAGGATAGCCCTTGAAGAAATCCGGCGCGTGGCACAGCACCTACGCGCAGAAGAAGTCCGGTGCTTGCGCTGCAACCGGAATCACTCAGTGCGGTTAAGGATGTATTATAAAACCCTGCTGAGTCATATCGATAGATTACATCCCGAAGCAGAGAGCTGTCGCCATTGCCCAGATCCCAGCGCCAGGAAACAATCTGATAAGGTGCGGGGATGGAGCTTGAGTTTACAAAAGTGAGGCTGTCTCCGGTGCATGCTGCACCGGCAGAATAGGAAAGGGCAGGAGAGGGAAGCACATTAACAGTTGCAGAAACACTGTCGGAACAATCGGTGGGAGAGCTCAGCCGGACCTGAACGGTGTAAGAGCCGGGATTTTGGTAAACATGCACCGGAGAGGGCAGAGTATCGGTTTGCCCGTCACCAAATTGCCAGAACCAGCGGTTTGTTGGGCGGGAGCCCGGCTGCGAAAGGTCGGTGAAAACCGTATTGCTTCCCTGACAAGACAATCCGGCACTAAAACGGGGGCTGGGCGGAGTGGATACCACGATCGTTTTACGGATGCTGTCGGTGCAGCCGTTGGCGGCAGTGGCCTGATAAAAAACAACATATGTTCCGGTATCGGGATAAGCGTAAGTAGGGCTGAAATCAGTGGTATTGCTTCCATCTCCGAGCAGCCAGAAATTTGACACAATAGACGAGCCCGGCGTGCTGCTTGAATTGCTGAATCGCACACTGTCTCCAAGGCAGGTGTTTCGAGCAATCCAGGAAACAGAAGGCTTGGCCGGGAGGATCATGTTTTGGCTTGCGGAATCTGTGCAGCCTCCCGAATTGGTAACGCGCAAGACCACCGGAACAGAGCCAAAAGTATCCGGAAATAAAACCGGATTTTGAAGATTGGAATTTAGATTGTTTCCGAGCGTCCAGCGCCATTGCACGATGGGGTCAAAACGGAAGACCGATCTATCTGAAAACACTGCACTGTCGCGTTGGCAACCATTTCTGAAGCTAAAAGCTGCCTGAGGTTTTTCGGTAATAAACTGTGTTTTCACTAAGGTATCCGCACAGCCGGTATTTCCGGTGGTGATAAGTCGGATATTGTATCGCCCGGTGTCGGGATAGGAAAACTGGGGATTGCGCAAAACACTTCCGGCACCATTCCCGAAGTCCCAGCTCCATGAAGAAATAAATCCGTTGCTGATGGAAGAGGAGTCAAGGAATAAAGTGGGCGATCCGAAGCAAGGGTTTTGGATTCCAAAACGACTGGAAGGGCCGGCAATTACGCTAATGGGTCTGCTTGTGTAGCGAATGGCTCCTGTGGGGGAAACAGCTTTTAAGGAGACGCGGAAAATCCCTGAAGTCTGATAGGCTGTACCGGTATTTGATACAGCACCAGCTATTGCCGGTACGCTGATGCACGGATCCGGAAAAAATGTGCGGTTAATCACCCCTCTGCTGGAACTGACACTAAAAATTCTCCAGGAGGAGCCATTGCGCATAATCCCCAGAGCACGTGTTCCTGCAAGCGGTTGGAAAGTAAGCGTGGGATTGCTGCTCATGGAGGAACCGAAGTTGAGCAGGAAAATTCTCCCCAGATTTTCTGAAACCACGAAGCATTTAAACTCGGCATTTTCGGAAACTATGCGGGTTTTGTAGCCGGTGTTGATGTTTGCTCCAAGTACATTGATAGAATATTGCTGATCCATCAGTATTCTCCCGAGATCAATACGATACACGGCACCTCCTTGTGAAGGAGCAACAGCAAACCAATTTTCACAGTCTTTGACTAAGGCAACAGACCATAAGATCGGGTTACCGCTAAATCCGGAGATCACCAGGGTGTCGGCATTCCCGATAGGGTTTCTGAGGTCTCCCCGGAAATTCATTAGTGCGATAGTAGAATTGGTGCTGTTGGCCACCGCAAGAATCAGATCGTTTCCGTCGGAAACCAGATCCATAAAACGCGGACCGGCCAGTGTTCCGGAAGGCCCTGCAACTGTCTGAACAAAAACAAGATTTCCGGCAAGAGAGCTGCCGGTGGTAAAAACAGAAATGGTGTTTGAAGTATTGTTGTTTACCAACAGATACCAATTGCTGTCTGCGGGATTTTTAACGATGAGTAAACCATTTGCACCACTTAGCCGGTTTCCGGGATTTCCTAGGTTAACAGAACTTTGAATGTTTCCATCGGGATTGCTGCCCAACAGAAGCCGCTGTATATTGCTGTTGAGGCGGTTTACGCCAAAAACGAACCAGTTGTTGCCGTCCTGAGCAACTTGCATATCCCAGAAACTTCCACTTAAAACACCGATGCTGTCAGTTGTCAAAGGGTTATTCAGATGTAGTTCTCCGGCACAGAAGTCCCAGTCTTCTGCGGTAAGTCCGGTAGATAGATCTGTAAAGCTTACGGTCCGTCCCTTGCAAAGTGAATCGGTCAGGCCAATCTGTGCCTGAAGGCTACCTGCATTTGCCGTGTCTGAAGCAAAACAGCCTTGCCGGCTTGTGACGAGTAAACGAACCTGAAAAGGTCCTGTAGTCGGATAGGTGTAAACCGGATTTTGTTGATTAGAAACACCACCGTCTCCAAAAAACCATTGCCAGGCAATAAGGCTATCGCCGGCTCCTGCTACACTTCGGTCGGTAAAGCCCGTCGTATTACTTCCGCATCCGGCTTGAATACTAAAGTCGGCCACGGGCAAATTAAATACCAGAGCAGTATCGGTTAATCGTACAATGCAACCCGAATCAGTAAGCAGCGACACCTGAACCGGAAGTCTGCCGCCCGAGGCAAATGCAAATGTTTGCGAATTGCCGGATCCGCTGCCCTCACCATTATTAAAATTCCAGTTATATGAAATGATTTGTTGTGGAAATGGAGCCGAACCGTTGGCCACGAAATTCAGCGGACTTTGAACACAGCCGGTATCAGAAACCATGCTGAGTTGAGGGGCCGGAAGCACCTGTACGGTTTTACTGATGCAGCTGTCGCAACTGCTTCCCGCAAAAACACATAGCCTAACAGTGTAATTCCCCGCACTTGAAAAAATCACACTTGGATTTAACAGGCTTGAACTGTCGCCGTTTCCAAAGTCCCATTGCCTGCGGCTAATGGAATCAGGCAAGGTAAACGAAGAAGCATCCGTAAACTGAACAGCTTGCCCTGCACAGGCCCGGTTGAAGTTAAAATCCGGTACCGGGGGCAAACCGATTCTCACCAGACGGTCAAGGGTGTCATTGCAGCCATTGCTTCCCATGGCAAGCAGTTGAACAGGATATGAACCCGAGGCTCCATAAAGATGGGAAGGCTGAACAGCCGATGTAAGCGTCCCGTCTCCCAGGTTCCATTCATATCCGGAGATACTATCCGGCGCTGCCATGGTACTCTGGTTCAGAAAAACAGAGGTTTCTCCGAAGCAGTCATTTTGAATGTTGAAGGCGGCTGTTGGCCTGGACAAAACACTCACGTTTGCCAGCGCGGTGTCGCTGCAGCCCAGACTGTTTTGCACAATCAGTTGCACCGGATAATTCCCCCCTGAAGTATACACAAAGGAGGGAGCGAAAGTGGAGTCTCCGAAACCATTTCCGAAACTCCATAGCGTGGAAACCAGTGGAGAGGCCGAACTGCTGCTGTTGATGAATCTGCTGGGAGAGCCTGCACAGACCGGGATTGCACTGAAAGCAGCCTCAGGAGCCGCATTGATTGAAACAGCGCGCTGAACGGTATCCCGGCAACCTGCCGCATTCTGCACAATCAGCCGCACACTGTATGATCCTCCGTTGGTATAAACATTAGAAACCCGGGCCCCGCTCCCACTGTTGCCATTGCCAAAATCCCAGAGAAAGGAGCCGGGACTTCCGGATCCAAAAGTGGAGCTGTCGGTGAAAACCACTGCACTACCGCTGCAGGAACCGGTCGTTGTAAAACCTCCATCGGGCTGAACACTGAAGCTCACCGGCTCAGAGCGTCCCGCTGTAGCTCCTGTTGAAGAAACCAAAGAAAGAGAAACGCGATAGTTTCCTGCAGAGGCGTAAGTCACTGCCGGGGGTATGCTGCCAGAAAAGGTGTTGGAAGGTAATGCGCGGCACGTATCGGTGAACGTGATCTTATTTGCTGAAGGACCTGTATAATTTGCATACAATCCATACCAGCGGGAGTTGATGTTTACCAGACTGAGCGATCGGCTTCTGCCTCCCACTTGGGGCAAGTTTATAGCTACAGGAGCAGAGCTTGGATTAAAGGAAGAACCATAGTTTAAATACCCCAGACGGAATCCGGCTGTGGGATCAAGTGCAACCAGCGCTTTAAACTCATTGTTTTCCCTTTTCAATACCACCTGATGAGGAGAGAAGAAAGTACTGGTGGCAATGCTAAATCCGAAAATGGTGTCATAAAGCACATTGCCCAGATCGAGAGAATATACAAGGTTGTTAACGGGTGCTGTAAGTACCCCAAACCAGCGGTCACAATCACGCGCAATATCCAGGCCCCAGAACCCACCTCCGGCCGGAAATCCCGCAAGGCTAATGGTATTCTGCGGCGGCCCTAACGGATTGCTGCCAAAATTGATAAGCGTAACCGAACCTCCGTTTGTATTGTTTGCCACTGCTAAAATGTAATTGCCGTTTTCTTGTAACAAACGTACATTTCGCGGACTGCTGAGTGTGCCTGCCGGAAGCGCAATAGTGCTCAAGCTGGGAACATTTGACAAAGAATTGCCAAAATTCAGCCTCCCCAACACAGAGCTGCCTCCGGAAGTTACAAATGCGTGATAAGTGTTTCCAAACTGAAAAATGTGAAGACCGGAAATAGTTGTGCCCAAAGAACTAAGTGAAAAAATCCGACCTGCTGATACCGGGGCTGAATCGATTCCGGTTGTGTAGTCTGCCCGAAATAAATCTCCATTAAGACGGCTAACCGCAAAAAGGCGCACTGTGCCGTCTGAAAAAGCTTCTGAAGTCCACAATGCATTGCTCGCTGCAGCCGTCAGAGTTAAATCCAAAGAGGCCGAGAAAGCTCCTCCAAGTTCCCCTGCACAAAAATCCCATTCATCAGATATTGAACCACTGCTTTGATTTTGTAAAAGCATTGGCCCCGGTGAGCAGACAGATGCACCTGAAAACTGCGCAGTCGGACATTGCGCCTGCACCGGTCCTGAGGCCGGTATAAAAAAGGCCATGATTACAGCCAGTTTTAACCAATGGATGTAGCTTTTGCTGATACACATATTTGAATTTTTCGCGTATTCTGATTTTTATACCGATAAAAGTACTCCTAAATGTTTGTCTTCCCTCAACGACCCCGGCGGAAATCGGTTTCTGAAACTTGCTCAGCAAGAATGACGTATACCGAACCAAGAATCAGTTCTTTATGAAATCGTGCCGTACCCCCGCTTTGGCCATACTTTTTATTATTTACTCGCTTCGCGTCATGGCTCAACCTATGTCCGACCCGAATCGGACAGCAGATCAAAATCAGACCTGCCTTAACGGTCAGTATAAGGGCCACCTCAAAGGCAACATTAAATCCGGCAATGGTTTTGCGCAGTTTGAAGACGGATCCACCTATGACGGCCAGTGGGAAAACGATATGCGAAACGGCAAAGGCGTGGCGGTTTACAGTGATGGTTCCAGGTATATCGGAGAGTTTCGCAATGATAAACGCTGGGGCAGCGGGTCCTACTATTTCCCCAATGGCGACAAGTACTTCGGAGAATATGTGGACGATCGGATGCATGGTAGAGGTGTTTACACTTTCCGAAGCGGCAATCGCTATGAGGGTAATTTTGAATTCGGACAAATCAGAGGTGAAGGGGTAATGTTTTATCGCAATGGCGATCGTTATGAAGGTTCATTTATGGATGGAAAAAGAGTGGGAAAGGCAAAATATTTTTTTGCCGACGGATCTGTTTACGAGGGGAATTATATGAATGACATGAGAGACGGACAAGGCAGTTTAACTTACTCCAATGGCGACCGATATGAGGGAGAGTTTCGCGCAAACAACAAAAGCGGAAAAGCGGTCTTCTACTGGGCCAACGGAGAAAAGTATGAAGGAGATTTTCTGAACGGAAGAATGCATGGCTTCGGAACCTTTTACTGGAACGACGGAGAGAAGTATGAAGGCTACTGGAGCAACAATAC